>CAZYRH010000017.1:12131-26378 GCA_964650395.1 uncultured Ignavibacteriales bacterium
GAATCTGTGTTATGTTTACTTTCAAATAGGTCGCTATGATCTGTCGCGCGGTGAAGCATTGAAAGCCAGTCACTCCCATAAGAACGAACCGGAGCCGTTCTTTAGAATAGGTATGGCTATGTTCAAAGAGGAGAAAAAACAGGCCCGGGAGAACCTGCAAAAGGCCATTGATCTTGGTTTGAAGGGTGAAAATCATGAGATTGCTCGCCAGACCCTTGAAAAGCTGTAACAGATCTGCTAAAAACGAAGCTACGTCCGATTTTGCTTTAATGTGCTGTGTAAGCAATGACAATGGGATTGGTTTCAGGTGAGATCCCCTTTCCGGATACGGCTTGGTCAGCTCCCCTGATAGAGTAATGTCGTCTCCAGGCAAAACGATTTTGGTAACAGGTGGCGCCGGCTACATTGGCTCAGCGGTGATTGCTCTGCTATTGGAAGAGGGATATTCCGTCCGTACGATTGATAATCTCTCCTTCGGCGGCGGAGCCATTTTGTCCTATTTACCCCATTCCAATTTTGAGTTGATCATAGGTGATATTCGGAATGCGAATGATGTAGACCATGCTCTTGAGGGAGCAGATGCTGTTGTCCACTTAGCGGCTGTTGTTGGCGACCGAGCCTGCCAGAAGACCCCGAAACTGGCCACAGAGATCAATAAAACTGCTTCGGAGACGCTTTGTGAAAAGGCCATTGCCCACCGGGTGAAGCGCTTTATCTTTGCCTCCACCTGCAGCAACTATGGCACCATGGATAATAGTGTCACTTACGGCGCAAGTGCCGACGATGAGGCAAGCACCGCTTATGTGGATGAAACTTCGCCGCTTAATCCGGTATCTCTGTACGCTGAGTTGAAAGTAGATTTTGAACGGTACCTGCTTGGTTTGGGACAGTCTGACTTTGCCCCAACCTGCCTTCGCTTTGCGACAGCCTTTGGGCTTTCAGGGCGTCCGCGTTTTGACCTGACCGTCAACGAGTTCACCAAGGAACTACTGCTGGCAAGGAAACTTGAGGTCTATGGCGAACATTTTTGGCGTCCCTATTGTCACGTAGGTGATCTGGCGAGAGCCTGTCTCAAAGTGCTGGAAACTGATCCCTCCCAAGTCGCATATCAAGCTTTCAACGTTGGGGATACGTCGGAGAACTACCAGAAAAAAACGCTGGTAGAGTTGATCCTTGAAGAACTGCCGGACATGCGTGATAATGTCTCGTACGTTCGCGACCATGACGACCCGCGTAATTACCGCGTGAACTGCGACAAAATACATGCTCAGCTTGGCTTTTCCATAACCAAGCGAGTTACTGATGGGATCAGGGAAATACTTTTTGCTCTCACTTCGGGCTTGATTAAAAATCCTGATGACGCCCGCTATCGGAATGCATAATGAGACGTATCAGGGAACTAACTGCGAAGATGGGGAAGTATTGTCATGGAAGCAGTGATCCTGGCCGGGGGTAGAGGCACCCGATTACAGCCCTATACGGCCGAAATCCCCAAGCCGCTCGTAGCTGTGGCCAATGAGCCGATTATCGAGATACTCTTGAGACGGATGAAAAAGTGCGGCGTCAGAAAAGTCCACCTTGCAGTTAATCACCTGGCCCACCTCATAATGGCGGTGCTGGGGGACGGCAGTCGGCTTGGCTTGGAGATACTCTATTCGCATGAAGAGACGCCACTCTCAACCGTAGGGCCACTCAAGCTGATCAAAAGCCTTCCTGAACATTTCATTGTCGCCAACGGTGACATTTTGACTGACCTTGATTTCAAAGTCCTATTCGATCATCACACCAGCAGTCAAACCAAACTGACCGTGGCTACTCATCAGAGGGTAAGCAAGATTGACTACGGCGTCTTAGAGGTTGGAGCCGATGGCTCTCTTATTGGGTTTCGGGAGAAACCGACATATAGCTTCACTGTCTCAATGGGAATCTATATCTTCTCGCGCAAGATATTGAATTTAGTGCCGGAAGATGTGAAATTTGGGTTTGACGATCTTATGTTAACCATGCTTGAGCGAAAAGAGCCCATCAATATGTTTCCGTTTGACGGGTACTGGCTTGATATTGGTCGACCCGATGATTACGAACAGGCGAATCGTGACATTGAGAAGGTACGCAGCCTAATTGAATGAATTCACGCCGCTAATGATCTACCCACCGCTGGCTTTTGGCGGTGTTGGCGAACCATCCAACACCTAATTGCTAAGAGGCTGTTTTGCCGAGTCGCATGTCAGCACCCCAAAAGTTTGCTAACGCTACGCTGCCGACACCAACTTTGTAAAGCTAAAAAAAGCCCGGCCCGCCTGAGGCGGGTCGGGCTTTTTTTGAAGGAGGGAAAAACGGCCTACATCAGTTCATATATTGCCGAAATTTGGAAGTTCATACTGTTTGTCTCGCCTGATATGAAGTTAAACCCTTTCAGGAAAAGGTCCGGATCGGTATAGGTGTCAACATGCAGGTCACCCCAGTGGAAACCGAAGCCGAGATAGGTAGCGTTTTGGGTATTATTCTGAATCAGTTTGTATGGGGAATCGTTTTCAACCGTATGTCTATCCCAGTAGGATGTCGCGCCAACGCGAAGATCCATCCACTTAAATACTTTCAAGTCGGCTCCCGCTTTGAAGAAAGGAACGGCAGTTGTTTTCGAGGAAGCATCAAGGGTGCCAATCGCGGTATCGGTATTCTTAAATTCGCCATCAAGTTTGTCATACCGTATACCGAAGTCGATAACTGCCATTGCATCGTTTGATGGCGCAAACTGGAAACCCGCTCCAAACTCAATGCCAAACCAATCGTACTTGTCAGTCTGGGCCAGAGAGTCGGTGCTCCCGCTAAGCTCATAGTACTCAGCTTCGTTCTTGCCAATGTACACTACAGCATGAGGGACAACGGTGTAAGTCGGGTTTACCTGCCAGAAGTGACGTCCTTCAGCATAGAGAAGGTAGTTCCCCTTCGGTTTGCTTTCGTCCCAGGCAGTTGAGGCGGCTAACGTTCCCTTGTCGGTCCAGGTCATAAGCTGGAGCCCCGCCGCAATATCAGTTACGCCAGCACCTAGGGTCAACCCCGCTGCAAAATCATAAACAGCGAACCCTTCCTCATTGACATTGGTCGGTACGTCATAGCGCTGTGAGGAGTGAATGAGACTGAAGCGGAAGCCAAAAGGAATCTGGTTCGCACCTAACTGCCGTCCGTAAAGCAGGTCAATCCTCTGGTTCGACATCAAGGACCAGTCAAACGGGACAAAATCAAAGTCGTAGCCGATAGGCCATAATGGGCTATTTATGGGGTACACGGCATTGCTGTTGTGCAGATATGTCCCAAGCACCCATGGATTATCCTCGTTGAATCTCCAGTGAATCCCAAGCTCAGTGAAACGGCCGGTATCGCTCTCCACCCCAAACTCGCCGAAGACGATGTTTGGGTAGTCATTGATCCGCGAGGGGAATTGCCAGATATTGGCTTCATCCAAAAGGATGGTGTTGTTCTCACCCATGGTCAGAACACGGGTATTAGTTGCAAATGAGCTTACGCTCATCAGCAACATCAGAGAAAACGTTATAATTAAAACTCTTTTCATGTTTACTATCCTTACTTTAAGGTCATTGCTGTTGCATGCTGTTTACAGCTTTCCAGATACTTGACCCGGCAACCAAAGCATCCTAATCCGCTCTTCAGCACTCACTTCATAGGCATTCCTCCTTGGAAATTCCTCTTAGGTAACAAGTCTCTTTTCACTTATGTTCAATCACTTCAACTTCGCAACCTCTTTCTATTTATCACACCTTACGCCTATAGTCACTCCAATCCACCATTAAGCTAAGTTTGGACATTTTTGAAAACAACAAAAAATTTATGGTTTTTGCCGTGAAGATTTTACTCGACAAGAGAATATCAACCTCTATCGAGTCTTATCTAACCATCAGAGGTAGGTCGATATTATTTGTTGAACTCCTGCTCTGGTCGACTCTCCGAGGTCGGGCATCACTTTATTGCCTGCCAGATCTCTTCCAATTGCTCAAGAGAAAAATCATCAAAACTTTTGCCTGCTCCCTTCACGCGCTGCTGAAGTTTTTCAAACCGTTGCCGGAACTTTTTCAAAGAGCTCCGTAGAGCTTGTTCCGGGTCAATCTCCAGTTTTCGAGCCAAGGAAGCGGTGGCAAAAAGCAGGTCGCCGATCTCCTCTGACAACGCCTGTTTTTCTCCCCTCAGTATTGCCTCTCTGATTTCCTTTATTTCTTCATCGAGTTTGTCCATGACGTCGGCAGGCTGTTTCCAGTCAAACCCCACCCCGCCAGCCTTTTCGCCGATGCGGAAGGCCATGGTCAGCGCCGGCATAGAGCCGGGAATGCCGGAAAGAACGGACTTATGTCGGCCCGATTCTATTTTGAGCTTTTCCCACTGTTGCTTGACCTGCTTGGGATTGAGGTTCTTACGTTTCTCAAACACGTGCGGGTGCCGTCTGACCAGCTTATCGACAATGCAGTTTATTGAATCATCAATATCGAATACCCCGGCCTCCTTGGCCAACTGACCATGGTAAATCACTTGGCACAGCAAATCCCCCAACTCCTCGCGGAGGGCCTCGTAATCCTCCGCTTCCACCGCCTCAACCACCTCGTAGGTCTCTTCAATCAGATACGGCAAAAGGCTCTGATGAGTCTGCTTGCGATCCCAGGCACAGCCTTCCGGGGAACGGAGCACAGCAATGAGCTCTATGAGCCTCTCAAAAGGAGTGAGGGTTTTATCGAGTATGCGGCTTTTGATATCAGACATTTCTGACGATAATACTACCTAATGCCGGTTACGCCTTCTTGCTAGCCCGCCTTTGGCGGTTCGTCTATTGCCTTGACAAAAGGGGCGTGCAAAACTATACTTTTGCGTTCGAGAACCAACTGATCCGGCAATTATTTACTTGTTGGCAAATATAAAGAATAGTAAGGACATGAGCAAGGAAAACGGCAACAGAACCAAAAAATCATCAGCCTATTCCCCGGTTGAAGTCGAGGATCGCCTGTACCAACACTGGCTGGACGCTGGGTGGTTTCATGGCCGGGTCGATTCGGATAAAAAGCCTTATTCCATTGTCATTCCCCCACCGAATGTCACCGATGTATTGCATCTCGGCCATGCCCTCAATAACACCGTCCAGGATGTCCTCATCCGGAAACACCGTATGGAGGGATATGAAGCCGAATGGATTCCAGGCGCCGACCACGCCGGAATAGCAACCCAGGTGGTTGTGGAAAAGCAACTCGCCAAGGAAGGAATCACCAGACGAGAGATGGGCCGGCAGAAGTTTGTTAAGAGGACTGCCGAGTGGGCCATGCGCAACAAAGAGATAATCCTGAATCAACTGAAAAAGATCGGTTGTTCCTGTGACTGGGACCGTACCCGCTTTACGCTCGACGAAGGTCTTTCACGGGCCGTGGCCAAAGTGTTCACCCACTTATATGAAAAAGGTTGGATTTACCGGGGCCATCGGATCGTCAACTGGTGCCCTTCATGCCAGACTTCTTTATCCGACGACGAGGTTGAACATCAGACCTTCGACAGCCACCTTTGGTATATCAAGTACAAGATCAAGGGCTCGGATGAGTATCTTACCGTCGCCACCACCCGGCCCGAAACGATGTTAGGCGATACCGCCCTGGCTGTGTCGCCGAAGGACAGCCGCTACAAAAAGTATGTCGGAAAAACAGTCATCCTGCCGATTCTGGAGCGGGAGATCCCCATCGTCGCCGACAGCTATGTTGATCCGGAGTTTGGAACGGGAGTTGTAAAAGTTACGCCTGCTCATGATCCTAACGATTTTGAAATCGCGCGCCGACATGATTTGCCCGAGGTAAACATTCTCAATACCGATGGTACTCTCAATGAGAATGCCGGCAAGCTCAAGGGGCTTGACCGGTATGAGGGCCGCAAGCAATTAGTCGAAGAGCTGAAAAAGAAAGGACTGCTCGAAAAAACTGAGAAATATCAACTATCAGCAGGAACCTGCTACCGTTGTCATAATGTCATTGAACCGTACCCGTCGGATCAGTGGTTTGTTAAGATGAGCGAGATGGCCCAGCCGGCGATTGAGGCTGTTAAGAGTGGAAAAATACGGTTCCATCCGGACTACTGGTCAAAGACGTACCTGCACTGGATGGAGAACATCCGCGACTGGTGCATCTCCCGTCAGCTCTGGTGGGGACATCGGATACCGGTCTGGTATGCTGAGGATGGCGCTATGTTCGTTTCGGTTGACCGCCCCATGGCCGAACAGTGTCCGGGGTACGAACCGGAAGCTCTGGAGCAGGATGAAGATGTGCTCGACACTTGGTTTTCCTCGTGGCTGTGGCCGTTTTCTACTATGGGCTGGCCGGACGATACTGCGGAGCTAGAAAGGTTTTACCCAACCAAGGTTTTGACTACCGCCCCAGATATTATCTTCTTATGGGTGGCCCGCATGGTGATGGCTGGCTTTGAATTTGTGGGCGAAGCTCCGTTTTCAGACGTGTATATCCATGGGACCGTGCGTGACGCTAACGGCATCAGGATGTCCAAGTCACTTGGCAACGGGATAGATCCGCTTGAAATCATAGACAAGTACGGCACGGATGCCCTCCGTTTCTCGATGGTTTTAGCCACACCCGACGGACAGGACCCCTGGATTGGCAAGAACACGTTTGAGATCGGCCGTAACTTCGTTAACAAACTGCACCAGGTCTCCCGATTCATTATGATGCGTCTTGAGGGTCGATCCGCCGTCATCCATGAAGTGAACGACAACGACCTGGTCATATTTGACCGCTGGATACTCTCACGTTTGGAATGTACCATTGAGGCGGTTAACAAGGCATTCAGCGAATTTCGTCTCTCTGCCGCCGCCAAGATGCTGTATAACTTTGTCTGGAACGACTATTGTTCCTGGTATATAGAATTAATCAAACCTGACCGACCGGGGATACCCATCCGAGAAGGATCACTCGACGTTGCTACCTACTTACTATATCAGATACTGAAGCTGCTGCACCCGTTTGTGCCCTTTGTCACGGAACGAATTTACCTTGACCTGCTCAATCTCAAAGAGAACAGTGACGCAACGCTCACATTCAGCACCTGGCCGAAAAGTGAGGGGAAATACAAAAACGACCAACTGGAGCAAAGCCTTGAGCAGATTCAGGCCGTTGTCTCTGCCGTGCGCGCGATTAGAGCGGAACTCAACGTCAATCCAGGCAAGAAGTCGGACCTTTATGTTCGCGTGAAGGATGCTTCGTTTGGCGAATTGTTGCAAAAACATATTGGCTATTTTCGTTCCTTAGCCAGGGTGGAAAACCTCTATACCGGCGTGGATATAAAGAAACCTCCTGTGGTGGCTTCCACCGTCATTTCCGGAGCCGAAGTATTTGTTCCGCTGGCGGGTTTAATCAATGTCGAGGTCGAGAAGAAACGGCTGGAAAAGGAACTCGGGAATTTGAAAGTCCAACTTGAAAAAACATCAAAGAAACTAGCCAACGGCGACTTTCTTGCCCACGCCCCGAAGGAAGTCATCAAGCGAGAAAAAAACAAAAAGGATGATTTCCGGGAGCGTATCGAAAAAATCAACAAGAACCTCGAACAGATTCTGGGGTGGTGATTCGCAGAAGATTGTTTGCTCTAATGTCCTGTAGTGATATTTGGCGTCTTGCGTATCGAGACTCCTTACCAGGAGCCGAACAAACGGAGGACAATCGCCGATCAATTGCTAAAAATCAACAGTGTGAGGGTACTCAAAAAGCACAAGGTTTTACATAAAAGAAGACCGTCCGGAGGGGATGGACGATCTTCAATGGGAATGGGAGGTATAGAAAACAGGGAATAATTAGTTTCTGCTTTGTTCTAATAGTTCCCGCACAAAATCTTTCACGGTCTTGGCTCCGGCAGCATCAGGAAATGAAGCCATTTCCAGAGGAATCATGTCTTCAATCTTTCGATCTGAATGCAAGGATAGGCCCTTGCGGATCAGTTCGCTCAATCTCCTGGCGGTAATTTCAGCTCCTTGCCGCGAGGTCTCAGGCAACAACAATACGAGCTTTAGATCACCTGTAAGAGATAGGTTGTCAATTACTCGAGTATTTGATTGGATGGTCTCAAGGAGAGTATTCACCATCTGGTGGTTGTCATCTCCAAACAGGGTGCGGATAAACGATAAGTCAAGCGCTACCAGAGAGACAAAAAAACGGTATCTCTCAGCTCTTTTCAGTTCCGCACCGACTCTCACCACGAAAGAGTCAGCCGATAAGCTTCGAATGTCCAGTTCGTTCATCATACGAATGCCTGAATCGCTCAACAATTAGACAGCAATAATCATTCCGCAAGTGTGCCTACTCTCAAAAAGGAGAAAAGATTTCACAAAGGCGTTCTCTTTGTGATCCATAAAATGATAGTAAATGATTGATTGACAAATGAATTCCAGACAGACAGGAGACAACTGACACGGATGTGTCAGGGTAAAACAACAATCGACAGTGCAGAACGATGCACATTTAGTGCAACAATAATAGCCAGAGTGTTGAGGTCAGTGATCCACTCACTGACCTACTTGACAGCATTAAGATTGTAATCTTTGATCTTGTATAAAAGAGACCTGTAACTTATTTCAAGCAGATCAGCCGCCTTGCGTCGGTTCCAGTTAGTCTTGGTGAGGACTTCAGCGATGAGCTTTTTTTCTTCCTCTGCCACCGTCTTTCCGATCCGCCCCTTGAGGGAATAGCTGTTTGAAAGCTCCGGTTGGATAGATGCGGCAAGAGGAGTTTGTAGGGTACCAACGGCTATACGGGCAGTCGGTTGCATGGTTGCGGAAGTAATCAGATCAGATATGATTAAGTCATCTCCTCTCACCACCACTTGTTTTATCATGTTCTCAAGCTGACGGACATTCCCCGGCCACGTGAAAGTCATTAATTGGTCGACAACCTCTGCTGAAAGATGAGAGAATTGTTTACCGTACAACTTCTTGTACTTTTCAATAAAGTGGTTGGCCAGCAGCGGAATATCTTCCGGCTTCTCCCTAAGCGGAGCAAGAACGAGGGTTATTTCGTTTAATCTGTAAAACAGATCATCCCGGAAAGCGTGTTCTTGGATAGCGCCTTCCAGGTTGCGGTTGGTAGCACAGATTATCCTTACGTCCACATGAATGTTGTGAATTCCTCCCACCCGCACAAACTCCTGTTGCTCCAATACCTGCAAGAGTTTGGACTGCAGTTCCAGCGGCATGTCACCGATTTCATCCAGGAAAATCGTACCCTTATCAGCCACTTCAAACCGGCCTTGCTTGGTCTTGTGAGCGCCGGTGAAAGCGCCCTTTTCATAACCGAACATCTCTGCTTCGAGCAAGTCGCGCGGTATCGCCGCACAATTAATCTTTACAAACTGTTTGTCTTTGCGCCGGGAAAGTTGGTGAAGCGATCGTGCGGCTATTTCCTTGCCCGTCCCCGATTCGCCGCGTATTAGAACAGTTAGTTCGGAATCCGCCACCTGTTCGATTATCTCCTTCGCCTTTTGCATAGCCAGGGAGTCACCGATGAAATTCGCATAAGGGTCCTTAGCTTCCAGTTCTGTCTTGAGTTCTTTCACTTCTTTTCTTAGCTGATTGCGCTCCAGGACACCATTGATGCGGATTTCAATTTCCTGGACGTCAAAAGGCTTGTTGACAAACTCCACCGCCCCCAGCTTGACCGACTGAACTACAGAATCGGTATCGCCATGCCCCGAAACCATAATAACTTCGGGATGATGCTCAACCTTGTTCAGTTTTTCCAGAACGTCAATCCCGTTCATGCCGGGCATCTTGATATCCAGCAGGATCAATTCCGGTTTTTCGGTCGAAACCATCTGCAGACCCTCGATACCGTCACGGGCTGAGACAAAATCAAACTTGGATGAAAGCCCCTCCGACAAGATCCAGGCGACCTTGGGGTCGTCATCAATTACCAGTATTTTCACTTTGTTCATGGCCACTTCCTTGACTTATCTCCAGGTTAAGTATCGGCACAGTTTTTGATAAATCAAGCCTCTTTTACATTTTTCTTGCTCATTTTCCGCAAATGGCTGCAGAGTCTGCTGCTATGGTTAGAAGTAAATGAAGACTTTAAGCTCACGCCCTACCAGGAACTTCAAATGTCGCTAGCGCTTGAGCTTCGTATCATCGGCAAGATACACTTCGCCCATGCCACCGGCACCGATCTTCTCGACAATCCGGTAGTGCGACACCATTGTCCCATTGGTCAGGACAACGTGGGTACGGGTGTTGTCGTCGTTTCTATTCATAAGCCTGTGTCCTACTTCTTCAACGTTGCCTGTATCCGGCGGTCCCAGTCGTTCATGATTTCTTTGAAGCGGGAGAGTTCGCGCAGGGGGTCCAGGTCGGGGTCGACTCGTGCCCACCATAGTTCCAGGTATCCACGCTCGACGGCAGTCTCAAGCCACTGAAGAGCTAGGGCAGTGTCACCAATGAGAGAATAGGCGCAGGCGGCGTTGTAGGCAATGTCAGCTCGCTCAGGTTCCAGCTTCAGCGCCCGCCTGATCTCTTGCCGAGCTTCATCTGATCTTTTCGCTCGGGCCAATGCCATAGCAAGAAAAGCGGATGCATCAGCATTTATGCTGTAATCAACCAGTTCCCCACGGGTTAATCGAGTCAAGCTCGATATGGCTTCATCAAGACATGCCCTGGCGTTACTGGAACCAATGGCTGCTGCTATTTGAGCCCTACGGTAGGGGACGGATGCATAAGAGGATACAGACGGCATTTGTTCAAGAGTTTTCAGGGCATTATCTGTCTTCCCATTGGCATACTGTAAGCGCAAAAGAGATTCATCCACCGGATCAATAGGAATATTCCCTTCAGCTTGTGCCTTTTCGGCCAGTTCCAGAGCCGCGGTAAGATCTTGCGAGCTGATTGCCTCTAATAGTGCCAGCTCTCTAAGTGTCAAGGGTCGGTACTCCCCTGTTGCAATATCAGCTAATCCTTCCAAAAGATGTCGAGCACTATCGATTTCCCCTTTTTGCCTGTAGCATTCTGCCATCATGATTGAAATATCAATTGACCAGGTTTCTTCACCACTTTCCCGATACTCCCTGCAAACAGCGAGGGCATCATCAAACCGTCGCATCGACATATAGTATGGACCTGCGACCCATGCCCAAAAATCTACACCAGATAAATTATGACCTGGAATTGGAGTTTTAATGCTGTCAAGATAATGGTCTATTTCGTCAAATCTGCCCTCTGCTTTCAGTATGGCTACGATCCTGTGGCCATATTCATAATAGAACTTCCCTTCTCTACATGCAGCCAGAGCACCTTCCACGTCCCCGGATAGCCACAGGGCGCTACCAAGCCCCAGCAGGGTATTATCATCCCTCTTTCTTTCCAAAGCACGCTGACAACTGTTTATTGCCTCTTCATACTGACCGGCTACGCACTGCTCATGGCCGAGGAGGAGAAGAAATATCGGGTCATCTCCATAGTCTCTGGTGGCCTGTTGGATAATGTCAAAGAATTCCTGCCATCTGTTGAGGTGAACCAAGGAACGCCGGAGTTCATTATAGCACCTCCACTGTCCCGGTGCTTGGCTCACCGCTTGCTGCGCAAACTCAGCCGCTTTTTCATATTGTCTCAGCCATCTGAGATTCGATGCAATGCTAATGAGTAGCTCGCTGGAACCGGGCCTGATCTCCAGCGCGCGCCGATAGTATTTCATGGCCTCGTTAGAACGATTGAGAGAACTGTACACGTCACCGGCCCATTCCAACACCCGGCCGGAATTGGGTCGCAGGGCAAGCGCCCGCTCCACTGCTTGGACTGCCTTCTCCGATACCGGCACCCCCGTATCTGATTCCGCCTCTGGTGGCATTTTTTCCGCATACGCGGAAGCTAAAAGGAGATGGGGCCATACGCGATTCGGACTGCGATTCACAGCCTCCTCAACGATCTTGACGGCAGCCGGATAATCAACCTTCCACCACGCCACATATTCATAAAGCGCCTCATAACCATCCCAGCTATAGGGAAACCGCTCCACAAAACTTCGAAGAATTTTTTCGCCCTCTTGAACACTTCCCCGGTTGTACATCTCCCAGCTTAGCTGTTCATAGCCAGCGGCGTGGTCGGGTCGCACTTCGATGGCACGTTGATAGAGGCTCTCCGCCTTCTCTCCTTCGTACAAACCGTATTGGTATAAATCGCCAAGTCTAAGGTAGGGGCGATCTTGATTGGGATTCAACTCCACTGCTGCCAGATAAGCTGCTTTGGCCGAATCCGTTTGCCCGCGTTTTAGAAGAATATGACCCTTGCCACACCAGGCATCCACGCTTGGCCGCAAACTCAAAGCGGTGTCGAACATGGCCAGAGCCTGGCTGCGCTCTCCGCGCTTCAAAAAGATGTCACCCAGATGGACATACGGTTCATCCCAATCAGGCTGAAGATCTCTCGCCTTCTCGGCCGCTTTGCGGGCACCAGTTATGTTGTCTTCCTGCAGAAAAACTTCGGCGCGCGATTCGTATGCCTCCGCAAGATCCGAGTCAAGCGACAGTGCCCGATCTATGAGCGCCTTGGATGAATCCAGCCAGTACTCGTCATAGTCAAACCGTTCCTTATAGCGTTGCACATACGCATCGGCCAGACCGGCCAAAGCCAAAGGATAGTCCGGATCAAGCTGCAGCGCTCTCTCAAACTCTTTCTCGGCAAGATCATTGTCTCTGAAGGTGACGTTATAGTAGTAGTGGCGACCCTTCAGGTAATGGTCATACGCCGCGGCATCGTTGGTAGGCTTGGCTGCCATTGCAGCCTTGTCCACTGGCGTAAGATGGACCTCCAGAGCCTGGGCGATCTTTTGGGAAACCTCATCCATGAACTGGAATATCTCGGTGAGCTGCCAGTCAATCTGATCCGACCAGATGACATTTCCGGTCTTCTTCTCAATCAGCTCCGCGTGTACCCGCACCAGCGTGTCCTGTCGCAGCAACGACCCGCCGAGGGCGTACTGAACTCCCAGGCGGGCAGCAATCTCTCTCGGCAATAGATTCTCCTTGGCCAGGCGACGAATATCACCACTGCTGGCTACACGAAAACCTTCCAGCTTCCGGAGCTTGACGGCCAGGTCTTCGGCCAGACCGCTAGCCAGGTAGGCATCCTCCTCAGCGCCGATGTTGTCGAAGTCAACAATCGCCAGGGATTTCGCCTGAATTTTCTCCGGGGTCAGCCAATCCTTGAGTTGCAAACTGCCCCATGACACTACTATGATTAGAAGCGATATCGCAACTACCCACCTAAGCCTCCATGCCCTCTTCTTTGCAGGAATGGTTACACGTTCGGATGCCGCTAGCCGTCTCAAATCCGCCAGCATCCCGGAGGCTGTCTGGTAGCGCGTCTCGATATCCTTCTCGAGCGCCCGATCTACAATCTGCTGCAGTTCGTCGGGAACGCCTGCCTTGTAGCGTGCCAGCGGCTCCGGTGTC
The DNA here is from genome assembly GCA_964650395.1 of uncultured Ignavibacteriales bacterium. GTDB lineage: Bacteria > Zixibacteria > MSB-5A5 > GN15 > FEB-12 > CAZYRH01. Next base: position 25,608 of record CAZYRH010000017.1, read on the forward strand.
TCATTAGTGACGGCGTGCAGTGTCGCGGCATCATCCTCCCCTTTGAACGGCCTCCGTCCGGTGATCATTTCATAGAGAACCACGCCGAGCGAGAAAATATCCGAACGCTGATCAACCTTTTGGCCCCGAGCCTGTTCCGGCGACATGTAGCCAACTGTGCCGAGTGTGGAACCGGTCTTGGTTAGTTTGTCCGTGCCCTTGACTGCGGCCAACCCAAAATCAAGCAGCTTGGGTCGGCCATCAGCATCGATGACGATATTGGACGGCTTAATGTCCCGGTGCGTGATACCGGCCTGATGAGCCTTGCTCAATCCATCACATATTTGAATGGACAGCTTGATAACATGGTCAAGGTCTAACTCCTGACTCTTTATGAGGTGGCGAAGCGATTTCCCTTCAATATGCTCCATAGAGAAGAACGGGCGACCTTGATGTTCGCTTACCTCGTGTATAGTGATGATGTTTGGATGACTCAGCTTGGCAGCAGCCTGAGCCTCACGTTTGAAGCGAGCTTTGGCGTCCTCATCCTGGCATAAGTGTGACGGCAGGAACTTCAGAGCCACCCGACGCTTGAGCTTGGTGTCCTCGGCCAGGTAGACCTCCCCCATCCCACCGGCACCGATCTTCTCGATAATCCGGTAGTGCGACATCATTGTGCCCTTGGTCAGGACGATGTGGGTCTGAGTTTTGTCGTTTTCCTGGTTTTCCGGCATAACTGTGCCTGCTCTGGGCTAACTTAATATACTGACGCCATTCAAATATCGATTATCG
>CAZYRH010000018.1:0-5099 GCA_964650395.1 uncultured Ignavibacteriales bacterium
CTCTCCCTTCTCTTCTTTCTTCTCACCCTCCGCATCGGCGGACGTTCCTGTTGCTGCTTCCGGCCCGGCTTGAGCGCCGCTCGCGGCCTGGGCATGTTTGTACATCTCTTCGGCGAGCTTGTGTGAGACAGTGGTGAGAGCTTCTTTGGCGCGGTTGATCGGCTCTATTGACTCACCGGCCATGGCATCCTTGAGGTTCTTAATCGCCTCTTCGATCTTTTTCTTCTCGTCCTCGGCGACCTTGTCACCATGTTCCTTGAGGGTTTTTTCAGTAGCATAAACAAGCTGGTCGGCTTCGTTGCGGGCTTTTATGAGCTCTCCCTTTTCCTTGTCCTCCTCGGCATACTTTTCGGCGTCCTGAACCATCTTATCAACCTCCCGATCAGACATGCCGGAGGAAACCTCAATCTTGATTGATTGCTCCTTGCTAGTCGCCAGGTCTTTAGCGCTGACATGAACAATGCCGTTAGCGTCAATGTCAAAGCTAACTTCGATCTGAGGCACGCCGCGCGGTGCAGGCGGAATACCGACCAAGTCAAATCTTCCCAGCGTACGATTATCAATCGCCATCTGGCGTTCACCCTGGAGGACATGGATTGACACCGCCGGCTGATTATCGTCGGCAGTGGAGAAGATCTGGGATTTCTTGGTCGGGATTGTCGTATTTCGTTCGATCAGCCTGGTCATGACACCGCCGAGCGTTTCGATACCAAGCGACAGCGGAGTGACATCAAGAAGGACAATGTCCTTCATCTCTCCAGAGAGAACACCAGCTTGAATAGCTGCTCCAATAGCAACCACCTCGTCCGGGTTGACGCCCTTGTGCGGTTCCCTTCCAAAAACTTCCTTCACCAGCTCAATCACTTTTGGCATTCGGGTCATGCCTCCAACCAGCACCACCTCATCAATGTCGGAGGACGGCAGCTTGGCATCGGCCAGCGCCGCCTTGCACGGCTCGACAGTGCGTTGAATAAGATGATCCGTTAACTGGTCCAGTTTCGACCGCGAGAGAGTCAGGTCAAGATGCCTGGGGCCGGATTGATCAGCGGTAATAAAGGGCAGATTGACATTAGTCTGAAGAGTAGACGACAGCTCTACCTTGGCCTTCTCCGCTGCCTCTTTCAGACGCTGAAGCGCCATACGATCCTTGCGCAGGTCAATCCCGTTCGATTTGAGAAACTCACTAGCCATCCAGTCAATGATCGTCTGATCGAAGTCATCGCCGCCGAGGTGTGTATCGCCGTTGGTGGAACACACCTCAAACACACCCTCGCCAATTTCAAGGATGGAAATGTCAAAGGTGCCACCGCCGAGATCGAAGACGGCTATTTTGGCACTCCCCTTCTTATCAAGGCCGTACGCCAGCGAGGCAGCCGTCGGTTCATTGATAATGCGCAAGACTTCCAGGCCGGCAATCCGACCGGCATCCTTGGTTGCCTGTCGCTGGGAATCGTTGAAATAGGCCGGAACTGTGATGACCGCCTGCTTGACTTCCTGCCCGAGATAGCTTTCTGCCGCCTGCTTCAGCGACTGCAGCACCATTGCCGATATCTCCGGCGGCGAGTAGGTCTTGCCCTGGACTTCAACCAGAACTGCCCCCCTCTCATTTTCGGTGACCTTGTAGGGGACTATTTTCTCTTCCGAAGACACCTCGCCGTGCATGCGCCCCATGAAACGCTTGATAGAGGCAACGGTGTTCTCCGGGTTAGTTACCGCTTGCCTTTTGGCGGCTGCCCCAACAAGACGCTCGCCATCCTTTGTAAACGCCACCACTGAGGGCGTGGTGCGGGCGCCTTCAAGATTTGCTATAACAACCGGGTCTTTTCCCTCCAGAACAGCCACGCATGAGTTGGTTGTCCCAAGATCAATGCCAATCACTTTTCCCATTTTAATACACTCCTATATATCTATCCTTTGTTAATTCTACATTTGTGAGCAGCATATGTCCTGATGTTGTCTCAGAAGTCGGTTCCGAAGATGATACGGATACGAAAACGTATTGGAACTCAACTCCCGATCACAACCGTCATTCCTGCGAAAGCAGGAATCCAGAAGGATTAACTTTAAATGTTCAAAGAGACTACGATAGTAGAACATAGACACCCTAACCACTGGATTCCCGCTTGCGCGGGAATGACACAAACGCCAGCTTACCCTAATCCGGTACTTATGAGACAGCCTCTTCTCATCTGCCACTAAACTACACCACCATGGGAGACTGAGACATTCGACATACACAGGATGAAATCCAACCTCGTTACTCATTTTTATCCTGTTTTCCCAGCTTTGGCTTCCCTTTACTGACGCCCACCTTGCTGTGGCGAATAACTCGATCCCCTCGTTTGTATCCCTTGCTCATTTCCAACGCAATCACACCTTCCGGATATTCATCCGAATCGATCTGCATCAAAGCTTCATGCCAATTAGGGTCAAACGGCTGTCCCACGGCTTCAATTGGAGTAACGTCGAATTTTCCCAGCAGGCTGGCCATTTGGTTATAAATAAGTTCCGTCCCTTTGCGAAGCGCCTCAAAGTCAGTATTATCATTGTCATCATTGGTGTACTGCAAGGCGCGTTCAAAATTGTCCACCACTTCCAGCAGTTCGACCAGGATTTTGTCATTAGCAAAACGGACTATCTCTTCATACTGCCGCACCATCCGCTTCTTATAATTGTCAAAGTCAGCAGCCGTGCGAAGGAGCTTGTCCTCCAGCTCTTCTATGCGCCTTTTCAACTTCTCCTCTTCACTCGGCTCTTCCCCTGATTCATCTTCAGCCTTGGTAACGTCAGCGACTTCGGCTTCTTCCGATACATTGCCTGAGGGCTGGTCGGCCTCAACAGCTTCCTCTCCTGGACGTTCAGCCTCCTGCTCGGGAGTGGATGGCTCAGCGTCCGTTTGAGGTTCTTCTAAAGTGGCTTCGTTTCCGGCCGTTTCCGAATCCGTTATTTTTGCGCTGGTCCGTTTTTTCTTGGACATCTGCTACTTATCCCTCTTTCTATCTATACCTGAAAGCGCTTCGGTTATTGTCCTGGCAGTCAGCTCAACAACCGACACTAGCTTGTTATACGGCATCCTCGTCGGTCCGATGATGCCGATGGTGCCGGTGATCTTTCCTACCTGATACGTAGATGTAACTAGTGAACAATTCATGATCTCACTGAACTTGTTCTCCCTCCCAATTGTGATTACCAGCCCTTCTTCCTGGGCATCGCTGAGAAAATCCGAGAGAACAGTGCCGTCTTCCAGCAGCTTTATCAGGCCTGAAATCTTTTGAATGTTGGAGAATTCGGGCTGAACCAGCAGATGGTCTGCACCGGAAAGATGAATATCCCCGGCTCGTTCCTCACTCCATATCTTTTCCTTTGAATCTATGATCAGATTGATCAAGCGGCCATGACCGGAGGCGTCAGCCAGTCGCTTGGAAACAGTATTTCTAATGTGGCCAAGCGTGAGTCCAACCAACCGTTCATTGAGCACAGATTCTACCTCGAGCACATCTGTTTCTGAAATGGAAGTTTCAACTTCAAGTACTACACTCCTTGCCAGGCCAGAACGGACCACTACCACCACCATAATCCGACCTTCAGCAACCGGTATCAATTCAAGCCGTTTGAGTGTTCCCTCTTCAAACTTTGGAGCTATCGTGACTCCAAGTTGATGAGTGATATCGCCAAGAATCTTGCACGTCTGCCCTAGTAGTTCATTTATTCCACGACCTTCTTTGAGAATGGAACTCTTGAGGGCTTCTTCCTCTTCCTCCGTAAGCATCTCAGGTTTAAGCAGATAATCAACATAGACCCTGTATCCCAAGTCAGTCGGCACCCTGCCGGCAGAAGTGTGTGGCTGCTTTACCAGACCCATCTCTTCAAGATCCTGAAGGGTGTTGCGGATTGTTGCCGACGAAATCCCCATTTTAAACTTATTGGCAATAGCCCTCGACCCCACCGGATCAGCTAACGCTATATAGTAATCTATGAGATTGTTCAATATTTGCTTTTCACGGTCAGTCAGATTCTCAAACGCCATAACGAGTTAACTCTTCTCTCTATTGCCACTGCCATTTTGGCAGTCTATGTGTCAGTGCGCCTACAAATTTATACATTTTACAACAATAGTCAAGCGTAATTGATTCCAATAACGCTGATTTTTTTACAATTTGGTAGGCCAGTAAAATATAAGCCGCCGAAATCCTATTATTAAGGATGCATGTCCAGAGTTTCGTCAGGTCTTGGCGCCGACGAAGTCAGAGGTGTGACGGGATTTTACAAGCTATCAGTTCACACCCGCTGCTGGCTGGCAATAACCAACAGAACCTCAAACGCACCGGTTGACAACATTTTTAGCGTTACATCCTGTGGGCTTGACTATTAGCTATTTTTCTGGTTATCCTAAAAGTCAAAAATGAAACCATCTGCTGGGTAGTCTACCTGGTTGCACAGCACCAGGAATAAGACTGCTCAGGATATGAGGTGTAGTTATGAGAAAGGTAATCACAACTTTGCTTTTTATTTTTGCTTGGCAGCCCTCATTAATCGCCAAGGATCTGACCGGGCCTCAAATAATACAAAAGGTATCAGACCTGATGAATCAGGAAACCTGTTGGGGTGTCATAAAGCTGACCATTGTAACCACATCAGGTAAGGAGCGCGAATTTACCTATGAAAGCTTTAGTGCCGACAAAGGTGAAAAAAACGTCATAAAGTATACTGCTCCGGTCAGGGTTAAAGGACAGGCGACGCTGATGTTGAACAACGCCGATGACATCTGGGCCTATTATCCCCGAACCGATCGCATCCGCAAGCTGGCCACCCACGCCAAAAAGCAGAAGATGCAGGGAAGCGATTTCACATACGAAGACATGGGCAGCGGCAATTCTTTTGTTACTGATTTTGATACCGAGAGATTAGATGACGAAAAAACCGAAGGCTATAGTTGTTACAAAATAGTATTAAGACAGAATAAGGAAGGAAGCTCCAACTATGCCAAAATTGTCATGCGGGTTATAAAGGACAATTTTGTCCCGGTGGTAATTGACTATTATGACGAAGACGATCCGGAAATCTGCAAGAAAAGGCTGACTCAAAGCGATATCAAAAAT
>CAZYRH010000018.1:5199-25581 GCA_964650395.1 uncultured Ignavibacteriales bacterium
ATCGGCATGGATTACACTTTTTCATCCGGGTGGTATATGATGGCAGAGTATTATCACAATGAGCAAGGAGGAAAGGATTACAATCAGTATTCCTTCAACGACTGGATGAGATTTCTCACCACCGAGACGAAAACCCTCGCCCGGGACCAAGCATACTCTTATACATATTATCCGGTCACCGACCTTATCAATGTCGGTGGATCGGTTGTATACAGCATATCAGATAACAGCTTGCTTTTGATCCCAACGTGTGAATACTCGGTCGGCAACGATGTTACGCTAACGTTTTTCGGAAACATCTACACTGGTAAGCAGGGTACAATGTACTCCGAAGATATGGGAAATGGTGGAATCATCAGACTGCGAGCATATTTCTAAGCTTCAGAGAGGTGTTTTATGCGCGCTAAATTTTTTGACTGGCTTAGTCATGTTACATACCGCAGATATTGGCTTGTACTCATTTTATCTTTCCTAGTAACGATAGTCCTCGGTGTCTTTGCGGATAAGATAAGGGTAGAAGCAACCTGGATGTCGCTCCTTCCTCAGGACAGTCAATCTGTAAAGACCTTCCAACAAGTAATTGATGAATTTGGTGCCGCTACCAACATCATTCTGGCGCTGGAAGGACCAAGCAAAGAGCGCATTACGGAGGTGGCCGAAGAAATAGTCGTCAGCCTTGACGACATAGTCATCGAATACAAGGATGAATCGGGTGATCCAGTCAAGCAAAAGGCATTCAAGCGAGTTGACTATGAATACGACGTAGATTTTATCAAAAAGCATGGCTTGATGCTTGAAAAGGCCAAGAATCTCAAGAAGAATAAAATTCTATTCACCGATTACAACCTTGTCCCCTTCGTCACACACGTCAACGACGTTTACGAATCACAATGGGTCAGTGATTCTGACAATCTTACCAAACAGGAAAAGGATGCCGAAAGAGGTCTGGATGGGATGTTTGAGCTATTCCATTCGATTTCCGCTTCTGCTTCTGGTAAAACCGATGATTCTGTCTCGGTGCAAACAGGTGTTGACGCTGTGACTATCGGCGATGGATATTATCTATCCAGCGACAAAAAGATGTTGCTGATCTTCATTACGCCGACTATGTCGGTCAATGAGTTTGAACTGTCAGCCATTGCGGTCGATTCTCTTGACGCACGCCTTAATCAATTCAATGAACGATATCCGGATGTGCATTTCGGTCAGACCGGCATGCATGTGGTGACACGCGATGAAATGCGGGCGGGGGTAAGCGATACCATTAGAAACCTGCTTTTTGCCACGATCCTGATTCTGGCCCTTTTCGTCTTATCCTTTCGAATGTGGAGCGGGCCGCTGTTGGCAATGCTGGTACTGGTAACCGGAATCACGTGGGATATCGGCATCGCCCAAATAGTTATCGGCAGATTGAATATTATGACTGTGATGTGCTCAGTGGTATTGTTAGGATTAGGCATTGACTACGCTATTCATATCATTTCCTCATATTCTGAATTGCGCCATAAGGGCGAGACGATTGAAAAGGCGGTGTCAAAAACGTACCAGAAAATCGGCAGCGGCCTTTTGACCGGCGCCCTTACTACCGCTATTGCCTTTCTTTCAATTGCGACAATCAAAACGCCAGCCTTTGGAGAATTCGGTATCGTTGTGGGCACCGGCATTATCTGTTGTCTGCTGGCCTCGATTTTCTTGCTTCCAGCGGTTCTGGTTGCAAAAGAAAAACTATGGATGCTTATGACAAAGAGGGAGCATCCGAAGCGGGTCGACATGGAATTCCATTTCCTCGGCAAGTTGAGTGATCTATCATGCATCATGCCGTGGGTCACAGTTGGAATTGCCATAGCGATTTCTGTATTATTGGCTTTGCAGATTCCAAAAGTGCGAATGAATGATAACCCTATGGATCTTGAACCTGAGGGGCTTGAGTCGATACGGCTGCAAAGAGAAATTGTCAAGCGTTTCCATATGTCACCGGATAATATGATGGCGATTTTTGATAGCATCGATGAAGTCAACAAGGTCCAGGATCGTTTGAATTCAAAACCGACGGTCGGGATGGTCGAATCAATTGCCACGGTCCTGCCCTCCGATCCCAAACAGCAAAAACGTCTACCTCATGTGAAAGAGATTCGTACCGCCCAAGACAACCTGCCACCAGAGACCAAGATTGATGCTCAATTGTTGGCCGAGCAGTTACGTCGCTTCAGCGACAACATCATCGAAATTTCTTCAATGGCTTACGTAAACGGGCTGGATAGAGTGTTTGACAAAGCCAACGAGTTTATCGGGCTTGATGAGGAGGGCAATCAGGTCGGTGTTAACTATGCCGAAGAATTGGCTGATTATGTTGAAAGTCATTCCGAAGCTACTGCTCGCTTGGGGAACTACCAACGGTACTTCATAAAAGTTATGAAAGAACGCATCACTCAAATGAGCAATCCCGAGAAAATTAAGCTTGACATGGTCCCGGATTCATACCGGGCACGTTATGTCAGTGAGGATGGCTTGCACTTCCTTATGGCATTCTACTCCAATGAAGATATCTGGGATGGTATATTCACGAGTCCATTTCTGAAGACAATGTTACGCGCTGTGCCTGACGCCACCGGCACCCCGGTGGTTATGAAGGAAATGGTTGAGACTGCCGGCCGGAAAGGTATGCTTGCATTCGGTATTGCCTTACTGTCGATTGTGATTCTTCTATTCCTGGATTTTAGATCAGTGAAAGTGACAATCATTGCGTTGATTCCGCTTATGATGTCAGTCGTATGGCTTTTTGGCTTGATGGGATTGTTGGGTATCGAATTCACTATCATCAATGTGATCGGGTTTCCATTGTTGATTGGCATCGGTATCGACGATGGTGTACATGTCATCCATCGCTACCGCGTAGAAGGAAAAGCCAGGCTTAACTATGCCATGTCAAGTATCGGCAAGGCGATATTGTTGACTTCTGTAACCACCATGCTTGGTTTTGGATCGCTTATGTCATCAGACTACAGAGGATATATCGGCTTTGGTTTGGTCGTTACCATCGGCATTGGGCTTTGCTTTATTACGTCGGTCATAATACTCCCCGTCATCCTAAAGATTTTCTGGGGCGGCCAAAAGGATCATCCGAAGTTTTTCACAGCCCCGTCTAACAAGTAGATCAAGCATGGAACTCTGTGTTTATTGGTGTAGGGAGCAACCTTGTATCGGCCTACAAATCTCCGAGTTTCGTTGACGCTTACGGAATTTTACAAGCTGTCGGTTCACACCCGCCGCTGGCGGGCAAGAACCGACAGAACCTCAAATCTGTTAATGGCAGGAGTCAGCAGGAGTCAAGGGTTTTTGCCCTGCACCTTGTTGTATCACAATTAGAAAGCCTCCACAGCCTTCGACTCCGCCCGACAGTCCGCCAACAGCGGATGGACAGCTCAGGCTGACTGTGACAGATGTGGATATGGCCCACCTGGAATCCGAAGCTCAAGTTTCCGTGTAACTCGCTGGGGCTATGATAGTTACGAGATAATGGGGTTGTTTCGCAAAAAAGTTGTTGGTACCTGGGTAGTCTGTCCAGTTATCCTCCTAGATTTTTCAGCCATTATGGGTGGGAAATAATGATTTGGGGAGGGATTGTAGGGAAAATGGAGAGAGGAAAATACGCCTCCAGATTCCCCTCCAAACAAGTTTGTAGGGGCCACCCGCCGCACCAGGAGTTGTGAAAGAGTCCGTCATTCCAGATAATATGCGTTTGCTAAAGAAAAAATTTCATTGAACAACTTGGTGTTCAACCTGGCGTCTTGTATCTCGTTCAGGTTACGGTCGGTAATATCGAACGAGCGGTCGTAATTAATGCTTGTAATCCTGTCGGGTTCCAATATGCCGAAATTATCTTTGCTCCCTACAATGAGCCATTCACGTGACGTAGTATCAAAAAGGTTTTTGCCAATGCTGTAATCTTTGATTGCATTCTGGCAGAGGAACAAGTGTTGCATAAGCGTAGGTACAATATCGTAATGGGAGGTCCAGTGGCTAAAAACTGCGGGTGTCATTCCGGGCCACCAAACAATAAGCGGAACGCCTAATTGCGCCTGAGAGTAGTTGCCGTTATGCCCCCAATAGCCCTTTTTGTTTTCATTGAACTCCTGCCCGTGGTCGCTAGTAATAATGACTATCGTGCTATCTATCAACCCCTTTTTCTGAAGGTCTGTCAGTAGAATACCTACAAGGGAATCTTCAAAAAGTGTCACATTCTTGTACAAGTTTAGAAAAGGTGTTGGATCCATCTGGTTGCTTAGCTTTTCGTATTGCGGATACTTCCAAGCCGGCTGAAACGGCCCCTCGAAGTCATCGGGGTGGGTCATACTGTGCATGGCATCGTAAAACAAAAATCCGAAAAAAGGCAGTTTTCTGCCTGATTTTACATACCTATCCGTAAAATCAAGCCAATCCTTGGTAATCTGAATATCTCGATCGTGGGCTGCCTTGCCTTGGGTATGAAGTCTAAGATCTTTTATTCTGGAAAATATGGTGCGGTCGAAGGGCGGGCTAATAAGACTGGCGCTGGTAAAAATACCCATTTGATAATGGCACTTGATAAGTTGATCTATCAAGAGCGGTCCTATTTGTGCCCCCAATACATCGTACCAATAAAGGCCTGGAATACTGTAAAACAATGAGAATGCGCCGGTTCGAGTGCCGTTGCTCCCGCTGTAATGATTGCAAAAATAAAGTGCTTCTCTTGAAAATTTCGATATGTTAGGCGTTATGAGAGAATCTATCGCTTTGTAATTCCATGAATCAAGCAGCAAAATAAGAATGCTGGTATTGGATACCGTGTCGGCAACAATAGAGTTTAAGGGATAGTCCAGATCTTTGGTATCATTACTCATTGCTTCGCTTACAAGCACACGATCTTGAGAAGGCGACACCAACCCAATCCTATAGAGAAAACGGTTCGCTGTACCTGGAAAATACAGGGGATAGCATCTCGATACTTTAGTAATCGGTCTATAGGAGATTGCTGATGCCCAGATGTGCATCACGTGGCTGCTGAGCATCATAAGAACTATCGATCCTATAATCCATTTCAAGCCTCGAAAGGTCCACTTGGCAGCAAGGTGCGCAACCCATCGAAAAATAAATACTTCTATAACCAGTAATATTGCCGTTGCCGATATCACAAGTAAGTATTGCGAATAATGAAACTGGAAAATATCTGTGGCTGCGCCGCCGAATATGAGCTCCAGCGTAAAGCTGTTTATATGAAAACGATACAGGTCGAAAACAAAAGTGTCAATTGTCAAAACTGAGAGGCCGATTGTAACAACCAACGCCGCCCATACCTGCAATAACGTTTTCCGAGGTATAAGCAACGCCACGGGCAAATACACCAACAGATACAGTGCGATTGTAAGTGCAACAAAATGGCTCAGGGTGGTAAAAGTAAGATATACATATGTAGCAACACCTTCTACACCAGTAAAATGCCTCATAAACCTAATTGAAACAAGAAGAGCAAAAACAGAATTGATCAGAAAGAACCACACCCCCAACTGTAAAGCTTTTATACGTGTCAAGGTGTCCTTTTGTATTGCCCCCAATAAATCGGGAGCACTATGCTCTTTCTTTTTGTTTCTTGAAAAACTGCCATAGAAAAATACTTTCGAAGGGCTAGTTTAGCAAGAACCAAAGAAACACAGCAAACAAACCTTTGGAACAACCCCTCCATAACTACCCCTTTTATATCACATTCCATAGCAGATAAACATGTCCACTAAACACAATCATTGCAGGAGTCAGGAACTCCTGCCCTGCAGAAACTCACTTCCAATGGAGAACTCTATGAACACACGTGCGCGCTACTTCTTTTTCTCTTCTTCCTTCTTCGACACCTTGGCTGCCGGCTTTTGCTTCAGGTTCTCCTTGCGGTCGTCAATACCGTTTTTGTTTTTATCGATAAAAGAGTCGTATTTTTTCTTGGGGACCTGTTTTTTGCTCTTTGTTGTGGAAAGTGGGATCTTTTTTGTACTTTTCTTATTCTTTAGAACAACTTCCTTCTTGACGGGTTTCTTATCCTTTTTCTCAACTGCCATCACATTGCCACCGAGAGAAATCAGAAAAGCGCTGCACACAAGATAGATTATGAGCCGTTTCATACCATTTCCTCCTCACTACAAGATATACATATCGCTGACTCAGTCAAGCCTTAATACCCTTATCTCTTTTCCTTGCCTTGAGAAGACTTACTTCCACCTGAGGAACCGCTCTTGCCGGAGGACTTAGTTCCCACTGATGAGGGCGTCTTCCCGGACGACTTGCTGCCACCAGACTGCCGGTAAGACGGGGCTGCTGCTTTTGACCCGCCGGACTTAACGGTGGCCTTACCCACGTTGTTGGATTTGCTTTCCTTCGACTTGTTGATCTTATTCGATTTAGTTTCCTTAAGAGTTGATTGTTTCGCATCAGTTTTCTTCTTGTAGACAGACCCGGATTTTTTCTGGTAGTAGTCGGACGATTTCTGGGATCTAATTTCCGTCTTGCTTTTTTGATAGCTTTTCTCACTTGACGATTCACTTTTTCCGACAACTGTAGATTTAGGATAGATCGAGGAACCTTTGTCTTTATATTCGCCGGTTGTAGAGCCTTTGGAACCTGAATAGGTAGTGCTCTTGACTTTGCCGGAAGGGGATGAATTGGAGGGGTCGTAGTACTTCTCTTTGGCGTCTTTTGTCGATTCGTACACCTCACCAGTGGTCTCATAGCCGCGCTCCGTCTTGACTAATTTTGCGGGGCCTCGGACATGTTTTTTAGCAGAAGCAAAAAAGGTCGTCGTTTTTTTATAAACGGCACTACTACCTTTTAATGCAGCTTTCGAATCAACGGAAGCAGCTTTGAGTATCACTTTCTGCTTTTCTTTGTACTTGGGATACCCGCTTTTAACCGGATCGCGGTAGCCTACGAAGCGGACTTCCTTGTACTTAGAAACCACGGTCGGTGAGGTTCTGATCACGTCATGGCCCAGGACAACGGTATGATAACGCGTAATACGGACGCCGGACTCCCAGCAGTAGCCGTAGTAGTCGTAGATGGTAAACGTGTGCCAGCCGACATAAATACGCGGAATGTACAGTGGCGTACATCCCCAATAGATGCCATCGATATACACCGCCGCATCGAAGGGATAATCTAAGTAGATGTTGCCACAGACTGTCCACGGGTAGTTATATGAATAGTACGCCGGTCGGAAATAGTACGGCTCCCATTCGTCAACAAAGATGGACGTACGATCGTACGCAAAACGCTGACCGCCGTACCGCACAAAATAGTGGTCGTTCAAGTAATCCATATACTCGTAACGATCATCCCAATCACACACCAGACCGGATGTAGGGTACCAGTCGGGAATCGGGAACCGTTCCCGCGAAGCGATGATCTGAATGTTTTCCGCTCCCTCCGGGCCGGAGACAACAAAGTCAAAATCGTCACCACCACCAGGGAGACGATAAGTCACTCCGCCATTGACGAAATTGTCTTCACCTGGTTCACTGGGAAACAGGAGGTTGACCCGCCCCTGGCAGTCGATCGAATAGATAGCCACAAAGGCGTCCCTGTTGGTCCGATAGTAAAGAACTATATTGTCCCCTACGTAATATTCACCGTCGGAATGGTTGGTCCAGACCTCAACGTCAAGATAACGGTCGATCTTAGCGCGGTCGACATCCTCATACTGATTCTCATTATAATCTCGTTCAATCTCCTGCGAAAGCACCGCCGGGGTACTCACAACAGCCAGTACGGCCGTCATCACTAAAATTTTGCGCATATTACGTAACATGTTATTACCCTTTCTTTCAGGTTTATTTCAAAGAGTTTGAATTGGTGTCGTCATGTAAATGTTGCGCCCCCTGAAACGGTTTTTCAAAGTTGTCTGGCCGAGGCACCAGCTCTGGATTGTTATCATCGATCTGATATGCCCAAAGGAACATGACCCAGTCATCATCAAAGTTTATTTTTTCCGCACGCATCTTCGCAAAATGCAAATCATCCGTCCAGATAACATAGGTATGTCCTTCGATAATCTCTACCTTGCCAAGCTCAGACCACCCGTCCTGTGGAGCCCATCCAATGTCATCAAAGGTCTCTGTGAAACCCATATCCTGTATATCTGTGGTGTCGTTACCAACATTAAGGGAAAAGACATTCCCTTCCCGCGTTAGGTAGACATCAGCCCGCGACGTATCGACAATTGTGAAGGCTGCAAAAAGATAGCCTGCCAGATTTGGCTCAGCCGCCACATCGAACAAAACGACTTGACCATCAGGGCGAGGAGTGTCAAACACATCCTCAGCTGATAAATCCGATTCCTGTCCAGCGCGGTCAACGGACGAGACGGCGTAATAATACGTTTCACCGTTCACAACGTCCTGACCCTCGTCAATCCACCCGTAGATAAATAAGGTATCAAGGTTCGGATTGGGTCGTGCAGCTTGGCGACCTCTTTCTGTGTATCCAGTGTCTGGATCACTTGAACGCCAGATGATATATTCCACGATATCACGCTCGTAGGGGCCATACCAGAACAGATAAACCATTTCGTTTCCAGTGACGGAATAAACTCCCTGCGGGGTAGCCGGCACCGGATCAAAAATACACTCGTCTCCGTCACACCCAACAACCGCCAAAAGGCCTATTGTCAACAGCATTGAAAACAACTTCAATCTCATTTTAAGCTCCAGTTTGTCATATTAGTATTCATTATCCATGTGAAAGTACAACAATAACCGTGCCGGATCACCTAACTCATTCTTGTTTAATGGGTTAACGTGTCATGCGTTGTGGATAGGGTTCATTCTATGCACATATTTTGTGCATAGAATCAAGGTAGCGCACTGTTTTTTGTCAAGCCTGGGAAAGCTTATATTCTTTGATTTTGGCTCGCAGGGTATTCCTATGAATGCCAAGTTTCTCTGCGCAGAGACCGATATTCCAGCCCAACTCCTCAAGGCAAAACTTAATGTGCCGTTTTTCCACCTCGGAAAGCGGAACTATAGCTCCGGCTGCAGTGCTGAGAGTTTCCCGTGGGGTGAGGCCAGTCAGATCATTCTTTGTAACGTACTCCGACCGGGTGAGCACCACCGCCCGCTCTACTATGTTCTCAAGTTCCCGCACATTGCCTGGCCAGGCATAGCTGGTGATAATCTCAGCGGCCTGGGTGTCAATCCCTTTAACATCCTTGCCAATCTTCTTAGAGTATTTCTGGATGAATTTTTCGGCCAACAGCAGGATATCTCCGGTCCACTCCTTAAGTGGGGGAAGATCGATCAGAATGACATTTAAGCGGTAATACAGGTCCTCTCGGAATCTTCCTTCAGAGACCAGCTTCTCAAGATTGCGATTAGTAGCGGCAATTATTCTTATATCCAGAGGGATTTCCTTTACCGATCCCAGTCGCTCAATTTTCCTCTCTTCCAAGACCCTTAGCAGCTTCACCTGCATTGTCAGCGGCATCTCCCCGATCTCATCGAGGAACAACGTGCCCCCATCGGCTAACTCAAATCTTCCCTGTTTGGTCCTGTCCGCCCCTGTAAAAGCACCCTTTTCGTAGCCGAAAAGCTCCGACTCCAGCAGATTCTCAGGAAAGGCAGCGCAATTGATTGCCGCCAGCCTTTTATCCGCCCGTGGCGAGAGGGCATGAATGGCGCGTGCTACCAGCTCCTTCCCAGTTCCAGAGGGGCCGGTTATGAGCACCGTGGCTTCCTTGGGCGCTACGATCGATATGAGCTGTTTGACCTTTTGTATGGCCGGCGATTCGCCGATTATTTCAGTTGTGGGAAATATCTCAGCTAACCGTTCACTCATCACCTCGTTGTCCACCACCAAGCGGTTTTGAGCCGCGGCCTTTTCTAACTTCAATAGAAGCTCATCGAGATCTTCAACCGGTTTGGTAAGGTATTCGAAAGCGCCGGCTTTCATGGCCGACACTGCCGTTTCCACCGACCCGAAGGCAGTCAGCACGATCACCTGGATAAACGGGTTAATCTCTCTCAACCGGCCCAGCAACTGCAGCCCGTCCATGCCGGGCATTTTCATGTCAACCAGGGCTACGGGAGAGAAAATCTTGTGATACTGCTCTAATGCTTCCTCAGCGCTGCTTGCCGAGTGGACCTGATACCCTTTTTTTGCAAGAAAGCCACTCAAAAGCTCCCTTTGCCCCTTTTCGTCATCCACAATCAAGAGCTTGGTGCTAGGCATGCTATAACCTATACAAAGCCGTCCGTCATGGCAACCACAAAAAAACCCGCCGCTTTGGCGGGTTCTTGATGATTTCGCCTGCTATCACCCTCCCGAACCAATGAGGATACGAATGCCGGCATGGATATCAAATACGTTAATATCATCGCCGAATATGTAATCAGTGTCCTGATAGGTAGCTTTGGTATCCTTAGTAAAAGCGTGATGGTAATTGGCTTCCAAGAAAAGTCCGCTGTAGTCGGCGGTATAGTAGAACAGTCCTAACCCAGCGCCTAACCCAAACGAGGGATCGTACGAGATTTCTCGGTACCTGTTACCTTGGATATTCGTGACAAAAGTGGAAAACTTAGGGTTTTCCACGCCGATGTGTCCCTTCACAAATGGTACCCAATTGGATTCCCCTTCGAACAGGTACTTGATATAGACATTGGGGTTATAAAGACGATGCTTATGATTCGATTGCTCACCGTCCGCTTTAATTGATAATTGGGTATAGACAAGATTCAGCCCCACAACGAGAGATGGTGTGAGAAAGTAGCCGGCATCAATGCCGATGTCCCAGCCGGTCTTTGCGCCTCGCTCTTCATCCAACGTTGTCCAATCGCTCAGACCGCCGGTAGGAACGCCCGCCCCGCCAAAAAAGCTGACTTCTACAACATCTCGTTCTTCAGCTTCTTCCTGGGCCAGGACAGTTAGGTTATAGGTGAAAAGTAACAAAACTGCAACCAAAATTGACCTTTTCTTCATTTCTTCATCCCCAAAAAACTTATCTTTATTTTCTTCTCGTTAGTGTAGACTTCTCACTCTTATCTTCAATCAAACCGAACGAATCTGTCGGCACAGGTCAGAATAAACAGCCCCACTTTATCTTTGTCAACAGATTAAATATAGATGCTGGCCATAAAAAAGGCCGGTTACCAAAGACGCCCTTGCGCTTGACTCGCAAGGTCACATCTTCAACTCCGTCGTTGGCAAAACACTGCAAAACATTATAAAATCGTCTTTGAAGTAGAAGCCGTTAAGTCAAAAAATTAAGAGAGCTTCCTTACTCAGCCAAAATGGCCCGTCATGGTTTGGCGGGTTTTCTATATAATACGTTCAGCCTGAGTGGGGTTGAGGCCCGGTTATCATTTATGCCATCTTGCGCAGCAGACCGACAACTTTACCGGCGATACGGAACTCCTTAGAGCCCGCGCGAGGAGGGCTGACAATGATCGGATCGAAGGCGTCATTTGCCGGCTCAAGGCGTACCATCTTGCCTGTCCGGTAAAACCGCTTGACTGTAGCTTCGCCGTCAATAACAGCCACCACGATGTCCCCCTTCTGAGCAACTTGTTGCTTTTTGACGATCACCAAGTCGCCGTCGAAGATACCAGCGTCTTTCATGGAGTCCCCGACTACTTTTAGTGTAAACGAGTCTTCCTTTGGTAGAAACGATAGGTCGAGAACAATTTCGCCCTCTATATTCTCAATAGCATCAAGCGGCAACCCGGCTGGGACAGAGCCTACCAGAGGAAGACGACCAACGCCACCAACTAGAGAACGGGTCAACTCCAGCCCGCGTGAGATAAATCGCTCTTTTTTCAGGTAACCCTTTTTTATGAGGGCGCTCAAGTGCGTCCTAACACCGTTAGTAGAACGGATGCCGAAGTGCTTGCCGATTTCCCGAACGGTAGGGGGGTGCCCCCGCGATGTTATTTGATTCCGGATAAACTCCATCACCGAACGCTGTTTTTCTGTCAGAGTCTTTTTCACCTGTTTCAAATCCCTTGAAATGAACTTTTCGACTCTTCTTATCGGAACAATACTGCTCATTTGGGCAGATGTCAACAATATTTATGTGGTGCGGAGGGAGAATGTGATATTGGAACTTGCCTTGGGGAAGGAATATCTCCTTGCATTCTGACATATCTACAGAGCTTCAAAGGATAGTAGCCAACAAAATGCCGGTCCCAATTGCCCCGTCCCAGAATTTTTATGGAGAATCTGATACCTTCGACGGGTATCGATTTCAATTACCTATAGTGTGATGTCCCAGAAATACACGCTAATAAAAAAAGCAGCAAATTAAATCGTGGCATGGGCATCTTGCCCATGATTCACGGGCATGATGCCCGTGCTACTGCAAAAGAATATGTGAACATATATTTGGGACGCAACACTAGGTGTCTTCCGATTTGCGCTTGGAGAAGTAAAGTACATCCTCACTGTACAGATACCCGAGTTTCTGGAACAGCGCCATCGATGGAAGGTTATAGTCTTCGATAAGACAAGCGATAATTTCTGCTCCCTGCCTTTCAAGAAAGGCTTCACATTCTCTGGTGATCTCACCGGCCAGTCCCTGTCTCCTGAAATCAGGGTCGACGGCGACACGATTTATCCAGCCCTTTCGCCCATCGTATGTAGCCAACCCCACCGCAACAAGTCGGTCACCTTCAAACAGGCCGATAAAAGCGGTATCCGACCGCCGCATCTCTTCGGCAATGCAATCTTTTCCGTCCCTACCCAGCGGACGATACGGCAGTCCAGCATCGGCCCAGACTCTAATTAAGCCATTATAGTCATCAATAGTCAGTTTGCGAATTTCTCGTGCCACGTTTCCCTTTCAGAATCAACTGGTACCATCTGTACCGCTCATGGTTCGACTCCACTCACCATGATATTCTAATCGTATCATACTATGTGAATGCAGATATTCAAACATTCCCAAGCTAAAAAAAAGTTTAGCTGCTCATTCTGAGCTGACCCACTGCTATCCAGAGCGGTTCTACTGTCATCCCGAGTGGAGAGGCTATGTCATAATTGTGCTCCTGACTGTAAAAACCCTGGAAACCGTCGTTGCGAGGAGCGAAGCGACATGGCAATCTCTTGTTGTTCACGCAGTTGCCAGGTGAGATCGCCACGCTCCCTTTGGTCGCTCGCGATGACAGTGAAGTTACGACACAGCCTCGTAGTCGAGGGATAACAGTTGAAGGTGAGAATCAAGCGTTCACATTTCATGTCAATAATATAGAAAACCTCTGCCACCGTGGGAATGAAAAAATACCCGCGTCACTTTTGGCGGAGCTTTGTAACCCGTTCAGTCTGACGATGTTCAGGAAGTCAGAAGCGTATTGGCTGTACTGTATTTGTGCGCAAGGAGTGACGAGTGGAAATCCTCCATGAAAAAAAGGATTGAATTATGGCACCTTATAGAGGTATTATATATGAAACACATAGCATTTGGAGGAACGGATATGACAAATACAGCGCCCCCTGTTTTTTATAAGAACCCCGGTCTGGCCGCTATCCTTTCGTTTTTTTACATGGGTTTGGGACAGATTTACAACGGCCAAATTGCCAAGGGGATATTCTTCATTGTTGCATACTCAATTTCCATAGCCCTGATGCTGATATTGATCGGCTTCATCACCACGCCAATTCTGTTTATCTACGGCATGTATGACGCTTACAAGTCAGCCGAGAAGATTAACAAGGATATTGCCCGGACTGTCAGTACTCGGAACGGCCCACCGGTAAATTGACGGTTTCAAGACTAGCCGCAACCATGCTCTTAGCAATCGATATCGGAAATACCAACATCGTCCTGGGCGTTTTTGACGAAAAAAAACTGATAGACCATTTCAGAGTGACGACGAAAGACCGTCTCACGGTTGACGAGGGCTGCTTTCTCATCACCACTACCCTCGAAAGGATGAAAGTAAAAAGCGATGACATCGCTTTGGTCATAGTCGGTTCGGTGGTCCCGCCGCTGACGGGCATATTTGAGACGACGGCAGAGAAGTATTTCGGATGTAAGGCGATTGTTATATCTCACCATGTCGAACTGCCGATTACTATTGCCATTGACCAGCCGGAGCAGCTTGGAGCCGACCGTATCGCCAATGCCGTAGCTGGATACAGCAAATTTGGCGGGCCTGTTATTATTGTGGATTTCGGCACCGCCACCACTTTCGACGTGGTTGATGAGAAGGGGGTCTATATCGGCGGTGTTATCGCACCCGGCCCGGAAACCTCGATGGCTGAGTTGGCCAAGAAAGCCGCCCGGCTTTTTGAGGTTCGCATCGAGCCGCCTGACTCGGTTGTCGGCAAATCGACTGCTGGTGCTCTCAAGTCAGGGTTGTTCTATGGCACCATCGGACAGGTGGATTATATCATCGAGCGGATTCTTGAGGAAACCAGCTTCACGAAGTGCACCATCGTCGCCACTGGCGGCTTCGCTTCGAGGATTGAACAATTCTCCCGTCATGTGAAGATGGTTGAGCCGACTTTGACGTTAGAGGGACTGCGTTTGATTGGTGAGATGAATTGATGCTCCACCATTTATCGGGGGGAGAATGTCACAACGTACCACAGTACCACGAGCAAGAGTGCCAGCAACGAAATCAAGAGGTACTGACGGGTGGATTTCGGTTTGACCTGAAGAAACTCTCTCCTGGATGATTCTCGTTCAAACGAGCGCACCTCACGCAGTGTAATCAAAAGCTCACCAGTGCTGCTGAATCGATCGGCGGGATTCTTGGCCAGCAGCTTCTCAATTAGCAGGATAGTGTCGCCGGGAATTTTCCTGTCCCTCAGGATTTGGAAATCAGGTATCTCGTGCAGAATAGCGTTCTCGACTGCCTCACGTGTATCACCGATAAAGGGCTGCTTCCCAGTCAACAGTTCGTAGAAGAGCGCACCAAGTGAAAACAGGTCCGCCAATGGTGTGAGAGGTTCGCCGGTGATTTGTTCGGGAGCGATGTAGGAAGGCATCTCAAAGGCGGCTTTCCCTTTCAGAAGTTCTTTTCCTACTGCAAAACAAGACAACCCGAAATCCATTATCTTCGCCACTCCTTGAGGAGTAACCATGATGTTGGAAGGTTTGAGATTCCCATGAGTTACCAGCTGTTCATGAGCATACTTGAGACCATCGCCAATTTGAGCCGCAATATCAAGAAGCTTGCTTTTGTTCAGGGGGCCAAGTCTGATCAGCTCCCTCAGAGTGGCACCCTCGAGATACTCCATGTCAATCACAAAGGTGTCGCCGACCTGGTAGAAGCCGAAGATAGAACATATATTGGGATGGCTGCTATGCGAGAGTGTGTTTAAGGCTATCAGACAATTCCCGTGGAAACTGACGGAATCGATAAGGGACGGGTTGAGCAGCTTGAGGGCTGTTATTCGCTCCCGTACCGTATCCCAGGCTTTGAATACCTGTCCGCTGACGCCGTCGCCAAGCTTTCCAATTATCTCGTAATGCAGTATCTGCTGGGCAGCGAATTCTTCCATAGTTATTATTAACGGAACCTTTCAGTGGAACTTGAACATCCCCGCCGCCCTTCCTGCTGGCTGCTGATAATCAAGCAGCCTATCTTTACTGATTGAGATAGTTCTCGCGGATGCGCTTGGCTAAGAGCTCTGCTGCCGAGCGGTACCCCTTGGCATTGAAGTGAATAGGGTCATTTATGGCGTCATCATAAAGGTCCCTATGGCGGTCAAATTCCCGCGCCAGGTCAGCCAAGTTGATGCTATCGGAGACGGAGATGTCCCTTATTGCCTGATTATATCTCTCGTGGAAGTGGTGCAGAGGCGATTTAGCGCCGGGAGGATAATAGGTTGAGAGGGACGGTATGGGAGAAGTGAGCAGTATTGGGGTAGCGCCATTCAGGCGCGCCAGTCGGCAGAGGTCACTGAGATTCTCCCTGAAGTCATCAAGCCCTACCCTATAGACCGGCGCCCGGCGGTTAAAGAGAGAGTCGGGTTCCTTTTCGATGGCCGAGAGAAGGAGCTTCTTTAACAGCCGGTAGAAATGAAAATGGGAGAGAAAATTCTGGCAGGCGATAATGGACCGGGGTGGAAACTGCTGATCCTCGTCAGCGATCTGATCGGCAGCCGCCCAGTGATCATTCCAGGCAAAGAGGATAAGGACGATATCGGGATTCAAATCAATAAGTCTTCTTTCGAAAAAGCGCTTTCCTTGAAGGGAGCTGTATCCCGGAATGCCGGCGTTAATAACTTCGTAGGCGCCATCCAAGAGAGCCTCGAGACGCTTAGGATACGTATCCTCATAGGATACACCCCAGCCGAACGTGCAGGAGTTGCCCAGAGCCAGAATTCTTCTTTTCGTTTTCACTTTGCTCACCTCTTCTCCCCGCAGACCGAAAGAATTGATGCGGTAGGTCTTCCCCTCAAAAAATCTTGACGTGATAACCTGGTGGGGACGAAAACACCAGAACAGGTCATGATCTTTTTGGAAGACATCAGGATAGTCAAGAGCTCGATTCAATACGAAAAAGCGGTTTTGAAAAAAGGTGTCTACATCAAGAGCTCGTAGAGTGAGTTCAACGACAGCCAGAAAAGCCACCGGTACAAGCAACGATACCGCCAACCGGTAGAAAAGTGAACGTCCGAACAACGCCATGACCGCAATATACAGGCGTCTCAGGATACTGTCACTTGGTTAATTTGCTGAGAAAACGTTAGAACAATGAGTAGATAAAAGGAGCCAGGGCGGATGACTCAGTAAACACCACCAGCAAGGACAAAAGCACCAGAAATATCAAGATCGGTCCCAGCCACCATTTTTTTGATGTTTTCAAAAAGAAGAACAATTCAGAAAAGATACGCAACCGTCGGAACATAATCATTACCGATTTATCTGCCTATCGCCGGACGGCTTTTAGTCAGGGGCCTTTTCAATGGTAAATCTCTCTTGTACCTCCTTAGGCACCTGGCTCTTTATCACTAAATAATTCTCAATGAGGAGCAAGTCAATGTCGCTGGAGCAAAAAGTGGCGAAGGCATCTTCGGGAGTATTGACAATCGGATGACCCCGCAGGTTGAACGATGTGTTTAGTAACACGGGAATTCCCGTAACAGCTTTGAACTGACGCAGCAATTTGTAGAAAGAAGGGTTGTCTTTTTCGGCAACGGTTTGAATACGGGCAGAGTTGTCGACATGAGTGACCGCCGGAATTAGCCTGCGTTTGTCCTCAGCAACAGTGTAATTAAAGAGCATATACGGCGCCTCCCCGGTACAGTCAAAATATTCTGAAGCATGCTCAGCCAGAACCGCCGGCGCAAAAGGACGAAACGGCTCACGGTATTTCACTGCGGCGTTGATTTTCTCTTTCATTTTGTTGTCACGCGGATCGGCAACTATCGAACGAAAACCTAACGCCCGCGGCCCGAACTCCATCGCTCCCTGATAGATAGCTACAATCTTGCCGCCGGCAATTTCATGCGCCAGTCTGACAAGGTGATTATCGGAAGAATCGTGCGAGTACGGAATCTGATTCGAGTCAAGAATGGTACTCATGTCTTGTTCAGTATACTGAGGGCCTATGCCAAAGAAGGGCTGAGGTTTTTTGTTCTCACCCGTAAGCCTGTAGTGCGCATACAGAGCCGCACCGACAGCGCCCCCGGCGTCGCTCGAGGCCGGCTGAACATATATTTCATCAAAAACCCCCCGCTTCAAAAGTACTCCATTGGCCTTGCAGTTCAGCACCACCCCGCCCGACATGCAAAGCTTGTCCATTCCGGTTTGTTCTCGAACGTGGCTGGCCATTTTCAAGACAATCTTTTCAGTTACGGCCTGAATCGAAGCAGCGACATCTTCGTGAAACGGTTCAATTTTAGACTCGGGGGTCCGCCGCTGCTGGCCAAAAAGCTTCTCAAACTTAGAACCGATCATAGTCAACCCAAAATGGAAGGTGAAATAATCTAAGTTGAGATGAATGGAGCCGTCATCGTGTATCTTAACCAGTTTGTCCTCTATCAGTTCAGCGAATCGCGGTTTCCCATAAGGAGCCAGCCCCATCACTTTGTATTCCGCTGAATTTACCTGGAAGCCGAGATAGTAAGTAAACGCCGAATACAACAGACCGACCGAATGCGGGTAGTGCATTTCCGCCAGCAGTTTCACTTTGTTATTTTCACCTACACCGTATGAAGCATTCGCCCACTCCCCCACTCCATCGATGGTCAAAATGGCCGCCCTGTCAAACGGGGAGCTGAAAAAGGTACCGGCGGCGTGCGAGAGGTGGTGGGGCAGGTACAAAACTTCACCCTCGTAACCCAGTTCTTTGTGGATCACATGATCTGCCCAGAGCTTGCGCCTTAACCAAATCGGCAAGCCCCTTAGAAAAGCTCGATACGAGCGAAACGGCACCGCCATGTAGCCGGTGACGATCCGGTCGAATTTTATGAGTGGCTTATCGTAGAATGCAATATAGTCAAGGTCGTTTATACTTGGACCTGCTTTGTCCAAACAAAAAGCAACCGCGTTGCTTGGCAGCTCGGGGTCATGCTTGATTCTGGTGAACCGCTCCTCATGGGCAGCAGCGACAAGCGTACCGTATATTACCAAAGCTGCCGCTGAATCATGGTAAAAACATGAGATGCCGAGTATCTTCATAGCTAGCTCTGCCTGCGCATCGCTTCCAAGTTCGGCTCGCCACGATCCACACTTTTCCAGTTGGTCGTCTTATGGAGGTTTCGTAACCGTGACTCAAGAGGGTCCCATCCAAACAGCTTGAAGACTAACCCCAGTGGCGTTAGGACAAGAAAGTAGAAGATAGTGATAAGAAGGTTCGTCTGGATACGGGCGATCCCGTGAGCGACCTTCTTCCAGCCTGACCAAATATATTTAAAAACCTTTCTCATACCGAGCAGGTGATTTATCTACACAAAGCCGTTGACTTGGACGAACGTACTTTGTATTAGAATATAGTAAGGATTTGGCCTGTAAGTACCAATAATCGGCTGCAGTAGAATGGAGATAACCGACAAGAAAATTCTCATAACCGGCGCTTCCGGCTCCCTGGGTAAGCAGTTGATCTATAAGCTTGACCAGCGGGGGGTTAAACCTGTCGCCCAGGTGCGAAAAACCTCCGCTACCGGCTATATCGATTCACTCGGTATGGAAAAAAGACTTGCTGACCTGCGCAATAAGGCCGAAGTGGAGAAACTGGTAGAAGGAATCGATAGTATCATTCACGCTGCCGCCTGGGTAAACTTTCGCCAGGATCGGCTGACCCAGTTCACGGGAATTAATACTTTTGGGGCGGTCGCTCTATTCCAAGCGGCTCAGAGGGCTGGTGTCAAACGGTTCGTTCACGTGTCTACTATTGCAGCCATTGCCGCCTTACCACGCAGTTTGAATGGAACGAGCTCGGCTCCAGCACCTGCTTTAATTAACGAAGAAATTGCATTTAACTTATCCCACCTCCGCATTCCCTATATTATGACCAAACGGGCAGCCGAAGAGGAGTTGTTAAACTCTTCTTCCAATGGGAAAACAGAACTGGTTATTGTCAATCCTTCTATCATCGTAGCACCTTCCCGAACCGGTGACGACAGAGGCAAAGCTATGAAGATGTTCAGCCATATCCTTATGCCTAGTTTTCCCAATCGCATTAATCTGGCGGACATTCGTGATGTTGCGCCGAGTGTTATTGCAGCTCTCGAAAGAGGTCGCTCAGGTGAACGCTATATCTTAGCTGGAGACAATATTACCTTGCAAGACCTGGTGTTGGCTGTCTCTTCGATCCTGGGCAAAGTCCCACATTTAGTGAAGTTTCCCCGTTCAGCACTCAATTTCGCTGCTCGAAGTTCGGTAATACTTAGTAAATTGTTCGGGAAACGAAAAATTTCATTTTATCCCGACTTAGTGAAAATGCTCGATTACGACTGGGCATACTCCTCTTTTAAAGCCCGCCAGGAACTGGGCTATACAACGCGCTCCATTCATATCACCCTCAAAGACCTTCTTACCAACAACTTCGTTGGGACTTACGCCAAACCGGAAAGAGACGATTCTAAAACATCTTGACCAACTGGATAAATTGCCCGTCCCTGCCTCTACGTTCCTCCAACCCTCGCCTAGCTGTCAGTATTCGTACGACCCTGCTATCGTTAAAGGGGTAAATAAACATATTATTGACTTAGTTCGCTGGCTATGCTTATATTCTACTGTGCATGAGTGATTCTTCTTTAAGAAGGCAAAGATAATGGGCCAACCGGCAGCAAGAATAGGTGATACGACCGCCCACGGTGGCGTTATTGTCGCAGGGGAACCGACAGTGCTGATCGGCGGCATGCCAGCTGCCCGGCTGGGTGATATGCATACCTGCCCCATACCCGGGGCGCCTCCGCCGC
>CAZYRH010000019.1:0-9699 GCA_964650395.1 uncultured Ignavibacteriales bacterium
TTCAAACCAAAGGATACACCTTCTGCCTTTTACACACTTCTAAAGATATTACCCTAATCCACCGGGGCCGGCATTTGTTTTGTAATTTCCTTTGAAATTCTTAACTTGGAGATGTGAGTGGTAAGGGTTTTATGAAACGAATTGCTGGGCATCACGCCTGGCTGGTACCTCTTTTCATATTCCTCGCCGCTTTTGCCGTCCGCTTAACGTATCTCAATCAGATCAAGTCAATCCCAACCTTTAACTACCCCGTAATGGATGAGAAATATCATGTCCAGCTAGCACAAAAGATCAACTCCAACGAGGGCTTGAGCAAGGAACCGTTTTACCGTGCCCCCCTTTATCCATACGTCCTGGCCACTTTCTATAAATTGACGAAGAGCTCCTTGTACTGGCCTCGTTTCATTCAGGTCTTACTTAGCTCATTCTTGCCGCTTCTGATATTCGTGTTTGGGCTGAGACTTTTTAATAGAATGATTGCCTTTTGGGCGGCGGCTATAGCTGCGTTTTACCCCACCTTCCTCTACTATGATGCCTCCCTACTGATTACTTCACTGATGGTGTTGCTGACTGTCCTGTTAACATGGCAGCTGTATCGCTGCCAGAGGAGCTTAAAGCTCATTGATTTCATTATTGCTGGTGTACTTCTCGGCCTGACGGGTCTTGCCCGCCCCAATATTCTTCTGCTGGGTCCGGCTCTATTGGTGTGGATATGGTTCGTGATCAAGCCGCTCATAGGTTTGAGAAAGGCTCTAGCGAGGTATGTATTGATTGGCCTGGCTTCCCTGGTAGTGATACTGCCGGTGACAGTGCGGAACTATGTCACGTCGGGAGATTTAGTGTTTATTGCCTGGCAGGGCGGGTTTAATTTCTTTCTGGGTAACAATAGAGATGCTACCGGCTGGTCGGCAACGGTACTAGGCATTGACCAAACCTGGGAAGGAGGCTACAGACAGGCCATTGCAATCGCCGAACACAGCGTCGGTAGGCACTTGAAACGTTCCGAAGTGTCCGATTTCTGGTATCAGCAGGCCTGGCGCGAAATCAAAAGCTCTCCAGCGGCTTTCCTTAAGCTCCAGATCAGGAAAGTTCGCCTTTTTCTTAACGGATACGAAATCCCCAATAATCAGGATTTATACCTCGCTCGACAGTTCGCTCCCCTTTTACGGCCATTGATGTTCAATAAGGCGCTTTATTTCCCCTTTGGTATTCTTGCCCCGCTGGCGCTTATCGGGCTGGTAATATCTCTGCCCAACTGGCGAAAGTATTTGCTGATTTATATGGTTCTGTTATCATATCTAGCCTCCCTGCTGCTCTTTTTTGTCTGTGCGCGCTATCGTCAGCCTTTGATTCCATTCTTGATCTTATTTGCCGTATATGCCGTCGTGCGATTTAAGGAATTTGTCAAAAGAAAAGAAGGCAAAAACATTGCCCTCTTTATTGTAGTGTTGGCGCTTTTTGTTGTTGAGAGCAACCACGACATGCTTGGCCTTGATTCAAAACGTACTCAGGCGGAAAATTTCCTCCTGCTTGGCAACGCCTATCTTGAACAGAACAACGCCTTGAAAGCCGAGCAGAATTTTCGTGAGGCGATTGCCGCCGATTTCACATTTGCCCAAGCCTATAACAACCTTGGACTTTTTTACGCTCAGCGAGGTCAACTTTTTCAGGCAAGCGGATATTTCCGAAAAGCTATAGAACTGGACCCGATGACAGTGGAAACATACTTCAATCTGGCGACAACCTACCTTGATCGCAGTGACGTTGAGTCAGCCATCAGCATACTGGAACGAGCCAGGCAAATCCATCCCCTCAACGACTTTGTGCACCTGAAACTTGGCATGACATACTATGAAGCCGG
Source organism: uncultured Ignavibacteriales bacterium (assembly GCA_964650395.1). Taxonomy (GTDB): domain Bacteria; phylum Zixibacteria; class MSB-5A5; order GN15; family FEB-12; genus CAZYRH01. Next base: position 1,862 of record CAZYRH010000019.1, read on the forward strand.
GCGAATAGAGGACGCCAGTATATCCGTGGGGCAGAGTCTGAAACTGAACCCGCAAAATAGACTTGCCCAGCAGGTCTACCAGCAAATCCTCACCGCCAGTGCTGATTCGACATTACCGTGAGTTGTCATTAGCACGGGTATTGCCCCTCTGATAATAGTGTGCTCGCGGCTTCTGTTTCGTGCAAGCTTTGGCGCCTGTGGACTCCTTCTTACCAATCCAACTCAAAAAGCAGAAGGGAGTAGATAAAACCGTTGTGAAATTCACCGTTGTAGAAATAGTGATCCCGTAGGACGGCATCTTTCTTGAAGCTAAGTGTCTCCAACAGCTTCACTACAGCTTCATTAAAAGCGGCTGTCCGAGCATAGACTTTGTTCAAACCCCGGTGTTTGAACAGGTACCGACACAGAAGCTGGGCAGCTTCTTTGCCATATCCTTTTTCCCGTTCCTCAGGATCAATCAGCAATCCAAGCTCAGCGGAGCGGTTTAAAGAATTGTAATTGAAAAAAGCCACTTCGCCGATCGGTACGTGGTCGTCCTTTCTGACTACCGCAAAGCGCTGTTCTGAAGTAGACTTTTCCTTGCTCTTGAACCGTTCCGAGGCCTCGGCAGGCGTCAAGAACAGAAATGGCGAACTGTTCAAAGTTTGCGGCTCGCCCTGCAAAAACCAGTGCTGTCGGTTGGCGGCATCCTCCGCGGTAGCCGGACGCAAATAGATTTTTGTCCCAACCAGCGCAGGAGAAGTGGGGAACTTGTGCTTTTTATCCAACATGATTCAGTCTCACTCACCTGTTTTGACGTTACCTGATTTGAGCGAAACGATGGTAGACCATACGCTATACCTTTTATTACCTTCTCGTCAAGCTGAGCCTTCCGGAGATAGTGACGATTCAGGTAATCAATAATAATAGTATCATGGCAAAATGGTCAAAAGCAAGAAAAAAAGACCCGCACCATTCCTTCACGTTAAGGTTCCAGAATGGTAGAATGATTTCTCGTTGACAAAGGGTGGGTCAGTGAATATACTATTCGAAGCTGGAAGGACACTTTGCAGGAAGAGTATATGATGAAAGGAGGATCAGCACTCTTTTCTAGCGTGAGCTTGGTTTTGACAGCAGTCGGCCTGGTGTTGACTGCCAGTAGCGTTTATGCCTTTGACCCCCTGTTCGCTGCCAGGATCGATTATGGGGTACGGGATAATCCCTGGTCAGTTTTCTAAACTGACCTGGACGGGGACAACGACCTGGTGGTAGCGAATGAGTTGTCTGATAACGTTTAAGAATCCTGAAGTTATAAAACGGAGGAAATATTTATGAAAGCCCTGGTTTTCGGTGGTTCGGGTAAGATTGGTTCCGCAGTGGCATGGGATCTGGCCAAAGACAAGTATGTTGAAACTATAGGAATTACCGGCAGACGTAAGGAGGCCTTGGAGGAAACAAAAAGATGGATAGGCAGTGACAGAGTGGTTCCGCACGTTTTGGACGTCAACGACAAAGAGAGCGCGATAAAGCTGATGAAGCAATACGATGTCGGTGTGATTGCACTACCTGACAGAAAGACAAGCTATAAAGTGGCTCATTTTGCTATTGAGGCCGGTTTGAACATAGTCGACATGCTCGAAGAGTATCACCGGCGACCGGATGCTTATGAAACAGAGGGACTGGAAATCCCGGAAGGGATGACACTTGATGAATATGGGGACTGGCTTCATAATACCGCCATTGCCAATGGCGTGACGTTCGTTGATGGCATGGGTTTTGCCCCCGGTCTGAGCAATGTTACCGTGGGTGAGGCAATCAGGAAGGTAGACTCAGCGGAATCTGCAATCGCAAGAGTCGGTGGTATTCCAGCGAAAGAATTCGCTCAGAAGCACCCGCTGAGATATATGATCACCTGGGCGTTTGACCATGTGTTACGGGAGTATATGATCAAGTTGAAGGTGGTTAAAAACGGTAAAGTTGTGGAAGTTCCGGCGATTGGTGACCGGGAGACATTCCAATTCACAAAGTTCGGCAAGGATGAAGAACTGCAGTGTGCCGTTACACCCGGCATGCCCAGTTTCATCTTTTCAAGGCAGGAGCTTAAAGAATTTGCCGAAAAAACAGTTCGCTGGCCTGGTCATTGGCCGGGAGTGGACACCTTGAAGGAATGCGGATTGCTGGATATTGAGCCACAGGAATTCAAAGGTACGAAAATTGTACCCCGGGAGTTCCTACTGTCCTTAATAACACCCAGACTCCAGGCCAATGATGGTGAAACTGATGTGTGTGTTATGTATAACACCACCACTGGGACAAAAGACGGCAAAAAAGTCAAGATTGAACACTTCATGTGGGATGAAGCGGACAAAGAGAACGGAATATCTTCTATGATGAGAGTTACCGGTTTCCCTGTTGCTATCACGGCTAAGCTTCTTATGGAGGGATTGATCCAAGAAAAAGGGATCGTTCCCCCCGAAGACTGCATAAAGGGTAAAGTCTACGACAGATTCATAGAAGAGTTGAAAAAGAGAAATATAGAAATACTCGAAGTTCAAGAAGTGGTACCGTAGCTCAGTTCAGAAAGCTTGCGCTCCTGATACTTCTGACTTTTTTTAATAGGTTATTATCGCAGGTGTTATGGTGGAATCCTGTACCGCAGAAAAGAAGTCAGGCACAGAGGTAGGTCAAAAGCCCTGTGAGGTTGTAACATAAGTGGTGTTATGACGAGGTCTTGAAAGAATGGTAGGTCAGGTTCCGAATGGAGCAAAGCGGAATGAGAAACCCGACAATGGCTTAGCAACATCACAACCACAACTTTCGGTCGAGGGTGCGGTAGTGGATCGCCTCAGCTATGTGCCCCATCTCAATCGCGTCGGAACCGGCCAGGTCAGCAATAGTGCGCGCCACTTTCAGGATACGGTCGTATGCCCGGGCCGAGAGCCCTTGTCTGTTGATCGCCAGCGCCAGCAGCGACTGTGACTTATCGTCGATTTGGCAGTACTTCCGTATGTCACGAGGCTCCATGTGAGCGTTGCAGAATATGCGCTTCTCGTTTTTGAAGCGTTCCTGTTGTCTTTGCCGAGCCTTGTTGACCCTCTGTCTGATGACGGTAGATTTTTCTCCGCAGGTCCCCGATGACAGTTCTTTGAATTTCACTGAAGGAACAGTAATGTGAATATCAATGCGATCCATCAGCGGCCCGGAAATACGCGACATGTAGCGTTGGATTTCAGTGGCAGAACATGTACATCCGTGCATCGGGTCGCCATAGTAGCCGCAGGGGCAGGGGTTCATGGCGGCAATGAGCATAAAACTGGCTGGGTAAGTTAGAGCGGTTGCCGCCCGTGAAATCGTAACCTGGTTGTCTTCCATTGGCTGGCGAAGCATTTCAAGAATGTCCTTTTTGAATTCCGGCAACTCATCGAGGAACAAAACCCCGTGGTGCGCGAGAGATACTTCGCCCGGCTTGGGAATAGCGCCACCGCCGACCAGACCGGCATATGAAATGGAATGGTGAGGCGACCGAAACGGGCGCGTGGCTACCAGCGCCGACTCAGCCGGGAGCCGACCGGCTACCGAGTGAATCTTCGTTGTTTCCAGCGCTTCTTCAATGCTCATGTCCGGCAGGATAGTCGGCATGCGGCGGGCAAGCATCGTCTTTCCCGAGCCGGGTGGCCCGATCATCACGATATTGTGCCCCCCGGCGGCGGCCACTTCTAGCGCTCGTTTAGCTGATTCCTGCCCCTTCACATCTGCAAAATCAATGCTATAGGTGCGGGCCTCGTCAAAGACGGAGCGAATATCCACCACGAAAGGCCTGATAGTTGACTCGTCCTCTAAAAAGTGAACTGTCTCTTTTAAAGAGCTGACCGGAAAGACCGGAATGGTACCCGCCATAGTGGCTTCTCTGGCATTCTCTTTGGAGACAATGATTCCCTTGATACCATTGCATTGTTTGAAATTCATTGTCATTGGCAGTACCCCCGGAACCGGCCTCAGGGCGCCATCTAACGAAAGTTCTCCTAACATGACGAATTCGTCGCAGCGATCCCTCAGGATTTGACCGGTGGCGGCAAGAATGCCGACCGCAATCGGCAGATCAAAGGCTGAACCTTCCTTCTTTATGTCTGCGGGGGCAAGGTTGATCGTTACTTTTTTAGATGGGAAAACAAAATCGGAGTTCTTAATGGCGGAGGTCACGCGCTCCTTCGATTCCCGCACCGCCCCGTCAGGCAGTCCAACTGTGATAAACGCGGGAAGTTGCTGCTGGATATCGGCTTCCACTTCAACCTGGTAGGCGTCGACACCAAGCGTGGCGGCGGAAATAATCTTAGATAACATAACTGTCAAATCCTATTTGTTTATGTACAAATCCACTTTGTCCTTTATCCATCGTAGCAAAGGGAGGCCACATTGCAAGCGGCCTCCCCGCTCCCCCTCTGATATGAACAATACAAGCTAAAACTTGCATCAGAGTCTACCTATCTCCTTTCCCTGCCATAATTATAATACCACCCCCTGACAGATCATGTCAGTAGAATCGATTTAATGGGAATTTATTTTCAACAACTTGGTGGTCCAACAGCGGAACTCACTTTGGGCTTTGAAAAAAAACGACACAGTTTTTTTCGTGTCGTCTTGGGTCTGACTGAGGGAAATTGGAGGTCTTTAGCTCACAGCATTAATAGATTCTAACGTAGTATCAGAACCAGAATCTACTCGGTCACTCTGATCAACAATATCTCCTTCAAGTAATTGTTTTGCTCATCCAGATACGACAACTTAAGCGTATCTGTTGACTGCTCCAGAACGAAGTAACCCACTGGCTCAAGCCTCTCATCGCACGCTACACAGCCTGGGTAACCTGGCGCCAGGTGGGAAGATACGACTAACCGAACCTTTTCATCCGAAATGTATGGACCACCATAATTGCAAACGCAAAAATCCCTGTTCCAGTTCAGACTCAAAGTATCAATATCCATATGGAAGTTTACATCGTCGAATACCCAGTCAATAGTCTGTTTTCTTTCTATACTGTAATCGCCACTAAGCTCCGTCACAATATATCTACCCTTGTACACGCCCTTCAGTGACTCTGGCTCCTCAAGAATGATGTCAGAGGCGCAGCCGAAAATGATTGCAATCAATGCGACAAAAGTAACCCCAGCAGTTATTCTCTTCATCAAAATATCTCCTTTTCCTTCCTTTGTTATAACGCATGAATATAGCGAAACTTTCAATCGTGTCAATCAAATTGTGGGAACTTGGTCATCGGCGGGGCATTATGAGCTTATTTGCTTTATAAAAGCACACATGGCTTTCCTACACGATTACTATTGCGGACAGTTGCTACTCGCCAAATATGACCGCCTGGAACTTCTGGATGCGGGCGTGGGGAGATTTGTAAGCATTAGCAGGCAGGCCGGCTTTGTGACAGGTCTGCTCCAAGAATTGGGTTCTGTCCCAACCGTATCCAGTGGCTACCTGCGGAAGTAACAAGCCTCGGTTGTTTCCCATGGAGATCATCAACCCGTCGCGACCGACCTCAATCTCATCAAGTGACTTGATCTCCTGAAGCGACGTGAGGATGGAAATCTCGATATGCAGCTTCGGCAGTTCATCAGGTTGCACCGGAGGAAAGCGTGGATCCGACACAGCAGCTTGAACGGCGCAGATCGACACTGTTTTGTACAGCGGTTCCTGAGCGACGGTGTGCCCGATACAGCCTCTGAGCGCACCTTTCTTTTCCAGGGTAACAAAGGCAGCCCCAGGCTGGCGTAAATTGTCGGAGACTTCAAACTCAGGCAGGGAACCATCGCTCAGATAACGTTTGATAGACTGCCGAGCTATTGTAAGCAGTTTTGTTTTTTCTGCCTCAGACAATTTGAACTTTGGAGGCACTTTCTGCTCGTTCGTTGTGGTTTGAGATAGTTTCTCTACGGGTTTGTCCGACTTGTCAGCAGATTTATATATCACCGCCGCAACATACCCAACTACCGAAGACTTATCGCTCGAAATATCGCCGGAATCACCGTAGCGCAGTATCTTAACCCGATCGGCTCCCCTGGCGATCGCTGCCTTCATTACCGCCACAATCAGACCGCCGCCGCAGGCTTCCACTTCGCCACTTTGCATATATTTCTCCAGTCGGGCTACGTCAAGACTCTTCAGACACTCAATCCCAAGAGAGTCCATCTTCCAGCCCAGCGAAGCCGGACGGTAGTGCTGCCAATCGCTCGAAGCTATCATTATCGTATGCCTTTCAAGCTGTAGAGCTTTCAAAGCCTCGGTCAAAAGATCAATAGTAGCGTCGTTCTGGTACCCCATCACTACCGGCACAATCTGAAAGTCCTTCAAAACAGTCTGGAGGTACGGCAGTTGCACCTCGAGTGAATGCTCACGAACATGGGCCTGCGCCACCATGTCAATGCCTTTACTATAGGCTAATAACTGGTTGCAAATGCTGTCATCGCAGGGGACCTTCCCTAGCGGCGTTTTCCACATAATACCCGGCCCGTAGACGGACAAGCCTTCAAACCCGAAGTGATGCGATGGTCCGCAAATGATCACCTTGTCGATGTTCGAGTTCTTTAGAAGCTTATAACCGTAGGCAGCGATCCGACCGGAATAAATCAAGCCCGCATGGGGAACAATCAGAGCCATAATCTGGCCATCAACAGTGGGTAACTCTTTGACGTTGTATAGGTGGCTTTGTACCATCCGCGCCAGCTCAGCGCTGTCGGCGGGATAAAACGCTCCCGCCACCGCCGGTTCTCTCACAGCCGAGCACGCATCCGCCGACCAGAACAGACTAAGAAGAACAAATCCTACAAGAAATACTTTCTTGTCCACGAGCATATCCTCATTTTAAGGATACTTGTGGTGGCGCCGCACGTCAAGGAGAAAAGTATTGGTGATTTTGCAGGCCGTGACTGTATATTATATAGTATGAGTAAGGTGGTTGTTGTCAGGTACTCCGGTGGCGCTCAGAAGAAAGGTCTCAGCAAAGAGAAATACCTGAGTCTGCTTAGTGTAGCTTTGACAAAACTTGCCGGTGAACAGCAGGTTAAAAAGGCCATTCGTAAATACCTGCCCAACGGAGTTATCGGGATTAAGACCAATTGCCTGGCACGCAGCTTTAATTCCACTCCAACCGCCCTGACAGATGCCATGTCTTTACTCTTGACTCAAGCAGGATTTGATGAAAACGACATTATCGTCTGGGAACGAACCAGCCACGAGCTGGCAAAGGCCGGTTACACATTGAACGCTTCCTCTGTTGGCCGTCGCTGTTTAGGAACCGACGCTTATGGCGTTGGATACAGCAGAGGGTTCCACACTTCCGGTGAAGTCAACTCGCTGGTAAGTCGGATACTCACTGACTTAGTGCACTATAATATAAACCTGCCGGTGCTTAAAGACCATTCGATTGCAGGTCTGTCAGCCGGTATGAAGAATATGTTCGGCGCTATTAACAACCCAAACAAGTACCATGACAACAACTGCGATCCATTCTGCGCCCATGTTAATAACCTCGAACCGATCAAGAAGAAAAATCGTCTGACTGTGCTTGATGCCGTCAAGGTTCAGTATAACGGTGGACCAGGCTTCGTCAGTGAGTACCTATCTTACTACAATAGCATCATAATCTCTGATGATCCGGTGGCCGCTGACAGGATTGGTTTGGAAATCCTGAAACATGCCCGGCAGGTAAATGGCCTCCCGCCTCTGGAGAAGGTAGGCCGACCGGTCAAATATCTCAAATCAGCCGAGTCGATAGGACTGGGCACAGCCGATATGAATCGGATTGACATTGTCGTCCTTGTCGTTGACAAAGAGGGCAGACAAACGAAGGGGAA
>CAZYRH010000019.1:9799-23657 GCA_964650395.1 uncultured Ignavibacteriales bacterium
GGAACCAGAGAGAACAGGGGTGATGTGTATTACACGCTGGTGTACGGCTTACCCTGCGCAGTCAACATCGACCCCATTGAGAAGAAGCCGTTGTTCCATTTCTATCCGGGCACCACCGCTCTTTCCATAGCCACGGCAGGGTGTAATGTCAACTGCAAATTCTGTCAGAACTGGGAGATATCACAGTCGCGCCCGGAGCAGACCGACAATCTCGACCTGCCACCGAAAGATCTGGTGGAAATTTGCGCCAGCAAGAAGGTCCCCACTATCGCGTACACTTATTCCGAACCGGTTATCTTCTACGAGTACATGTATGACACCGCTGAGCTGGGTCATAAGAAGTCGATCAAATCGGTTATGATTACCGGTGGCTACATTGAAAAGGAACCGCTGGCAGACCTCATGAAGCACCTCGATGCTATCAAGGTCGATTTGAAAGCCATCAGGGAGAAGTACTACCGAGATATTGTCGGAGGTGAATTGAAGCCTATCCTGGATCGGCTTATCCAGATGAAAAAATCCGGCGTCTGGCTGGAGATTTTGTATCTGGTGGTGCCCACTCTGAATGACTCCGAGGCCGAATTCAAAGAGCTGGCCCGGTGGATCAAAACGTACCTAGGGACCGACACGCCGGTGCACTTCTCTCGCTTTCATCCCCAGTATCTGCTTCGAAATCTCCCTCTCACGCCGCAGAAAACACTGGAGACCGCCCACGACATCGCGCGCGCGGAAGGACATGAATTCGTGTACCTGGGCAATCTCCCTGGACATCCCGCCGAATCAACCTACTGTCCCTCTTGTGGGGCGCTGTTGATCGGGCGCCGGGGCTACCGTGTCTACCAAAACAACCTTAAGGGAAATCGATGCGACAAGTGTGGCAGAGTTATTCCCGGTCTGTTTTAATGGAATGAACCGAAAGGCGTTTCTACTCGGATTTTATTCCATCGGCGGCCAGGTGCTGCTGCTGCGAGAGCTGGTCTCCTCCCTCAATGGTGACGAGCTGTTCATTGGAACCGCTCTTTTCGGATGGTTGGTGTCGGTTGCAGTTGGGGCGTACCTCGGCGGAAGACCTCGTCTCAAAATAGGGTCGACAGCATTATTCATGGGGGGAATCATTCTTCTACCGATCATGCTCATTGCAGTGCGGCTTTCGCCGCTGGTAGTCACGGACCTTGTGGGAGAGATCATTCCTTTCAGTAGCGCAGCCGTGATTTCAAGTATCATGATGTTGCCGGTCGGTATTATTTCCGGCTGGCTTTTCCCTTCCATAACGCGTGAAGGACCAACCCCGGCTGGTTCTATAGTGAAGGTGTATCTCCTTGAAGGAATAGGTGCTTTTGTGGGTGGTGCGGCGATTCTGATCCTGGTCGGCGGAATCCTTTCCGCACTGCAAATGGCCGTTGCAGTGGGAGTAATTGTTCTCGGAGGTAACCTTCTTTCATCCCCAGGCCGACTTGTACTCAGAGCTATCTTGGTGACAGCGGGCGCCTTGTTTCTGTTGATCATTACACATCATGCGGTCAAAACTCTTGAAGGGTGTGAAGACAGAATCAAGTATGGGCCATATCAGGTTGAAATGTCATTTGACACCCATTACGGGCACCAGACTATTTTGTCTCGAAACAGCACCTATACTTTACTCACGGATAATACCATCGAGGCTGCCTACCCTGACTTATTGACCACGGAAAACCTGCTGATCCCACCGTTAGCGTACAAACCCTCAGCCCGAAAAGTACTTTTTATTGGACGTGCTGAGTTCGGCCTTATGCAACTGGCTGACAGCCTGCCCGATCTCTCAATCACGGCTCTCGATCCCCGCCAGGTGCTGTCACCAAAGATAGATGAGGTGATCCCGTTTTCCGGCACTGTCTTGAGAATCGATGATGACCCCATAACGTTTTGCTCACGATCCCAGGCTACGAATACATATGATATTATTATAGTGAACCCAGGTAAGCTTGATAGCTACAAAAACAGCCGCCTGCTGACCGACAGGTTTCTTGCGAGGGCCAAGTCATTGTTGAAAAGTGACGGAATTGTCTTCCTCTCCACTCATTACGACACCGATCGCTTCATCACACTGGAACAAAGACAGGTGCTATCAATAATATACAATGTTTTCGAACACTCTTTTGATTACGTCACGCTTTGGCCGGGGAATATGACTCTTTTGTTTGCCTCCGATACGCCCTTGTTGGACATGCCATACGATTCCATAATCACCAGGCTCACGCATCTTTCATATAAACCCCAATATATCAGTGAAAACTACCTGCCGGACAGGCTGAACGAATTCAAGATGCAACGGCTGCTGGCAGCTGTGACCTCATCGGACGAGGTAAACATCTTGGACCGGCCAATGCTTCCTCATTATCAGGCTTTGTACCGGGCGAAAGCAAACGCTTTCGATAGGGAAGTCATCTCATTTATTCTTGGAAAACCGGGATGGCTGGTAGGGATTCCCTTGTTCATCATTGCGTTTTTTGCTCTGTCGACTACAACCAGGGTCAAGAAAAAACGCTTTGGCCTCTTTCTCTATTTCACAGCAGGAGTTACTTCACTCAGCTTAGAGCTGATATCGTTTTATGTCTATCAGTCGTCAGCCGGCTCATTGTACTCCGAGATGGCTGTCTTGATTGGAGCCTTCATGTTGGGTCTGGCCTTCGGGGCGTATTATTCGATCCGGATGGATAAGAAACAACTCGAATATCCGGCTTTGCTGATGCTTTTGGCCACAACCTTAATATTCCTGGCCACTTTCGATCACATCAACCCACAGGCTTTGCTTTTCTATCACTTGTTCTTTTTGTTTGTCGCAGCCACCGCTACGGGAAGTCTCTTTGTCGCCGCAACAGATCGCTATTATCCGGGCAGAGCGGAGAGCAACCGCGGCACCGGCTATGCCTGCGAACTCATTGGCTCTTCGGTCGGAGCCCTGCTTTCGACTACAATTTTGCTGCCCGTTATTGGCCTGCAGTGGTTGTTGATATCACTGGTTGTGTTGCTTGTGGTTGCTTTTGGGGGGTCATTTGTGAGCGGCAGAGATGGTAGAGTGTGAAAAATGGCGCGTGTGAATAAAAGTGAACGCTCGTTGTAGGAAACAGAAATCAAATTAGAATATGAAAGTCTAAAATCAACACTTGCCTTGCTCTTTTTTCATTATGATCTTATACATGTTCATTGAACTATATGGGTATTTTCAGATAATAGGAGCTCGGAAAAGTAACCATATCTTGACTTGGCAAGAGTTATTACAATGTTAGAGAATGCTCTTTACTACGGGGATAATTTAGGAATTCTCCAAGAGTATATACCAGACAATTCTATCGACCTGATTTATCTTGACCCACCCTTCAACTCAAAAGCCGACTACAACATCTTGTTCAAAGAGCCGACCGGTAAGCCCTCTGAAGCTCAAATTACCGCCTTCGAAGATACCTGGCACTGGACAGAGGAAACGGAAGCAGCCTTCCAGGAAATTGTGGAGACGGCGCCAGCGAATGTCATTGAGATGATGACCGCTTTTAGGAAATTCGTCGGATTAAATGATGTCATGGCATATTTGACTATGATGTGTATCAGATTAGTTGAGTTGAAAAGGGTTCTAAAGGATTCAGGCTCAATCTATCTTCACTGCGATCCGACAGCAAGTCATTACTTAAAAATATTAATGGACACAATATTTGGGAAAAGAAGTTTTCGAAACGAGATTATTTGGTGCTACCGTGGTGCTGGATACCCTAAAAAGGACTTTGGGCGAAGGCATGATGTGATATTTAGGTATTCGAAAACAGCCAACTATGTTTTTAACCTAGATGACGTACGAGAAGAATATGCTGAGGCCACAAAGGAGCGATTCAAACATTATATCGGAAATGTAAGAAATGGCAAAGACTTCGGAGTACAGTCATTACATACTATGGGCAAACAACCAGATGATTGGTGGCAAATCCAACCAATAGCACCCTCAGCTAAAGAGCGCCTCGGTTATCCTACCCAGAAGCCGGAAGCACTTCTGGAGAAAATAATTAAGGCATCTTCCAATGAAATGGAAAAAGTACTTGACCCTTTTTGCGGATGTGGAACAAGTATAGCCGTGGCTCATAGACTTAAAAGGAAGTGGGTGGGTATTGATGTAACTCACCTCGCTATAAACTTAATTAAATACCGCATGAAGCATATGTTTGGCTTGGAAGTTAAAAAAGACTATACTGTTGTTGGTGAGCCTCAGGATCTGGCAGGAGCAAAAGAGCTTGCATCTCAAAATCGGTATCAGTTTCAGTGGTGGGCTTCATCGTTGATTGATGCTAAACCTTACTGTGATAAAAAGAAAGGGGCCGATACGGGGATTGATGCAATTGTGTATTTTCACGATGAAAAAGACAAAATCGGCAGGGCCATAGTACAGGTCAAAAGCGGCAAGGTTTCGGTGAAGGATATTCGGGATTTAGGGCATGTCATAGACAGAGAGGATGCTCAGATAGGTATATTCATAACACTTGAAAAGCCAACACGCGAAATGAAAAAGGAGGCAGCAGGGAAGGGATACTATGAATCCAAAACTTTTAACGGGAAGTTCCCACGGATACAAATCCTCACGATAGAAGATTTGTTTTCAGGTAAAAAGCCTTCCACACCTCCAAGTCTGTCAGTCTACAAAAAAGCAGAAAGAGTAAATACGGTTGAGCAATTTGGACTTGATTACGATCAAAGCGAATAATCTTTCCAATGCGTCAAATTGATGCCGTCCACTATATCCGACATTGATACCCCAGCGTTATTGATCGAACGATCAATCCTGGAAAAGAACCTGCAATCCATGCAGTCTCTGGCAGACAGCTACGCAATCAATCTTCGTGTTCACATTAAGACCCACAAGACACCTGTGCTGGCCAGGCGACAGATCAAAGTTGGGGCCATCGGCATTGCGACCGCGAAACTGGGCGAAGCCGAGACAATGGCCGAAGCCGGCATTAAAGATATCCAGATTGCCAACATCATTGTTGGGCAAGACAAAATCAAACGACTGGTCAGGCTTCGTACAAAGTGCAAGCTGTCGGTGGCAGTTGATTCCCTTGAGAATGCAAGAGAGTTATCCATGTCTTTCTCAAAGAGCCGTCGGTCGCTTAATGTCCTGGTCAAAGTAAACACGGGGCTTAATCGATGCGGTTTCGGTTCGGTGGAGGACATTGCTCAGTTTCTCGATGCTGCTAAGGACCTCATAGGCATCAAAGTCATCGGCCTTATGACCCACGCCGGGCACGCCTATGGCGCTAAAAACCGCGAAGAGATCAAAGCCATCGGCAAGGGTGAAGGGGCAACACTTGTCAAGTACGCCCGTCAATTGAAAAAACTGGGGCACGAAATGAAGGTCCTCAGTGTCGGTTCGACTCCGACAGCGAAGTATTGCGCGAAGGTCAAAGGTGTAACCGAGCTGCGCGTGGGCAACTACATCTTCAATGATATGACGCAGGTGGCTCTTGGAACCGTTTCCCAAAGCCGATGCGCCCTGACGGTTCTGGCAACAGTGATAAGCACACCCTCGAAAGAACGAGCCGTCATTGACGCCGGCAGCAAGGCGCTGGCGCTGGATAAAGGCGCTCATGGCCGCGAGATACTGAAAGGATATGGCCGGATAGTTGGTGGCGGAGGTATGCTGTTACGTCTGTCAGAGGAGCATGGCGTCATAGAGAACGTGACACGACGTTTCAAGATCGATCAGAAGGTGAGAATCATTCCCAACCATGCCTGCACGGTGATGAATCTTTTCGACTACGCCTATTTGGTCGATGGCGCAACGGTAGTAAAGAGATACGCAATATCGGCACGAGGAAAGATGAATTGAGCTGTTTTTAGCCTCAAGGCAAGGACCTAAGCCAATCAGCAAGGAATTCCTTGTGCTTTTCGCTGTACCCAACCATTCCTACCAACATCCCTTTTCGCAGGCCAGCAATGATCTTCCCATAATAGTCGTCCTCCGTCACAAAAGCTCCGCCGTTATCAAAAGGGAATTCATCCGAAATCAGTTCAATTAAGCCCCTGTCGGCGTCATATTTTGACCACTGCAAAAGCTTAACCTTGGGCGTATCGTGTGACAGAAACAGCATCACACTGTCGCCATTGAGCAGATAGCTCTGGCTGTAAATGCGGGTGAGAAACTTTCGGCCCAGAAAGGACTTGGCAAATATTTTATCAGCAGCCCGAATCTTGTTGTCAGCAGGAAAGAGTCCGAAATCGCTCGGATGGTTAGTCGTTCCTGGAATTGATTTGTTAAGCTCGTCAGCCGCTTTTGCCAGGGCCACACCTGTCTCATCAGATTCGTCGAATCCAATCAGCTTGATCACAAACATTCCTTTGACAAAATATAGGTTACCCGCCGACATGAATCCTTGCACTCCCAGATGTGTGAGCGTAGGGTTGTCAGGTCGAACCATTGAGTATAAACCGTACGCATCAACAGCATTATCAAACCGGTAAATGTCAAGTGTGAATTCGGCCTTATCCATTTTGTAATCGGCTGTGGCAACTTCAACAAAATTATACAGGTGGTATTGCTCAGCGCCACCGTCAATATACCGCCACAGGGAATCGCCGTAGAATGTTCGTATTTCCGATGATCGCATAGCCCCTATGTCGGCAAACGTCTTAGGCAGGAAACGCTTTGCAGTTAGCGCGTCTACTGCGTTTTTCTTGTCGCTGCAGCTAATAGCCAGAACAGCCAGAAGCGGGAACACTGCTGCGAGGAATTTAATTCTATTCATCCGTAAGCATCTTTCTCTATGAGGTTCTGTTTTTCCCCTTTCTCTGCAAGAGAATCTGGTTATCCGGCGAGCGCGATTCACCAACTGACGTTATGTATATAGCTGCTTTGTTGGCTACCGGACAGGCGTACTCACAGGCACCGCAGCCGGTGCACAGGTCGGGATCGATATAGGGACGCTTAACCGTCACTTTGTCCCCATGACGATTATACGTAACCTCTTCCCTCAGATAGATTGTCTTCGGAGAGGTTGGACACCACTCTTCACAGACAATGCAGGGCGTGGCCATTGCCCAGGGGAGGCATCGCCCCCGATCGATAAAGGCAGTTCCTATCCGAATTGGCTGTGTTTGAGCGTTACCGACTTTTTCTTTCAACGTAAGCTCCGTTATAGCGTCCGTTGGACAGACCTGGCCGCAGAGGGTGCAGGTCGGTTCGCAGTACCCGATCCTTGGAATGAGAATAGGCGTCCATACCCCTTCCAAACCTGACTCAAGCAGAGTCGGGTGCAAAGCATTATTGGGACAGACTCGCATGCACTGGCCGCATCGGATACAGCGGGCAAGAAAATCATCCTCGGGCACTGCACCGGGCGGACGAATGAGGCGAGGGTTGGCATTAACTTCAAAAGCATCGCCCGACCGGAACAAAGGGTATAAAGCCAATCCGCCCACCACCGAGGCGATAACCTTTCGGCGCGAAACGTCTACTTTCGGCGTCCCCGGCGGGTTAGTTTTAGAAACGTTCTGATTAGGGAAAAACTTGAATTTGAGTGAATTGTTGGGACATTCCGCCTGACAGTTCAAGCACAGATGACATTCGGACTGACGCCATTGGGAGCCAACATCGGGATTGTCTGCACCCTGACAGGAAAGCAGACATTGGTTGCAATGATCACAGGTTGACTCGTCTTTTTCAAGGCCGAATATGGCAAAGCGAGAGAAAATGCCCAGCATAGCGCCCAGGGGACAAATAGCCCGGCACCAGAAACGGGTGAAGATTCTGTTCAGAATTAAGACAATTATAAACAGCACACCGATGGTCAGTACGGCATGAAAATGGACTTTACGATACGGCAAAAGAATCTGTGAAGCAAGATCGTAGATAGACTGGGCAGCCGTGCTCACAGGGGATATACCAAAACCCTTCGTCCAGTCAAGCAGCCCCCAAGCTGCGGCATGAATCATTGGCAGCACCGCCGTCCCAATAGACCGTGCCAGAAAAGACAAGGGGTCAAGCAGGCCTATCTGCAATGTCCCCACCAGAGCCGCCCCCAAAAACACAAAAAGGATATAGTACTTGATTCTCTGATATTTCTTGTAGCGGTTTGACTCCATCTTCCGGGTGCCTTTGTGGCGGAACCGCTCAGACGGAATCTCTGAAATCCAGTGGTTTAACGTTCCCAAGGGACAGACCCACCCGCAAAAGAAGCGGCCCAGAAAGATTGTTGGGATCAAGACAACTAACGACCATAACAAACCCTTGTAGAGCGTTCCGTTAGCCAGCAGTGTAGCCAGTGCCACGAGGGGATCAAATTGGAGGGCAATGGAGACGGGATAGGGGAGTTTTATTTCGGTAATGTCGGTGGGGGTAAAACCAACTTCAAAGTTGGTTTTTAGTATAAGCCAGCAGAATATAAGAAAGAAGACTATTTGCGAACAACGGCGCAGGTTCCTGACGGTTTTGATACTCATTACACGACTTCTTTATAGCCAATAGACCGATAGTCAATCTTTCCCAGACCCGATTTTTCAGCGAGGGCAATATGGCCAACCTCTCCAGCATTGAGACCCAGGAATTCAGCCCCCCGCGAATCGGCAGCCACTTGATCCGTGGCACATATAACGGAGTTCTCAGTCGCTACATCGTCAAGCGATCCACCCTGTGGCCCGTTGCGCAGAAGAACTCGGGTAGCATCGACGACTGTCAGTGTGGGACGACAGAAAGCAGTCAGATCAACAATCGATTGGTCAACTTGTTGATGAAGCTGGTGGCGCTGACCTCCCAGGATGCCGTAGAAATTCTTCATCCCAATTGTACAGGAGGTAAGAGAGTGTTGCTTAACGATCGGCATGTTGATAAGGCGGTCGGTGAAAACAAAGTATTTCAAAACTGACCAGATGTTCACAAGCTCGCCATCCAGATTGGTCCGCACGAAATCCTCTTCCACCGGAAGAATAACGTGACCCCCGGCTTTCTCAGCCTCCTGCCTTATGCCCGAACGGATGAAACACCGCCGCGGATCGTTACAAGGGACATCGGTGACTACAACCTCCGCGGCTCCGGCATCGAGACACAAACGAACCATTTCGCCAACAAGGATCGGATTGGTATTGGCTGCCTGCGCTGGTGTCCTATCCCAGCCAATATTCGGTTTTATTGTAACCCTTTCACCCGGATGGATGAAGCGCTTAATTCCACCTATAGCATCGAGGGCCCAGTTAAGTGCAGCAATCGGGTCAGGATTCCTTGCCAGTGCTATTCTCGGTAAGGAAACGTTAGCGGCAACTTCGAAATCGTTCGCTTTGGTAGCAATGGCACCGTATCGACTAATTTTACGGTTGTGAAATAGCAGACCGGTGCCACCTGTCACAGACACCAGCGCCAAGGCTTTGGTGGTCTTTTTGAGAAAATCACGACGATTCATATATTTCAACTAAGATGCAACTTCTCCGAATACATTATATAAGAAAGCAGCAAACGAGGCAAGCTGGGACAAACGCCTGCGGGGTAATAGAAAGGAGACGGTAGTCATTAAATAGGATCGGCTCTCCGGTCAGGAGTACCAGAAACTGGCAATCCAATCAGCTTTTGAGACAACTTAGACCTCAGCGCGTTGCCTCATTGAAAGATGTTACCAAAGGTTTTGATGTGGTCAGTAAAACAGCGCCAAAATTGAATTGACTTGACGGTTTAATACTATATATTCGGCAAGTCCAAATATGAACAAAGTGGTTGACAAAAAAACTAAAAGAGCAAGAACGGCTTTTGCATACTTGGTAGCAGTAGCTCTGGTTGTCGCCGGAACCTGCGTCACAGGTCTGGCCAGTTCAAACGGCGATGGCTCAATCGGCAATCCCGAAGTGGCTATCAACACGGCTCAGGGAATCCCGGCCATGCCCTCGCCCAAATATGCTCACAACAAAGTAACAACGGATAGAAACAGTGCCGGCAATCATCACACTTGCATCATCCTCCCGCTTATCTTAAAAACCGACAACCATGAGAATCGTTTCAAGACGCAGAATGTTTCCTGCCGGGAGACGGATGTCTCATCGATTCATGAAAGAGAACGGTTCTCAGTTATGACATCAACGAGCCTTATCTCAGCCCACCTGGGTCGTCGGCTCACCCTTGTCGGCTCCAGACCGTCAGGCACTAGCTAACGGTTCAGTTCTCAACTGTCGATTACTTTGAAGGTGCTGTAGACTCACTTTCTAAGTCGAATCGGCGCCCCACCGGTAACCTGAATAAATTGGAAAGGATACTTTCATGTCAAAACATAATTGGCGGATAATATTGACGGTGATCATAGTCATCCTTGCCTTCATCGCGTTCTGGAACACTTTCAAGCTGTGGACCATGAGTGAAGCTGACAAGGAAACTCTTAACGAGCGTGATCCTGGTGCCCTCTTGCATCTCCAGCAAAAAGCGATTCGGCTGGGCCTTGATTTGCAAGGGGGAATTCACGTCGTTCTGAGAGTCAAGATGGAGGAATTGGACAAAGGCAGCCGTGAGGATGCGGTCGAACGGGCGATGCAGATTATCCGCAACCGCGTCGACGGCTTAGGAGTAGCCGAACCTGTCATTCGGAAACAGGGAAACGACCGTATTATTGTCGACCTGCCCGGCTATACCGATGCCGCCCGGGCCGAGGAGCTAATCGGCCAAACGGCGCTGCTTGAGTTCAAGCTACTTGAGACCTACGATAATACCTCGCTAATACTGACTAAAATTGATTCTGTTACCCATGAATATGAGCAGGCCAAAAAAGACACAACCGGGAAAACTCCTCAAGAGACCACCACGGTAGCGCAAGAAACCGAACCGCCTGCAGACACCGCCGCCGAAAGCACGGGAGAGGACATCCTGACAGAACTAATGGGGGACAGCGCCGCGGATACTACCGGTATGTTTGCCTTTGAAGAGGAAACCGGCTTGGATGAGAACCTCAACCCTCTCACTTCCCGGCTGGAGACGGCTCTTTATAACAACCGGAGCTCCACCAACTGGCCCGGTTTTGCGGTTCTTAAAAAGGACCGTGAACTAATTAATAAATGGCTCAATCTTCCCCAGGTACAGAGCCTAATTCCCATTGACGTGCAGTTTGCCTGGTCCACCCGCCCGGAGATACGTAACAGCCGGGAGATATACATGCTGTATCTGGTGAAGCGGAAAGTGCAGTTTCTGGGCAAGTTTCTTCAAAATATCCACCTTGGCCAGGACAGCTACGGCGGATATGACGTAAACTTTGCCCTCTCGGGCGATGGTGCCGCGCACTTCTCCCAGTTGACCGGCGCTAATATCGACAAACCGCTGGCAATTGTGATCGACAATAAAGTTGAGTCAGCTCCGTTCATCAACTCCAAGATTCGCCGAAGAGGTCAGATCACGATGGGTTCTTCGGCCACTGTAAAAGATGCCCGCAATCTTGAGATTGTTCTGAAAGCGGGCGCTCTGCCGGCACCGGTCGAAATCATCGAGAAGAACATTGTCGGTGCTACCTTGGGAGCCGACTCCATCAAGAAAGGCTTCTTCTCCTCTCTGGTAGGGCTCACTCTGGTACTTTTGTTCATTGGATTTTACTACCGGCTTTCCGGTGTCATTGCCGACGCTGGCTTACTGTTTAACTTATTCTTCCTGCTGGCGGTGATGGCCGGGCTGGGTGCCACGCTAACGATGCCCGGCATTGCCGGTATTATCCTCACCATCGGCATTTCGGTGGACGCCAACGTCCTGATTTTTGAGCGCATCCGCGAGGAGCTTCGTACCGGCAAAACTGTCCGGGCTTCGATAGACGCCGGTTACACACGAGCTTTCGTAGCCATCTTTGACTCGCACGTGACCACGCTCGTAACAGCCGGAGCGCTGTTCCTTTTAGGGTCGGGGCCGATTAAGGGATTTGCCGTCACCTTATTCTGGGGTGTGACCATCTCGTTGTACACGGCTTACGTCATTACCAAGCAGATCTTTGACATTCGAAAGGGGTATCGCACCCTGAGCATCTAATACGAGGAGAGAAGTAACCATGTTTAGAATAATAGGTAAGACACACATAAACTTTATCGGTGTCCGTAAGTATACCTTCATGCTATCGGCGGCATTGATCATAATAGGACTCGTTGCTTTCGCTATGGTTGTCACCGGCAAGGCCAATTTAGGAATTGATTTCGCCGGTGGCGTCATGGTAACGGGTCATTTCGACCAGCCGGTGACCATTGAGGACCTTCGGTCCGCTGTTACAGTTGAGTTTCCCGACGCTGAGATCACTAATCTGAAAGATTTTGAAAAGCCCAATGCTTTCATTATCAAGACGAAGCGCCCGGAATCTGAGGCCGAGGGCAAACAGCGCCTGGAGACTTTGGAAAAGATCATCCAGGAGACCTTTGCGGGCAACACTTTCACCAAAGTGTCGGAACACATCATCGGCCCGGCAGTGGGAGAAACGCTCCGTGGTGATGCGCAAAAGGCGGTGCTTCTATCGCTGTTCGGCATCATTGTATATATCTGGATTCGCTTTGATTTCCGCTCGGGAATTGCGGCGAGCGTCGCGGCCCTTCACGATGTGCTAGCCGTACTGGGGATATTTTATCTACTCAATCTGGAGTTTGACCTGTTGCTTGTAACGGCGCTGTTGACATTGGCAGGTTACTCGCTAACCGACACGGTGGTGGTGTTTGACCGTATTCGTGAGAACCTGAAGAAATTCCGTACCAAGGGAGAATTTGCCCATGCGGTCAACTCATCCATTAACGAGGTGTTATCCCGTACGATCAACACTTCCGTAACAACGCTTCTGGTAGTTGGCACGCTCTTTTTCTTCGGAGGTGAAGTGGTGCGCTATTTTGCCCTGGCACTGATTTTAGGCGTGCTGGTGGGAACCTACAGCTCGATCTTTGTTGCCAGTCCGATAGCGGTTGAATGGGAGGCGCGTAGGCCAAAACGGTTTAAGTAAACAGGCTCACGATTAGGTTGTCATTGCAGGTACCCAACAATATTGTCGGTTGACACTTAGGTGACGGAGTGAACATCAGTTGGCGTTTGCAAGTGAACTATAATATCAGTCTCAATGATAAGGAAGGTGGTATCTTTGGTTAGCGTAAAAATGAAATGGGCCGGGGGACTGAAATTTGAGGGTATGGGTGCCTTTGGCCATAAGATTGTAACTGATGGAGCCAAAAAAGCCGGCGGAGAAGAGGCCGGCTACAATTCGATCGAGCTGCCGCTGTTCGGCATAGCGGGTTGTGCCGGAATCGATGTCGTCCTGATAATGCAGAAACAACACCAGAAACTCACTTCGCTCGAAATAGAGATCACGGCGCACCAGAACGACCAATACCCCAAACCCTTCCACATAATTGAGGTGAAATACATCGCCCGGGGGGAAAACCTTGATGAAAAAAAGTTAGCCAAAGCGATTGAATTATCTGAAAGCAAATACTGCGTGGTTAGCCAGACTATCATCAACGAAACGAAAGTGACATCCAGTTACGAAATTCTGCCGGAATAGTCTGGAACTATTTGCTGGCGATGGCGGTTTTAGTTTGGAAAAGGCTGGGGTGGCTATAACGAATTCAAAGTGAGATACTGAAAAGATGCCACTTTATGAATATGAGTGTAAAGACTGCGGAGGCAGATTTGAAGAGCTGATCAGCAGTGATGACCAGACAATAGTGTGCCCTGAATGCAAGTCGAATAACACCATGAAGTTGGTTTCTCTGTTTTCCTCTAAGGGGTTATCCAGCAGTTGTTCATCCTGCACAGCTTCCTCCTGCTCAAGCAAATTCACGTGAGTCTAAGCCTATACCCCGCGGTCGCGGGGTAGCAAGCCACTTTTATTTCGCATGGGTGCCAGGCACCCGCTAGCCTCCGTAG
>CAZYRH010000020.1:0-23465 GCA_964650395.1 uncultured Ignavibacteriales bacterium
TGGAACCTCGTTTCAAGCTCCCCTCAACAGTTAAGATCGTCATTGATGTTGATCCCGATGATATGATGTAGGACAGGTGGCCTACCACTTGGGGCTTGTTGAAAAAGTCACATTCTTGTCATTGCGAGCGACAGCGAAGCAATCTCAACTATTGAATGACAACGATATAGCCACGTCGCTTCGCTCCTCGCTATGACGCTTTCTATGTTTTTCAACACTCCCTAAATGGTGAATCACCCTGACCTTATACTATATTGCAATCATAAGCATAATATCGTTTATCAGTTGTCCTAAATCATAATATTCCCGTCGCCTAGTGTTGCGTCCCAAATATATGTTAACATATTCTTTTGCAGTAGCACGGGCATCATGCCCGTGAATCATGGGCAAGATGCCCATGCCACGATTTAATTTGCTGCTTTTTTTATTAGCATGTATTTCTGGGACATCACACTAGTACGGTATTGTTGGTATCCATTTGAATGCAACGTAGTATCATTTGCGCCAGATGGCCGGGCGTAACGCAATCAGGACAGTAAATATCTCCAACCGGCCCAACAACATCGAGAAGATCAAAATCCATTTGCCCGGTATAGGAATCCAACCGTAGTGTTCGATAGGACCGATCCCTGCCAGCCCCGGTCCGATGTTACCGATAGTGGCGGCCGAACAGGTCACGGCGGTGATAAAATCTGGTACAAATAGAGTCATCAGTAACGCCGTGACGACAAAAAGCCCAATGAAGAGAATAAAGAACGACGCTACATTGATAAGGCGGTGTTCATCGATAATCTGGTCGCCGATTTTCACTGGTGCTATCAGGCGCGGCTGGGTCAATTTGCGTAGCTCATTTAAAGCGACTCGAATAACGATTTTAATACGAATCATTTTCATGCCGCCCCCAGTAGAGCCGGCGCACCCCCCGAAAAACATGAGCAGCACCAGAAGAAACCTCAGAAAATCCGGCCAGAGGTCAAAATCGGTCGTGGTGAAACCGGTGGTCGTTACAATGGACACGGTCTGAAACGAAGCTACCCGGAAAGAGTGGTACAGTGTTTCAAGCTTATCGCTTTGCTCGACATAGTGAGCGTGGAACTCGCCGGCAGTCATTTCACTAGTCCGAAAATGGGTAGAGGCTGATTCCTCGGAAGCTGGGCCGTGGATATAAAGCACACCGGTAACTATGATTATAGCGATGGCAATAACTGTTGTGTAAAAAACGAATTCCTTGTTTTTCACCACGGATCTGAAATCTCCTCGCAAGGCCCGAAAATGCAAAAGGAAGTTTATTCCGGCGAAGAACATAAAGATAACAATGACCCACTGGATAAAGTCAGAGTTGTAAGCTCCAATCGATGTGTTTTTTGTAGAGAAGCCGCCAGTGGCCATGGTGGCGAAGGTGTGACAGACAGCATCAAAGAGGTTCATCCCTCCTATCAGTAAAAGCAGCGTCTCGGCGACGCTCAAAAGCAGATAGACACCCCACAGAATGGAGGCCGTCTGGGTTAGGCGGGGGAGAAGCTTGTCCTTGGTTGGCCCCGGCACCTCGCCTCGAAACATCTGATAGCCGGAAACACCCATGGCAGGAAATATTACAAGGGCCAACGTAATGATTCCCATCCCGCCCAGCCAGTGTGTGAGAGCGCGCAGGAACAAAAGTGATCGGGGCATCGATTCGATGTCGCTCAGTATTGAGGCGCCGGTGGTGGTAAAACCGGACATCACCTCAAAATATGAGTTAGTAAACGCTGTGACCAACTCATGAAAGCCACCGCCGCCTTCATTGAGAAAATAGAAAAACAAAGGGATAGCGGCGAGGAACGCCAACAGAAGCCAACCGATCGTGACAATTGCATACCCCTCTCGGATACCCTGGAGGTTCCTCCCCCCGCGACACAGCATGACGAGCGCCGTGCCAATGATTATTGAAATCAGAATAGACGGAATAAAGCCAAAAACTTCAGCGACAGAAAACAGCTTGAGTAGAGGCAGGTGTCGGTTATCGTAGATCCCGATACCCATGGGAACCAGCAACGCCACCCCCATCATCTGCATCAGCTTGCCGATAGCATACCCTAGGGCGGTTTTATGCATAGGCTCCCCTCACTTGGATTTCCGGCGCGGCTTGAAAAGCTTGGAAATAATCGGGAGGTTCTTGTGATGGGTGATCATAATGACATGATCATTAGCGTCAATAACCGTCTCTCCGTCAGGCAAAATCATGTTGTCTTCTCTGACGATGACACCTATGATCGAACCCCGTTTTAGTTTATTTGCCATCTTTTTCACCTTGGAGCCTGCCATGGAGCTTTCCGGATCGACAATGAACCGAACTGCCTCGATATCGACATCGGATAGCTTTACTACCGCACCGATATGTCCCCGACTGATCGTTTCCAGGATTTCACGGGCGGTGGTAAGACGGGGGTTAATCACATGGTCAATACCGATAGAGTTGAATAGCCTATCATGGCGGGATTCGATGGTTGTGGCTATCACTTCGTGTGCCCCTTCAGTTTTCGCTAAAAGTGCGGAGAGCATGTTGTAGTCGGCTGCTGACGAAACAGCCATAAAAAATGACGCCTGATCCACGTTAAGATCACTCAACAGGTCGGGATCAGTGCATTCGCCGTGCAGTACTTCAATCCGGTCAAACATGCCGGCCGCCATATTGGCGTGCTCAAGATTGGGGTCAACTAAAGTGACATGATTCTCCGTCTTATCCAGGGCTCTACCCAGCTCAAGCGTTGAATAGGAATCACCGGTCACTATCACCTTGCTGCTGTCTTTTTTCTCTATTCCCATCAACCGCAGAAAGCGAGGCATCGATTTGAGTGGAAAAAGGCTGAAAAGAACGTCGCCCGGCTCAATTTTGGTCTCGCCATTTGGAATCATACCCACTCCCCTGCGGACAAGAGCTGAAAACAGGACAACATCAGGAGCAATAAGCTGGCGAATTTCGCGCGGGGTTTTGTAAGCCAGCTCCATCTTCTCCGTGACACGATAACCCCGCATCAAGATGTTGCCCCTCTCGAAGTTGGCCGACTCAATGGCACATGGCGTCTGCAGGAATTGCAGAATATGGTTCACCAACGCTTGCTCCGGGTAAATAACCGAGGTTATGCCGAGGTTCTGCAGATTGACCAGATCGCTGGTTTCGGCAAACTCTTTGCTTCGTAACCGAGTGATACGTCTCTCAACATTGTACTGGGCCGCTATGGAGCAAACCACAATGTTGACCTCATCATTGGGCGTCACTGCAAGTACCATATCGGCTCGAGCCAATCCGGCTTCTTTTAAGAGGGTCGGAGAGGAACCTGAACCGTTCAAAATCTGTACGTCAAGTTTCTCTGAAATTGTCCGGCAGAGATGGGGATCAGTCTCTATTAAGGTCAAGTGATGCTTATCCTTCAACAGGTGCTCGGCCAGACTGTACCCGACGACTCCGCCACCAACGATGATTATGCGCATATTACCGCCGCTGAGCTTATCTTCAATGCAATATCCTCAAGACTCCACTCTACATAAATTACTGTTCGACCAGTCTGAGAATCAACCTAATTATATGACTTTCTATACGCCTTTGGGGTAAGATAAGTACACCGCTTTAGGCATTCCGGTAGCATTGTGCAAATCTTCAGGTTTGTTGCACATCACGGTAAGTTGAAGATAAGTATTCACCGATCCGGGCCAAATTTTCCCTTAGTTGGGGCGGAGATATAACCTCAACATCAGCCCCAAAGCCTAAAAGCCAGCGCTGGATTTCCTCAAGCCCCCTGGTAACAACTCTGTACAGCACCTCGTCTTCACCGATTCGCTCGATTGACTCACTGGGGTGATGCTTCCCTGATAACACCACGCGTGCGGCAGTTCCTCGAAACTTGGCCACCACCTCAACCGGTTCACCGCTGAACAACGCCCAACTATCTTTGAAGTAGCTTTCCGGATCAATGTTTTTTCGCTTTGTAAACGTCTCGTCTGAAATCTTAACGCTAAGAACACGGTCGATGCGAAAAGTGCGGAAGTCCTGGCGCAAACGACAAAAAGCAACAAAATAAAAGGCTCTCCCTCGAAAGATGACAAAGTAGGGCTCAGCGACCCTCTGCGTGAGACCGGAATGAATCGAGTCGTATTCCAGCTCTAAGCACCGCCAGGATGTAATTGCCTCCTCGATAGTGCTGTAAAACTTCTCCCCACGTTTCTGCTCTAACGAGGTGGCGATATCTATATGTGTCGTCTCTGGCGTGAATTTCTTTTTTTGCTTCACCGAATCAGACAACCCCGCTTCCACCTTGGCCTTTATCTTGCGGAGGAGCCGCCGATACTTGTCGGTTTTGTCCAGGGGGGAGGATTCTAAAGCCAGCTTAAGACAATGATACTCGTCAAAATCGAAGTTCAATGGCGGCAGGAAGTTGCCTGAGGCAAGTTTGTAGCCGTTGTCATAATATATCGGAACGTTGGCTTCCGAGAGAGAAACAATGTCACGATAGATCGACCGCTCAGTCACCCCACATTCTTCGGCCAGCTTCTGGGCATTCAGATTTCTCCGAGCCCGAAGAAGATTTAAAATATAAAGCAAGCGGTCATACTTGGTCATTCCCATAAGCGGTTTCTCCGCAGACAAGTATACCACAAAACCCCGGCCATTACAATATGGGGAATTCCCCATTGCGCTGGTGGCTTTGCCAGCCAATTTCATCTTAGCAAGTATCCCTACCACAGGTCTACTCCCTTGCATCACATACGTTTACGCAGCCCAGTCCGCCCCGGCATCCCCTTTGCACGACCCGGTCAGAGAAACAGTGGCGGAACCTTAAGCATAGGGGGAACTATGGCAAGAAAACGAACCAGAAAAAGCCACGGATCAGACAGCTTCAGGGAATCCTTTTTATTAAAGTTCGGGACCAAGCTACTTTTAGGCTTAGTAGTAATGGTTGCCTTTTTGACTCTGGCGCAGTGCACCATAAAAAAGCCCGAGTCGCCGGTTTGGAATACCAAACTCACCGTTCCAGTGGTAAACAGAACCTACGGCATGCCGGAACTGGTCCGCAAGATCGACCAGGAGGGGATAGGTATAGACTCATCCGGGATGGTTACTTATTCCATCACCAAGAACCTTGATACTGTTCAGTTGGAAGAGGACCTGCTGATGACCTCGGATCTGTCTTATACGGTTTCGGAACAAGTCGGCGCCGTCAGTATCGAGCCCCCGAACGTCGATCCGGTCTCGGTTGACCTATCTTCTATCAGCGGTCTGGCCAGCTCGTTACCCGGTGATAGTGCCATTGTCCCGGAGTCGAGATTCGACCTTTACAATGACATGCCCAGCATTACCACTTTCTCTCAAGCCACTATATCCAACGGGCAAGTGGACATTATAGTCAGCAATAGCTTAGACATCAGCATTGACACAGTGGTTGTTGAGATATATGATGTCGACCTTGGCTACACTGTAGCAACCGATACTTTTCCGCAGGCTATCACGAGCGGTGCTGTCGCTTCACTCCCAATCTCACTGAACGGAAGAACAATTTCAAACAATCTTCGCCTCAACGAACACTGCTATACACCGGGCGGTACTGTTGACTCGGCCTCAACCCGCTTTATAATTACAGACCTAACCTTCCCCGACAGTCTGGAAGTTTCCTCGGCAGTGGCGGAGATACCGGCGTTGACGCGGGAGTTTTCTCAGCAGGTGGCACTGGGTGAAAGTGATCGCATTGACACGGCCAGCTTATCAAGCGGGAGTTTGAACCTAACTATTTCCAACGAAACCAATCTGAACGCCAACTTGACTGTTACTGTCCCAGATATTGTTTCACCCGGCGGTCAGCCGTTGACTATCTATCAGCCTGTTCTGGCCAGACAGAATACAGATGTGGTGACCGATGTCAGCGGTTACCGTTTGATTCCCACTGAAGCCACGGTTCCACAGGAGATCTATGTCAATGTCACCGCTTCAGTCCCAGGGACGGCGCCGCTGCAAGTGCAAGTCAGCCAGTCGGACAGCTTCTTTGTTCAAGCTGAGTTACGCTCATTGACTTTCAATTCCGTAACCGGTGTTTTTGATACCATCACAGCCAGTCTTGATTCTATCGCCAGAGACATCGACATCCCCACCGGCTTCGATTCTCTGGAACTGGTGTCAGCCGTTCTCACGCTTGAGATTGAAAACGGTGTTGACCTGCCCGGCCACCTGGACCTTCAGGTGAACGGCGACAACGGCAAGAGCCTGAATCTCTCTGGAGATATTGCCGCTGGCGGGAGAGAGAGCACTGCTCTGAGTACCATCAGTGACAGTACGGTGGCGGATTTCCTCTCACCAATTCCTTCGCAAGTTAACGTCTCAGGTTCAGTTGTGTTTGGGGATGGCGCCTACCAGGGATCGATCTACAGCGATGATTTCGTTTTTGCCCGCATCAAGATTTTTGCCCCTCTGGAAATAATAATCAACGAGTCACATATTGAGACCGACATCGAGAGCGAAACAATTGATCAGGAAGATATAGACGTTATTACCGACCACTTTATCGAAGGTCGGTTCATATATAATATCATCAACCATCTGCCGCTCGGCGCCTACATCAACATCTTTTTCAGCGGCGACTCGGCTACTCTCTTTGCCGATCCTATAAAGACCTTTGATTCTCTTTTCGTTACCGCCGCCCCGGTATCGGCCACCGGTATCGTCACCGACACTGCATCAACCGGCTATCAAGAGATCTATTTAGACAGCGCCGACGTACGCCGCATCCTTGAGAATGATACCCTCTATATCGGACAGGGAATATTCCTCAATGGTTCCAACGGCCAGGTGGTCAAGCTAACAGAGGATGATTACCTAACCGTGATCGGCCGCATTGAAGTTGATTACCGCTTTGATGGGGAATTCTAAAGGAGACAGCCATGAAGTATACACCTAATAAAAAGACTATACGACTGATTCAGGCAGCCATTGTTTTTGTGGCAGCGTTTTTCTTGTTTCTTGTCTCCAGCACAGCAGCCGACGGCCTTTCCTCCGCTCGAAGCGTTGCCATGGGGGAAGCCTTCACCAGTCTTGCGACAGGTATTGATGCTGCACGGTATAACCCGGCCAACCTTGGTCTTTCCGGGTATCGGCAAACCGGAATAGAACTGGTTGGAGCCGGTGCCAATATTACCAACAACTCATTTACACTTGGTGATTACAACCGGTATACCGGTGCCATCTTAACTGATGCAGACAAGCTTAACATCCTTCATAAGGTACCTGATGAAGGTCTCAATCTGGCCGCTGAGGTTGAAGCCTCGGCGCTGTCGCTTTCGAGTGGCCCCTTTGTCTTTACTGCCTCAGGAGTCGGGTTGGTTGATGTCAATCTGAGCAAGGATATTATCGATCTGATTCTCAACGGCAACTCCTTCGCAGATACTGTCTCAATCACTGGCTCCCATTCCGAAGCCGTGGGATATGTCTCGGTCGGTCTCTCATACGGAAGAGCCATATACACAGCCGGCACCCGCCAACTGGCAGTCGGTGCCACGTTCAATTACCTCCGTGGCCTGGGTGTTGAGAGAATAATTGAGCTGGAAGGGATGGCAGCTACCTATGAAACCGGATTCGCCGGCGACGGGCATCTCATCGCCCAGACCGCTACCGGCGGTTCGGGCTATGCTCTTGACATTGGCGCTGCTCTCCGGCTGAACGACGATTATACGGTTGGGGTGCGCATTAAGAACTTCCTGAGTGCCCTCTCGTGGAACAAAAACACCGAAGAGCACGGCTATATCTTCAGTTTCGACACCATGACGGTGGATAATATGGAAGATGACTATGTAGTGTCGGATGACTACAGCAAGGATATACCCGGCTTTTCCACCAACCTCCCGTCGGTAATGAATGTGGGTGTGGCCAACACCTCCGGTTCGTTGTTGTGGGCCGTGGATTGGGAGCAAGGCTTCCGCCGGGCTGCCGGCAGTTCCTCGAAGCCACGTTTGTCGGCTGGGCTGGAATGGTGGCCGATTTCTCTGGCGCCGCTGCGGGCTGGCTTTTCTACCGGCGGCAACAAAGCCACTGCTTTGTCTCTTGGTTCCGGAATCAACCTGACACCATTCTACCTCGATTTTGCGGTTGTGACCGGCGTCACCCTTTCTCCCTATTCCACCAAGGGGGTAAACTTAGCTCTCTCAACAGGACTTCACTTCTAAACGGGGTCGGTAAGATGAATAAGAGTAACACATTCCTAGTAGAACGGCTCAGACTTATCCTCTGGGGCTTGCTTATAGCGTTTATTCTTACTGCTACTGTGCATGCAGTTCCCCCTCATCCGGATTTGCTGAAACGCGCTACTGACGGTAAGGCGAATCTGCCATATTTTGTCACCCATCTTGATGAGATGCACGCCAAAGGAATTTGCACCGGGAATAACATATACGAACTTAAAGATGCCGCCAGCCAAGCCTTAGGGGAAAAATCGCCCGGCATCATCGGCCAGTTCAAAACCTTAGCTATTCTTGTCGAATTCACTGACCATCCCAGTTTTGTCCCGGCTGTCTTCTTTGACTCTCTCATCTTCGACTCCGTGGGTAAGACCGTGTCCAACTATTATGACGAAATCTCCTATGGCCAACTTGACATGGTAACGATCAATTTGCCTTCAACGCTGGACTGGCGCACCGCTCCCCAGACGTACGCTTATTATGTCGACGGCCAGAACGGGACGGGCGCTTATCCCCAAAACACTCAGAAGCTGGTAGAGGACCTGGTTGACCAGATTGATTCATTAGTGGATTTCTCGGACTACGATAACGACAACAATGGTTATGTTGACATAGTGCTCGTCATTCACAGCGGCACCGGAGCTGAATTCAGCGGCAGTAATAATGACATCTGGTCGCATAAGTGGAGTATTGTACCACGGTATAAAGACGGGGTCTATATCTCCAATTACACAATGCAGCCGGAGTTCTGGTCAACGTCCGGAGACATGACGATTGGGGTCTACTGCCACGAATTCGGGCATGTTCTGGGTCTGCCCGACCTGTACGATACTGATTACTCCTCAAGCGGCATCGGTAAATGGGGGATCATGTCCTACGGAAGCTGGTTGGGTCCGACCGGCATGGGGGAGTCCCCGGCTTATCCCTGCGCCTGGAGCCGAATTCAAATGGGCTTTACAACGTCGGTAAATATCACGGCCAACACCAATTTACAGGCTATCCAGAGTGTTGAAACGGGCGGTACTGTCTACCGCCTGTGGACCTCAGGAGCTGTTGGGGACGAGTACTTTCTTGTCGAAAACCGACAAAAGACCGGCTATGACAGCTATCTGCCCGGCTCAGGACTGCTCATCTGGCATATAGACGACGGCAAATCGAACAACACTCAGGAATGGTGGCCGGGGCAACCGGGCTCCAATCATTATCTGGTCGCTCTGGAACAGGCCGATGGACTTTTCGAACTGGAGCATAAATATGACTACGGCGACGGGGTTGATCCTTTTCCTGGGACACTTGGCAACATTACCTTCGATGCTACAACCATGCCCAATTCGAACTCATATACCGGCGGAACCTCGTTTGTCAAAATCGACAATATATCTTCATCTGCGGAAACCATGTATGCCGACCTGATTGTCGGGTTTTCTGCCGCTACAGGTGACGGTTCCGATGAAGGGCT
Organism: uncultured Ignavibacteriales bacterium; assembly: GCA_964650395.1. Classification (GTDB taxonomy): domain Bacteria; phylum Zixibacteria; class MSB-5A5; order GN15; family FEB-12; genus CAZYRH01. The sequence continues at coordinate 9,656 of CAZYRH010000020.1, forward strand.
TGTGCCTGCCACGATAGAATTGTCCCAAAACTTCCCCAACCCATTTAATCCTGTCACTACGATCGACTTTTCTACCACGGTTGGGACAAAGGTAAAATTGGAAATCTATAATCTTCTCGGCCAAACAATAAGAACGTTGGTGGATAAATACGTCAACCCGGGGATTTCAACTACGATTTGGGATGGACATAACGACGGCGGACATGAAGTGGCTTCCGGAGTGTACTTGTACAGATTAACTGCAGGGAGCGCTGAGCAGGTCAAAAAAATGGTTCTGGTTCGGTGAGCCTATCACTACAATCGGAACACGGGTAACTTTCCCCCTGGTTAGCCCAAACAAACCCCCGGTAAGTAAAGCCGGGGGGTTGTTCTAGTGGGTCGCTATTCTGGGTAGTTTGACTCAGGGTTGCCAGTACCCACATGATTCCGCTGGCGCTGCGACTTCTTATATCGCGTATGGCAACTCTTACACCGCTTGGGGTCTTCCGTGTATCCCCGCTCAGCGAAGTATTGTTGAGCAGCGCAGGTGAAGACAAACTCCTGCCCGCAGTCACAGCAAATTAAAATCTTCGGTTCAAAACCGTTTTCCATACCACCCCCTCTCGTTCGCTTCATACCTCGTCCGTGAGACTTGAAACAAACTAAGAAGTTATATTGCTTTCAACTTGAGGGAATCGAAAATATGCAATCCTGTCAACTAAAAAACTCCTTTGAGCAATTATAATTTCAGTAGGGATTACAAGGGGGAGGGCTTCCGCCTCGAAACAGGTACGTTACCAGAGAAGTCAGGTCAGAGATGTTTACTTGATTGTCACAGTCAAAATCTCCCGCTTCCGGGACCGGTATCGGCAGCGGCCCGCCGCCGAACAGATAGGCTACCATGTATGTAACGTCAGCTATGTCAATCCCTCCGGAGTAATTCGCATCTCCGTGTTGAAGTATCACTTTAGCCACCACGGTCTGGGAATCAGAAACCGTGGTATCTCCTCGCGAGCGAACTTTGAAGTATAGGTTGGATACCGTTTCCAAAGGCGTCCCCTGGGGTGGATGGACTGGAATGGAAAAAATCGTATCCCCCCCCGCCGCTATTGCCTTGTCAAATGTATCCGGCGTAATCCAATCGAGATCATCCCAGGTGGTTATGTCGAAAACATCATTCAATGGAGAAGTATTAACGACTTGATATTCGAACTCTCTCGCCCCGCCGGAATATACTGCTGAATCGGCTGTTAGAACAGTAGATGCGACTGAATATGGTTTATGAACTTCTGCCGAATAGCTGAAATAGGCGCCATCGGAAAACTCGCTCACATTTACTCCCACCAGAGCTACCCCGTAGTATGATTCGAACTCAGGCACGTCAACAGTGGCGTAGTAAGTCAATGAGTCTAAATCCAGTTTCTCAAATTCATGGACGCTGTTTGTGGTCGACTTAATCAGATAAGCCGCCCACTCCCGGGAATCATCACCGTTAAATGTTATCCTCAATGTACCGGTGATACCGGCCGGGAAGAACTGCACATAGCAACTTCCATAGCCCGCTGGGTTGCAGGGAGAGGTCAGGAGGTTTACGGGGTAGGTGGAATGAACACGACCAATTGCCACTAATGGGTAATAGAAAGCCTCCTCATGGTGCAGATCGTCATTACGGAGACTGGTACAGAAGTTCCAAGTGGCAAAGTCAGCAAAGGCGGAGTCCTGTGTCCAGCCGTACCTGGCCAGTAACGTATCGGACAGGGTGTTGAATACATCATCGTAGCGGGCGCCTTCCCAGATGGCAACGAGCAAAGAAGTGTCAAACTTCTGAGCCAGATAAAGCCCCCAGATAAAACATGAATACCTGTGAAGAGAATTCTCCATCAAAGATTTTTCCGGGTAATCATAGAACGAACCCAGGTACTGGTAGTTATCATTCGTATGGTCAAAGACAATGTCCTCCACACAAACAGCATCAAGCTCCATGAACCACAACCCCTCGTCGATGTCGTACGCGAACTGGACACAGTGGTGAAATTCGTGGGCCACGGTGACCTTGGCGGCACCATACTGGTCCCCCTCGGGGTCGTCATTAGGCGGAAAACCAAGGAAGTTGTTGTTCAGAACCAGGTAGCAATAATAGTCGTTCCATGGCTCAGGCCCGGGCCCTTCCGGCATCGCATAGCCATAGTAACCCATCTCCTCAAAATACACATCGAATTTGTCATCCCCTCCGAGGCCGCCGTCTGAAGGCGGTAAAAGATAACCCAGCGTCACATGCACATTGAGCGTTGTGTCGCAGTAAGCGGCGCACTTTTCCACGAAGTCAGGCACGCCGCTGGAGTCATCATCGTCAGTCGGCACCTGGTTCTCGCCGGTAGTGTCATAGTGCAGCTTAAAGAAACCGCCGGGGGAATCATACGTGTAGGCGGTCGGCCAGCGGGTGAACGCATCGCGGAAAGCTTGCTGCGTTTCTTCTGAGAGCTGATCCCAGTGGACCCTTATTTCTTTGAGAGCCATAGTGGCGCTTCGCGAAGCGGTCTTCCCAGTGGCCAGATCAAAGAGTTGATACTTTTGAGGAAGCTCACGAGGATTCTTAATGGCTTCAATTATAAGGAGAGCCTTTTCATCGAGTGTTAGCTTTCCCTCCTGGAAATCTTTCTCGATTGCCAGAATCGGGTCCTTGGCAGTCAAAGCAACGTTACCATTTGCCGTGCCGGCAGTTTGTAAAACAAAACAGATACTAAAAACCAAAGCGAATATAGTTCTTCTTGACATCTTGGTTGCCTGTGTCACACGTTTTTTTTAAATATCGGCACCTTCAAGCCTCATCCCATAGTTCAAATCCTGCCGATTTGAAATCCAGTTGCCAGCAAACGCCGTTTTTTCGGTTGCTTCGCTATCTTGTCTCACTCTGTTTCCTCAGATACGCAAACAAGGTCGGTACATCGATAAATGGTATAAACCTCTATCTAACTATAATTTATTGAATTTCAAGGAGTTGTCAAGAGGAAACTGCCTTAATGAGCCATGAAATACTGGTTTGTTCCTATAGAAATCTGCCACCCATACTTCTCAGAGTAAGCAGCGTCAATCCGAAGCAGCCTGTTCTTTGAAGAGCGCTCCAAGGCAATTCGAAGCCCGACACCGGCGCTCCCATAGAAGTCTCTTAATTTCAGCGGCTCGTCCGACCTCCAGGACCTGGCCACGTCGGTAAAAACAACCCCTCCCAAGTGGAGAGAAAGAATCTCGATGTTAGGGTAAAATCTTCCTTCTAAGTTGAACACCCCCTTCCTATCGCCTGTTCTGAAGACCTTGTTGAAGCCTCTAACATCGCTCTGGCCACTAACTACCACTGCTTCAGCACCATTGTCTCGCCAGTCTGACTCATAGGTACCCCGAGCGGCAATCGTTAGAAAATGGAAGGGGCTGTAGTAGTAGTTTCCCATCAGCTTGGTTACCCTCCTGATGTCCTTGTTTCCCTTGAACCAAAGCAGCCTGTTATATGTAAAGAGCGCCAAGCTCGGACCATATCGGTGCCCAAGGAAGAGATTCGTCTCAAAAAGATCAAACAGATTATTGTGAAAGTCGTTTGTATAGGCCCTGGCCAAACTGATCTCAACAGACTGTCCCAGCACAAAATCTTCAATGTAACCAAAGCCATCAATCTGCTTCAGCTTGATAAAATCGAAATTTGACAAGTTAACACCCACTCCTACTTGATGATACAGGGAATCAGATGGGAAGCTCTCCTCGGCCATCATACGCTCATGCTCAGTTCTCCCCTTGTTATCTTTGTTGAAAGATCGCTCATAACGGTAAATATACTGGGGACTTATTTGGGCCTTGCGTTTGTAGGAACCTACACGAGATGCACCTTTTATTTTGAACAGATCACCTTCGTAGTTTGACAGGCCAATTAAACTGCTGTCGCTATGAATCTCCCTCTGACCGCTGGTAGTTGTCATCGTGATGTTAAAAGAGTAAGTCTGTGACAGACTGTAAAAGGGGCGACCGAAACTGATCTGTCGAAACTTGCCGATGGGGTCATCTCTGTACCCGATCGCCATGGCATAAGGTTTGCCGAAAAACCTTTTATCCATGAAGCTGGAAACGATGTAACTGTCATCTGTTGGTTGCACGAAATACTCCAACGACAGGAATTGGTTGTTGCCGAACAGGTTTCTCTCAGTAACACCAAGCTTGTATCGGGTTTCGTTGCCGTCGCGGCTGATATTGAAGCCGCCAGAAAGACTCCACTCATCAATCGTTACTATTCTCACCAGAAGGTGACCGTTGGCAAGCTTCTCCGTCTCAATCCAGGCGTCGTAGAGCTGTAGCCGTTGGCGCAGGTTGCGCGCCGTCTCTTCGGCCAGCTCCGGGGAATACGGTTTGCCAACCTCAAGGAGCACTTCCCTTTCAATTACCTGGCGGCGAGTTTTGTAATGCAGCTTATTTGCCGTCTTGAAAATGAAATAGTCATACTGTTTGGCATCGGTGTCAAAAATATTTCGATTGTCGATCACTATGCTATCGACCACCGTCCCGTCGAGAGTCAACTCTTGATGGGGCTCGGTCGGCGACAATGGCCCATCTTTGAGGATTTGGGTGTTTGCCCAATCGGCAACAAAGGGAAAGATCAAAAGGGAAAGGAGTATTTTGTAGATCACACGCAAAGAAGTTTCCATCATTTCCGTCAATAAACATCAAAATGCTTACTGGTCAACATAACAGACCTCGCTGTAACTCTTGAGCGGGGCTCTTAAGAGAGTAATCGCCAGAACCGATAATAAAATGACAACAATCATATAGGCAAAACGTTACTGATGGTCAAAAAACGAATTGGCGAGCTACTGTTAGATAAGGGCTTCATCTCGCCCCAACAGCTTGAAGAAGCGCTTAAGGAACAGACCTTATCAGGCAAAAGGCTGGGGGAAATCCTCGTTGAAAAAGATTATGTCAGCGAGGAACAAATGATCGATACGATTTCAGAACGGCTGGGCATACCGCGGGTAGTGTTGCCCTCAATGGTTATTGATCCCCAGATCGTCCAGCGTGTCTCCGTCGAACTGGCCAGGCGGTATGCCCTTATACCGATTTTTGAAATTGGCAATACTCTAACCCTGGCTATGGCGGACCCTCTGAATATCATCGCCATAGACGAAATCAAGTATCGTACGGGCCGCAACATTAAGCGGGCGGTGGCCACCTTACGGGAAATCATAGACGCCATCGACCAGTACTACTCAGTTGCCGATTACATCATTGGTGGCCAGATCGATGTGGAGACGACCCTGCTGTCCGATGTCTCGCCGGTTGAGGCGGGTGAATCTGAAAGTCCGGTTGTCAAGCTGGTCAACCTGATAATTACCAAGGCAGTGAAAGATAAAGCCTCCGATATTCATGTGGAGCCGGAGGAAACCCGCCTGCGGATTCGCTACCGGGTAGACGGTACTATGAGAGAAGAGGCGGCCCCCCCGAAATCAATGCAGAACGAGCTCATTTCACGTATCAAGATCGCAGCCAACCTTGATGTGTCAGAAAAGCGGTTGCCGCAGGACGGTCGGTTCATGATGGCCGTTGACGATAACAATATTGATCTGCGCGTATCCACCCTGCCTACTATTCACGGAGAAAAGATTGTTATCCGCATCCTCGACCGACGGAATCTGTTGCTAACCTGCAAACAGCTCGGCTTCAGCGAGAAGATTGAGATGGCGTGGGGGGACATCATCCACAAGCCGGAAGGCCTGATTTTGATCTCTGGGCCGACCTCAAGCGGTAAAACATCAACCCTGTACGCTACTCTTCATGCTATTAACTCAATCGAAAAGAATATCGTCACCGTAGAAGACCCGGTCGAGTATTCTTTGCCTTTGGTTATTCAAATACAAATTAACGAAAGAGCGGGCCTTACTTTTCCTATTACCTTGCGGTCAATCCTGAGGCAAAATCCGGATATAGTTATGATCGGTGAGATACGAGACCGGGAAACGGCTCAAATGGCAGTTCGCTCAGCTCTTACAGGACACCTTGTTTTTTCGACTATACATACCAATGACGCTCCATCGGCTATAACTCGTCTGATCGATATGGGAATTGAAGGCTATCTGGTGGCGTCAGCGCTCAAAGGGATTCTGGCGCAGCGGCTGGTGAGAGTAAATTGCCCGGAATGTCGTGAATCTTACAGGCCGTCCGAAACTGTTCTTCAGCGGGCCGGGCTATTGGAGCTGGCTGACGTATTTGATTTTCAGCATGGGGCCGGGTGTCCCCATTGTAAGAAAACCGGTTTTAAACGCCAAACAGGTATCTTTGAGTTTGTCGAGATTACGCCGTATATCTCTGAGCTGATAATGCGTAACGCTTCCCTGCAACAAATAAGAGAGGAAGCCCGAAAAAACGGCTTCCTGCCCCTTTTCGAAATGGGTCTTGAAAAACTCAGACAGGGTATTATCAGTCTCGAAGAACTGCTGAAAGAGACGTCCAATATTGAAGATTACTGTCACCCGTATGAAAAAACCACGGTAACTGTAGCCAATGCCAGTTCAATATAAATATCGAGCCGTTGCTGATAACGGCAAAGCCAGAAATGGCTTTCTCACGGCTGAAAGCACTGACGAGGTGGTCGCTTACCTGTCGGATCAAAGCTTGATACCAATCAGAGTGAAACCGGTAAGAGAAAGAACCCCCTTTTCCTTGTGGGGTTTCTTCAAAAGGACCGATTACGAAAGCCTGATTCTATTCACCAACAACCTGTTGACCATGTATAAAGCCGGCATCCCGTTGCTGCGAGCCCTGTCAATTATGCGGGTAGGGCCACCGGCTAGTCGTTATAATCAAGCCATCCAGCAGATCAAGCAAGAGGTTCAGTCGGGGAAATTCCTTTCTCAGGCTATGGAAGAGTATGACGTTCTTTTTCCACAAGTATACACGACAAGTGTCGCAGCCGGTGAAGAATCGGGCAAACTCGATGAGATTCTTGGAGAGCTTTCCTCTATGCTCGAAAAGGAGATGGAACTTACCCGGCAGATTAAGGCAGGAATACGTTATCCTATCATTGTAGTCACGGCTATTATGGCCGCTTCCGTGGTGCTGATTACCTTTGTAGTGCCCAAATTCACGGACTTTTACGGCTCCTTTGGCGCTCAGCTACCTCTGCCGACCAGAATTCTGATTGGTGTCAGCGATTTTTTTGCGAACTACTGGGCTGTGATTTTAGCAATTGTTATCGGCATCATCTTTGGATTTAGGAAACTGATCAGCAATGAAAAAGGAAAACTGTGGGTTGATGAAAAGCTGCTAAAGCTGCCAGTGTTCGGTAATCTCATTTTGAAAGGGAATGTGGCACGTTTCACGATGATGTTTCGAATCTTATTCAAATCCGGGCTGCCTATTATCAAGTCTTTGGGAATCCTTCGCAACTCCGTTAAAAACAGCATGATAGGTCTGGAGATAAAAAAATTATTGGAAACGTTCCAGGAGGGCAAAGACGCTGCGCTGACGTCAGGCACCTTTGTATACTTCCCTGAGTTAGCTCTGCAAATGATGGCCATTGGCCTCGAAGCGGGCTCGCTGGAGAAAATGCTCTACCAAGTTAGTCAGCATTACAGCAAGGAGGTCCAGTATACCTCAAGGCAGTTGACCTCGATTTTGGAGCCGATCCTGACTTTAGTTCTCGGCATTTTTGTGTTGATTCTGGCGCTGGCTGTCTTTCTGCCGATGTGGAACTTAATCACCGTTTTCAGGGGATCATAGCCGATAAACAAATATTTGAATTGTCCGATAAATACTTTGAAACCGATTAACCGAAAAATCCTATCAAAGGAGGCACTATGTTTCGTTTGAAACAGTCTGACCAGAGGGGCTTTACCCTGATTGAACTGGTCATCATCATCGTCATTCTGGGCATTCTGGCTGCTGTTGCTATACCCAAGTACCAAAATCTTTCGTCAGAAGCCAAAGAAGCCGCCTGTCGCAGTTCTCTCGGTGGCCTACGTTCAGGAATCACAATCTACTATGCCAACCAGGCCGTCACGACCGGCACGGCAGCTTGGCCAAGCATAGCTGCGCTTAGGGCAACCGACTCAGTCATGGCTCACGCCATTCCCAAAAACCCGTATCAGTCAGATTCAAATGCCTCTGACTCAATTGTGACAGGTGTGACTAAGGGCACTATTGTAGGCACCAGGGGAGGCTGGGCATACAAAGCAGCTACGGGCGAAATCTGGCCCAATTCAAGCGGCTCAGGTGAAAACAATTGGTAAAGCTGGCTGCAGAAACTGACAGAGTGCTGCAGCAGGCGAGTAAACGAAAGGCAAGGCTTGGCCGGGATGGATTCACCCTGATCGAGCTTGTTATCATAATAGTAACGCTTGGCATACTCGCAACTGTGGCGATACCTAAGTTTGCGAATATGATCGAGAGTTCAAAAGTCAGCGCCACCAAAAAAGAAATGATAGAGCTCAAACGGGCGATTATCGGTAACCCGGAAGCGGTGGCGGGAGGCGAGTATGTCGACCGCGGCTTCGAGGGGGACGTCGGCTTTGTGCCTTCTAGTTTACCCGATCTTGTCGCCAAACCTGACTCGGTGGCGGTCTACGACAACCTCACCCGACTCGGTTGGAACGGACCCTACATAGACAGCTCAGGGGGGGATTACTTGAAAGATGCGTGGGGAACAGCGTATACATACGACCCATCGGGTCGGCATATCATCTCAGTCGGAGGCTCCGACAGTATAACCGTTACCTTCTGAACCGAGGAAAACATGCGTGCACTCATTTCTCAAACTGAGAAAAGCAAAGCTCCACGCGGTAAGAAAACAAGACCCCCCCGCCAAGAAGAGTTACGGGAAATCGGGATAAGCCCCAAGCGATGTTTCCCTTTCGGTCGTCATCTTTCTTTCTCGATAGACGACGGCTCGGTACAGATGGCGGCGGTCTCCCATGCTGGCCGGAAGAAGAGAATCAGAGACATCAGGAAAGTCTACATCCCGAACGCACTGATCGGTATACCAGGCCGGGACGATTTTGTTGCCAACGCGATCGATGACTTTGTCAGCGAATTTGGCTGTCGAGGAGCACAGGTTTCCATCACGGTGTCTGGAAAAGAAACGGCCTTGCGTACTTTTCTCATACCAGTTTTGAAAAAACGCGAGCTTGCCTCAGCCATCCACTTCGAAGCCAAGAAACAGATTCCATTTCCCATTGAAGATTGCATCTATGATTTTCGTCCTACTTACAAAGTTGTCGGGGCTGGGCAGGCGCGGTTCAAAATAGCCCTGCAAGCAGCTACCAGACGCCTGGTTGAACAGCATTTGGAGCCTTTTCGACAAAGGAAGATAGCAATTCCCCATGTCTATCACGTACAGGACGTTATCGGCCAATTGCTCAAGTATTTGCCCGGTTTCAACGAGGACGGCAACTACACCCTCATGAATATTGAGCGTAATCATTCTGAAATCTCTTTCTATCAGGGCGCCTCACTTGAGTTCTTTCATATAAGCGCCGTTGGGTCATCGGTTTTACGAAGGCAAGACGATAGAAGTAATTTTGAAAGTTTTGCTCAGATGCTGGCGACTGAAATTCAGACTTCGCTGGATTACTATACCGGCCAGTATCCGAGGAATACTCCCGACAGGATATTTGTTTACGGTGACCTGGCCTACAGCACGGAATTGCTGCAGTTGTTAAACGGTCACACCGGCTTTAGGTTCGAGCAGTTTCCTGTTGAGGAGCTCGATTTCGTACCGAAGGGAGAATGCCCATATACCGAGGTGCTGCCGGTCTGTTTGCCCGCTCTGGCATCATCGGTGTGCGATGTCCGGCTGGCCAACCTCCTGCCGGCAGAAGACAAGCTAAAACAAGTAAAAAGAAAGGCCCACACTCTGGCACAGGTTTTTCTGATCCTTCTTACTCTTCTCCTGGGATCAGGCTGGGCAATGATGAAAGCGAAAACAATCATTGCTGAGAATAACCTCATTAATCTGAACAAACAGGTGGACAGCTTTAAAAGCTCCGATGCTTATCACACCTACAACGTACTGAAACGGCAAATCGCCGGCGACCGCACCTACATTGAAAAGGTCAAAGAATCACCCAGTTACCTTAGCCTGAATTTGAAGGAACTGTCCCTGGTGACGCCACGGTCAATTAGGCTCTTTCATCTGGCTTATCAAGCAGATAAATCTGACAGGAATCTTACGCTTCAAGGAATCGTCACGTCGAGAGAGATGCCGCCGGAGATAATTCTGGCCGAGTACGTGGAAAATCTGAACTTCTCGCCTCTTTTTGAAAATGTCAGTTTGACGAAACATGTCAAGCGCAGGCGCGGTGACATCTTTGAGATTGAGTTTGAAATCGACATGAGGGGGATAGTGTGAAGACTCAGATTGTTGCATACGTTGGGGCGGCCTTGGTTTTGGTTGGGCTGTGGCTTTTTTTGCTGTTTGTCCCTCTTCATAGAGAACACGTGAACCTTGCCGCCCAGACTGTAGAGGCCCAACAACAACTGGATGATTTCAAAAGAATTATGAACGAGCTTCCCGGTTTTATGAAAGCTCGCGAAAGCCTCAGGTTGCGAAAGGCCGCTTTGAGTTCTAAACTGTATACCAAGGATGACATTCTAAAGCTTTTCGACCAGCTAAAGCGCCAGGCTCAAAAGCAGAACATGCTCATTACGGAGATAAGTCCTTCAGTAGAAGAATTGCTGTATTTGAACAGCATAGTTCCTGATTCCAGTCAGCCACAGTTTTTGAATATCAATCTCAATCTTAAGGGCGGATATATCAGTTTCGGCCGGTTTGTAGGCCAGGTTGAACAGTCCAGATACTTCCGGGGATTAAACTACTGCAAGGTTATTGGCAGCAAAGACACTCGTGATGACATCCAGCTACAACTTGGCTTCAAGGCCTTGCTTGGCGGTATCGAGGGAAAAGTATGAACGAAAACAAACGCAAAAAGATTATCTATTTAGCCCTTGTGCTGGCCGTTATATGGGGAGCTTATAGTTTGAAAGGGAAAAGCGGCAAAGAAGTGGCGGTTCAGGCGCCGGAAACTGTGACGCCACTCACTGCCACAGTCACCGCACCTTCAGTCCGCAAGTTGATCAATATTGAACAAAAAACCCAGACGGCTTGGGGAGGTGACCCATTTCAGCTCCGTAGGTCCGTGACCACCGTATCCAAACGTGTTCTCAGCTGGCATCTTTCAGGAATCGTGTACAACAGTCAGGCGGCGCTGGCGATAATCAACGGCAGACCGGTAAAGGTCGGTGACAAGATTGACGATGCAAAAGTTGTAAAGATAGAGGCAAAGAAAGTCACCCTTGAGCACAATGGAAAGGGGTTGACATTAACTATGGCCAAAGGGTAGGAATTCATGAAGACGAAAGCTCTTGTAATCGGTCTTGTTCTCTCGGCGGTTTCGTATACCATCTTAGCTCGCGCTTCTACGCTCGAAAACACCCCCAAGCTCTCGCTGGAGCTTGAGTCAGTTCCCATAGCTACAGTGCTGCAAATGATCGCCCAACAAAATGACCTTAACTTTGTTATCTCCGAGGAGGTTGTGGGCGAAGTAACATTGCGGCTTGAGAATATCGATGTGCCAACTGCCCTGGATGCCATTCTTTCCCCTCGTGGATACAATTATTACATCAAGAATAATGTTATTGTAGTTAAACCGATCAGTGTAAACGCGCTGGATGAACTGGTATCCAAAGCGATAACGCTTCGGTATATTGAACCACTTACGGCCCAAAAGGCTCTCGAGTCGCGGTGTTCGCCTAAGGGGAAGATCGTTATCCTCGATAAAGCTGTTGGTGAGAAAGGTCGGGATGAAACTTACCAGCCAAACCGTCTGCTCATCACCGACTTACCTGCTATAGTCACTGATATGGTCGAGTTAATCGATGAGATTGATCAACCGGAGGGGATGATTTCCATCGAGGTTAAAATTATTGAAACTAAGGTAGACACCAAGATGAAACTCGGTTTTGTCTGGCCCTCAGAAATAGAGGCCAACTTGGGCGGAGGAACCAGCAGTGACACTGCTTCGGAATCCTCCTCGACGGCCCAAGGTACCGGTCAGCTTGACCTCAATACCGGTGACTGGACATGGGGGACTTTGTCAGTGAATCAGCTCAAAGTGGTACTCGATTTGCTTAACCAGAACGGAAAGAGCAAACTGATTTCCGACCCGCATATCACAACTCTGGAAAACCATGAGGCGGAAATAAAGGTGCAGACGATTATACCCATCCCAACAGTCAACCGATTTACCGAAGGAGCCTCCGTTCAGGATATTCTTACCTTCCAAGATGAAGAAGTGGGGATATCCCTCAAAGTAACCCCGCGAATTACAGGAGACGGGAAAATAACTTTGGATGTTTTCCCCAAGGTTGAGGATATTATAGGATTCGCTGGGCCAGCGAATAATCAGAAGCCAATCACCACCTCCCGGTCCGTCAGAACCAGGATCACCGTCACCGACGGAGAGACTGCCGCTTTAGGTGGGCTTTTGAAGGAGGATGAAATTCAGCAGGAGCAAAAGCTGCCTTTGTTAGGGTCGATACCGCTGCTGGGAAAGCTGCTCTTCACCAACAAGTCCAAAGAAAAAACGACCACCGACTTAATAATCTTGATTACGCCTCGCATTATGAAGTGACTTTAAAAGAAGCCAACATCCATCTCTTGGAGCGGCTAAACAGAAGTTGCAGCGTAAAGAGAATCATGATGAGGTCAAACACCAACGCTTTCCAGGCTGATTCAGTGGCCGTCATACCGGCTTTAAAGCAACCACAGCCAATGTCGATCCCTCTAATAATTGTCGTACTCAGGGCGAGGATAAATATCACTACCAAGACATTTACTAACACCACGGTGCCCTTGTAAAGCACTCCCAGAATCAGGCTAATCCCGCACAACAATTCGACCCAGGGCAGAATCAAGGCTATGAGGTTTATCAGATCGCCAGGGACAAGATGGTAATACCAGATAGACTTGGCAAAGGCGCCAGGATCGATAATTTTATAAAAAGAGGCATAAATGAACGTAACCCCGACTCCCAACCGCACGCATAAAACCAACAGATCATTATCAATTACTCGCCGCACTCACCTCTCCTTTCCATCGCCATTCCCGTTTTTTCCCATTCCCTGGCGCCGCCAAAGAATATTGACACTTTGGTGTACCCGAACGCCTGAAGATTTCGCGCAAGATGTAACGATAAATCACACTCACTGCCGGAACAGAAGGTGATAATCGGGTGGTCCTTGGCGTTGCCACCGAGAGCGGAATCAAAATACTTTCCCAAATCGTCATCGGGAAGATAATCAAACGGAATATTGATTGAGCCAGGAATAGTGCCGCACTCAAACTCTTCCAGTTCACGAGCATCGATAAAAATGGTGCTCTTCTGCTTAAAAGCGAGCTCAGCAACATCAACACCAATAAATTGTGGGTCTTCTGAGACGGCTTCAGGCGGAATGATTGGACCACTGCCGGCTATTATTGGCCGGTACTGACCAACATATGAAATCTTATGAGGAGAAAAAAGATTGATTCCTAAACCGAGTATAGCAGCCAGCACTATAATAGTCACAACTTGCTTCGTTACCATGAGGTTGGTTTGTCCTCCTTAATTTCCATTGTTATACTTGGCGAACAAATGAAAGATTCAACCAACCCCCAACTCCACCCATAGGGCGCATCAGGCCAACTAATCCGAAGCAATTGTACATTGGGGACAAAGGAAAGCGAAAACGGTGCAAGTGTCAAGGTTAGCTAGTGTTGTGTCCCTAACGCTTCTTTACAGCGGTTGACTTTGCCGAGGATCAT
>CAZYRH010000021.1:0-17843 GCA_964650395.1 uncultured Ignavibacteriales bacterium
ACTAATACAACTATCCAAAATCCACTACTTTTTCAACAGGCCCGAAAGCAGGAATGACGAAGATAAGGGACTATGGAAAACACCGAACAAAAAACCTGCCAGGTAAAGATGCACGGTGGCAAGCCGTGCGGGAGACGAGTATATGATCGGGATTTGTGTATCTGCCACTCGAAGGTATCAAACAAGAATGTTAACTTGTTTCAAGACGAATTAGACCGAATTTTCGCAGACGGTCAGACAGAATGTTATGATTTGACAGGCTTTTTCTTTAACTCTTCAGACGTTCACCTACCGACGGAATTTAAGAAGGAAGCAGTTTTCAAGAATGCAAGATTCGTAACAGGAAATCTACTCTCAAAAGCTGATGTATATGATAAATCACTGACATCTTTCCTTCATTCAATCGATGAAAAAAGAGCCAGGAGGGAGAAACTCTCTTTGACGGTGCACGAAGAGTACCCATCTGTTACCACTTTTCACAGTGACGTTGACTTTAGTTCAACAGAGTTCGATGAAATAGCCCATTTTGATGGTGTACTTTTTCATGGTCAAGTAGACTTTCGCAGGTCGAAATTTACAAAAGGCGCTAGCTTTCATCTGGCTAGATTTAAAGAGGACGCACTATTCGAAAACGCTCAGTTTGAGCATGAAGTAAGTTTTTGGTGCGCAAGTTTCTTCAAGAATGCTGACTTTGGTGACGCCTTGTTCAGGGGGACCTCACATTTTCAATGCGGCTTCTCGGGCGACACGGGCTTCAGCAGAGCCAGATTTTTGAGCGACTCTGACCTGAGTGAAGCCAGGTTTGAGGGAAGAACTCTCTTTGAGTTTGCACGATTTGAAAAAGACGCCTCTTTTTTCGATACCCACTTCCTGGGACCAACCTCTTTTTGCGCGTGTGAATTTGCGGGAATAACTATGTTTACTGGAACATTTGCAAAGCAAGTCGAGTTTATATGGTGCCAGGCAGGAGAGAACGCGCGTATTACCTTTGATGGTGGTTCACAGCATGTGAGTAAGATGTTCGTTGAAGGTGCAGACTTTTCGGCTCTTGATCTTACTGACCCCAAACAGATTAGATTTCATAAGGTTTCCCTTGAAAAATGTAGATTCATAGAAACTGATGTAAGTGCAGCTGAGTTCACAGACGTTAAATGGGACATGAAAGGGAAACTGCTAAGAAGAAACGCAGTATTTGATGATGTATCACCTAACACTTTCTGGACGTTCTGGAGAACCTCAGAAGGAACTGAAAAAGCAAAGGAGCCCCCAAAATATCAATATAGCTTAATTGCCCAGCTCTACCGTCGTTTACAAGCCAACTATGTGAAAAACTATCGCTATGCTGAGGCAAGTGATTTCTATGTTGGTGAGCAAGAAATGATAAGAAAAGCCAAGGGGAGAGTTTGGCAATACCTGTCCACCAATTTTCTGTACAAGATCATCTCCTATTACGGTGAAAGTTTCCTGCTGCCTCTTTTCTGGCTGTTAGCAGTCTTGTTCTTGTTTCCGCTTTACCTCATCTATGATGGAATCATCAAAGACGGCTATTCGGATGCTTTCTGGAAAAACCTCTCGTTTGTCACATTCAATCGTGCCGACATAAGTAAGTACGTCACTAAGCCATATCAGCAGGGCATCGTCACGATAGAGGGTTTACTGCTGGTTGTGCTGGTTACCTTTTTCGTCCTGGCGCTGCGGCGACAGTACAAGCGGAAGACATTTTGACGCCGTTGCTCAGCGGCAGATGTGGACATCTGCCACCCACAAATGACGGTGGAGTTGCAACACAATCTGTCCGCTCAGGATGATTGCCATTGGCCGCTTTATGTACACCACGTATATGAATCTTATGGAGATGCCCCACCATTGTCATGGTGAGCCGTCTATCCGCCTTTGGCGGACTGTCGGGTGGAGTCGAATCATGACTGGGAAAGCCCGCCTTACTGATGTCTAACCGAGTCTTTGTACAACCTTGGCCAGGCGGGACTTGTTGCGGTCAGCGTGCTTCTTGTGGATCAGGCCGTACGAGGCCGCCGTGTCGAGAAGCGAGGTTGCTGACCGATATTTCTTGACCGCCTCCTCTTTGCTGGTTTCATCGCGCAATTCTTTGATGGCGGTCCGTAGCTGCGAGCGAATGGCTCTGTTTCTGAGGCGCTGCTCCTCGGACGTCCTCATTCGCTTGACGCACGATTTATGATTTGGCAAAGGCAAAACCTTTCTTTATCATTGTTTAATTTTACCTAAGATGTATCGGCACAGTTGGTTTGTCAAGTAGCAAAGTAAAGGAAGGCTCGCTAATCGGTTCGGCGGGTACAGTGTCACTGGCTACCGGCTTTTCTCGGATTTTGGGCCTGGTTCGAGAGCAGGTGATGGCCTATTTTTTCGGCGCCGGCATGGCCACGGACGCCTTCGTGACCGCTTTCCGCATCCCTAATCTTCTTCGTGACCTATTTGCCGAGGGTGCTCTTTCATCAGCGTTTGTCCCGGTGTTCAAAGAAAAACTCGTGACGGAGTCAGATAAAGAGGCGTTTAACCTGGCCAGTATCGTGCTGACGGTCATTCTGTTGGTGGTGGGTGTGGTGGTCTTGCTGGGGATTGTCGCCGCACCCGCGTTTGTGTATATCTCTGCCCACGGCTTCACTGCCGTTCCCGAAAAGTTCGCCCTGACGGTATCCTTGACCAGAATCATGTTTCTCTATCTCCTTCTGGTTTCGATCTCAGCGATGATAATGGGGATGCTCAATTCATTCGGGCGTTTCGGCGTACCGGCCATCTCTCCGGCTATGTTTAACTTGGGGGTGGTGTTAACGGTGGTAGTACTGTTTAAGTACTTCCAGCAGCCGGTGTATACGCTGGCTATCGGGGTGCTGATTGGCGGGGTGGGGCAAATGGCAATTCAGCTTCCAGCTTTGTGGCGGATCGGCTATCGGCTTCGGCTAAGGTTTGATTTTCTGAACGAGGGGTTAAAAAAAGTGATGCGCCTTTTTACGCCCATGATTATCGGATTGTCAGCCGGACGAATAAACATTCTGGTAGGCACGCTGGTAGCTTCTTTTTTAATGGAAGGATCGATTTCCTACCTCAATTATTCCTTTCGGCTGATGCATTTTCCGCTGGGAGTGTTCGCAGTAGCCCTGGGTACGGTTGCTTTGCCGAAGGTGTCGGGTATGGTGGCCCGCAAAGAAATAGACCGGCTGGGCAAGACTTTTCTTGAGACCATCAGCTTGAACCTGTTTGTTATTGTTCCTTCGGCAGTGTTTCTGGCCCTGATGGGGAAGGATGTTATCTGTTTGATCTATCAATGGGGGGCCTTTTCCGAGCTAGATACCTCCCGGACGAGCCTTGCATTGCTGCATTACTCTTATGGATTGATTGGCTTTGCGGCCGTCAGAGTGACAGTACCGTTCTTTTACGCTTTAGGGGATTCCCGTCTCCCCATGAGGATTTCGATCCTCTCGGTTGCTATCAACATAGTGCTTTACTACCCTCTGATAAAAGTCCTGGACTTTGCCGGACTGGCCGCAGCCACCTCGATAGGCGGACTCGTGGACTTTGCCTTGCTCATGGTTTACCTTCCTTCCAAAGGAGTTGCCATCCCCTGGGGCCGTCTCGGATTAAATGCGGTACGGATTGCTGTGGCGGCCTTTTTAGCCTTTTACATTGCTTTGCTGGTACCTTTTGGTTTTGCCACCGGCACTCCAACTTTGGTGGATCGCCTGTTGAACGTGTTTGTCCCTTTAGGAGTGGCGCTGGTACTCTATTTCATTTTCTGTTTTCTTTTCCGTGTACGAGAGGTCGACCGCCTGTTGAGGTTCATTCTCAGAAAGCAACCGCTTGAAGAATGATTCGCAAGTATCCCAGCCTGTTGCTGTTATTGTTCATCGTTTCCGGTATAGTCATCTCGGATCAGACGCATTGGCCCGGTTGGTTATTCTTGTTTGCCGCAGTTATCTTCTGTTTGGGCGGCTTTATGGGCTTGCGCCGCTACAGCAGCGTGGCATCAACGATAGTGTTCGGCTTCAGTCTGCTGTTTTTCTCCGCCTTTCATTTCAGCCTCCGGTTTTATGACTTCGGTCCCAACCACATTGCGAGTGTTGTCGAAGAAGGTGAAGTCTACCACATATTCGGGCGGGTCAGTGACTGGCCGGATTTGAAGACCAATCGAACGGAAGTCCGGGTTTCTTTAGACTCCATTGCCACTGATGTCACGCGAAAGGTTCACGGCGCCGTTCTTTTGAAAATATCCGATATCACGACAACCTTGCAGAGGGGCGACCGAATTGAATTTTACGGGCGAATGTACCCGGTGAAAGGAAATAACATACCGGGGAAATTTGATTACCGACGCTATCTCTGCTTGAAAGGTATATATGGCCTGGTATACCTTCCAACCTTACTCGATGTTCGGATCGACAAGGGTAACCGTTTTGGCCTATTCAATTACATCGATAAGCTTCGTTCGAGCATCCGTGAGAGCTTCTATCGAAATCTCTCTCCTGCTGCTGCTGCGCTGGCCGCCGGGTTCCTCATAGGTGAGACGCGAGATATACCGGCGCCCATTTACAGCCGTTTCCGCGATACCGGCACTCTCCACCTGCTGGCCGTTTCCGGCTCCAATGTGGCTCTTGTTATCTTCTTTTTTATACTCATATTGCGGCCGTTTTCTATATCCCGTCAACGGCGTTCCTTAATCCTGCTGACGGTTATCTTTGTTTTTGCCATGCTCTCGTACGGAGAACCGTCGGTGATGAGGGCTTCAATCATGGCTGTCCTGGTTGTCTCCGCCGGATTATTTCAGCGTCGATACGACCTGAATAATGT
Source organism: uncultured Ignavibacteriales bacterium (assembly GCA_964650395.1). GTDB lineage: Bacteria > Zixibacteria > MSB-5A5 > GN15 > FEB-12 > CAZYRH01. The sequence continues at coordinate 4,822 of CAZYRH010000021.1, forward strand.
AATCGCCGCTACCGCAGTTATCATCCTTCTATATGACCCTACACAACTATTTGATGTCAGCTTTCAACTTTCCTTTGTCACCGCCTGGGGTTTGATATTCATCACTCCCAGAATAAGTGGTCTTTTCAGGGAATATCATTCTCGCCGATGGTACCGATGGTTGGTCTTCCCTTTGATAATCTCGGTAGTGGCGCAAGTGTGCTCTATGCCGCTGATCGCTCTCTACTTTCACCGGATTCCGGCCATTTCCGTAATCGCCAACCTGATCATTGTACCGCTGGTTTCAATCGCAGTGGTGGGGATAATGCTTCTGTTGCTGGCTGATTTGATCTGGCCGTTGTTGGGAATGTTTGTTGGTTCCCTATTGAATCTCCTGTTGAGTTTCATTATAACTCTCCTGGGTTTCTTAGGCGGGGACAGTGCTCCCCTGATCAAGGTTAGCAGTCTGCCAATCTGTCTGGTCCTGCTTTTCTACGCCTTTCTCATCCTGACGGTATGGTCGTTGCGATCAAAACCTATCAGGTGGGTGGCGATTATCTCACTGATGGCAGTCGTAAACTTTAGCCTCCTTGCGGGCGTTGTCAACTCCATGGAGCGTTCAGACCGTAGGAGTATATATCTCTTTACAGTTCCCGGCGGCATTGCAGCCATCGTGAAACAGGCCGGCGCTGAGGCGGGTGACGTCATATTCACTGGACTTGCCGGAAAGGATTACACGATTGAAGACCGAATTATCATGCCGATTTTGGACGGCTTAAAGATAAAACGGATACATTCGCTCTTTGTGATTTCTGCAGATTATGACGCCATTGATGATCTGGTGCGTCTGGCTGAAGCTTGCAGGGCGGAGGCGATATATGTCTCCCGCAAGCTGCAAAAGAGTTTCACGGATGTGTTGCATAGCAGTTCCTCAGGCGGGTTAACGGCGCCGATCGTTCCGTATCTCAAAACCATGTCAAGCCCAAAGGAACCGGGGTACTATCCCTCGCCGCAGGGGGTGCTGGCAGATTTTGGCGCTACCACCGTTGTGTTCACCGATAGATTCAGACCTGACCATCTGACATTTGTCTCTCCCCAAGGATGCCGGGTTTTGGTTGTCGGCGGGCGGCTGAGCACTAATTCGGCGGATTGGAATAGTCTTCGCAGCGACGGCTATCCATTGATTGTATGTTCAAAGTTTAGACAGCCAAAGTCTTTGCTTCAAGACCAACCCGGCTCTCGACTTAGTGTAACCGTGCCGGATAATGTGTACGACCTGAGTACGCTGGGAGCAGTCAGGATGGAGGTTTACGAAAACGGACAGAAGCCTATTGATATTAGACCATTGCGCTGACTTTTTCCAATTAAGTAATTGCTGGCTTTACCCGATAAATATAAAGAAATGCCTCGTTGAACGAGGAAAACAACGGACTGGACTGTTTTTTTAAAGGGTCAGAGATGGGTCTATCCGGCAACCTGAAAACGGTTTCGTTTCCGGACATACTGCAGTTGTTGGCAAGCGGCAAAAAAAGCGGTCTTCTTGAGGTGAAGACCACTTCTCGCCAAAAGGAAATCGCTTTCAAAAACGGCAATATCGTCCACGCCTCATCGGTCAACTCGTCCGAAGATTTGCTTGGTAACATGCTTCTCCAGAGAGGCAAAATCTCCAAGGCGGATTTGGAACGGGCTATAACCCTGCACAAGCAAACCGGTCGGCAGTTGGGCACTACCCTAATTGACATGGATCTCTTTGATAAAAAAGAAATCACTGAGTGCTTGCGGCTTCAGATAGAAGAGATCGTGTACAATTTGTTTTCATGGCGAGAGGGGGAATTTATTTTCCATGAGGGTGCTACCTCTAAACAAGCACCTTTCCTGGTAGAATTAAGTACGATGAACGTTATCATGGAGGGGACGCGCCGTATTGATGAATGGATGGAAATCCAGAAAGTCCTTCCTCCTGACAACGTTTTGCTGGCGGTAGTGAAGTCCCCCAAGGTCAATCGTGAGGAAATTGTTCTGTCGCTTGAGGAGTTTCGCATTTTAGCTCTCATCAACGGCGATCGCACCCTTCCCGATCTTGTCAACCTGTCACCAATGGGAGAATTCGTCACTTACCGAGCCGTCTATCGTCTTATCCTCAATAAGCTGATAGAGGTAATCGGCCGCCGCCAAGAGAGTGAAGCGCAAGAAGAAGATGAGGAAGAGGTTGTACTGTCTATCGTTTTTTATCTATACAACCATTGCTTCCACCACATCAGGTCCCTTTTCGAGGACAAATTGGGAGAGGGCAACACCCGCTTTGGTACTCTCGCTGCCCAATACCGCTCCGGATTACTAAGCTACTTCCCGGGTGTAGATCCTCATTCTAACTTGATGCCTTCTGTTGAGAAATTTTTAAACGCGGTGAGAGCTATTCCGGCTCCTGTCCGGTTTCACAAACTGATGACGGAACTTGAGAATATGTTAGCCGAACAAATGGAGTACGTTTTTCAACTGTTGGGGATGGGTGCTTTCAGAGAAGTCATGATTAACGTCAAGAAGGAGATATCGCAACCGCTGGCGACGCGACGCGAGCTGGTCAAGCGCTACAGCATTGAAGATACTTTTTATAAAACTCTCAAGCGTGCAGACAAAGTCGTCAAAATGGTACGAGGGTAATCACATGAACAAAAAAATCCTACTGGGAGTACTGTTTCTCTGCGCGGCAGGAGGCCGGGCTGAGGCAGCCAATTTTGCCGTCATCACCAGTCCACCAACGCTTCTTAACATTCTCATCTTAGGTATTGCAGTTGCAGGAGTATGGGGAGCATTTGAGGTCCTGAGCATTGTGAGGGGGGGAGAGTTAAGCAAAAGTTGGCAATTCTTTACGGGTGGTTTTGCGGTGTTGGGTCTAGCCCAGTTGGCTACCCTGACCAGCGCCTTTGAACTCATCGTTCTACCGACTTTTATTGTCCCGACCTGTTTGGTTGTGATGACCGGATTGTTTCTGATGGGTATTATCGAAGCGAAAAGAGTTCTGAGTTGATTAGATTGAAGTTGACATAACTTACTGTATTGTTTATCGTTGCATTAAATAGATTATTCTTATTTCTTAGTGCTTTGTTATAAAGTGGGTTACAGGCTTATATATGGTCACTGCTTCAGCACTTGATGAGCGAGTTGAGAAATGCCAAAAGATTTTGGATGAGGCCCCCAATTCTCAAATTTTTGCGGCCTTGGCTGACGCATACCGCAAAAAGGGAGAACTGGAGAAAGCGTTTCGCATCTGTCAGAACGGTTTGAGAATTCATCCTTCTTATGGTACTGCCCATGTGATCATGGCCAAGATCAATCTTGACCGCGGCCTGTATGATTGGGCTGAGATTGAAGCCGACAAGGCGGCTGAAATTGACGGACGAACTCGCTCTACTGAGTTATTGCTGGCCGAAATACACATTTACAAGGGTGAGTTCAATGCCGCCATAAAATTATTAGAACGGCTCCACCAAAGTGAACCGGACCACCCGCAGATTAAAAAGTTGCTGGGGATAGCCCGCAGACTTCCCCAGGAGCAGGCAGCCCTGGTGGGCGGCCTCGGCTCTCCAGAGCAACCGGCGAAAGGTATCACTATTCAGCCGAAATCAGAGACAATTCCCGCCAAGGTCGCCGTGAAGTTGAGTGCCAAAGAAGTCCTTGAGGGAAGTATTGCCATACCGGGTGTTAATGGCGTTTTGTTTATCAATCCTGAGGGCCTGGTAGTGGAGTCAGAGTGGGCGTTAAAGATGGACCCGAATGCCTGCTCTGCGGCTATGGGTGAAATCGACCAGGAGCTTGGCCGGGAGTTGCTTAAAAGTTCACTGGGGAGAGTCAGGAGGGTCTTGATTGAAACAGTGGGACCGACATTCTATCTGGTAAGGGTTACTAATGGAATTTTTCTGGTTGCCGCCAACAGTTCAGCTAACCTTGGAACGTTGAGAATGAAAATAGAAAACTTGCTGACGAAATATCAGCCTTAGGTGGTGTGTCATGGATATACCCGCACGTGTAGCACGTCAAATACTGTTGTTTTCTTTACTCGTTTTGATAGCGCCGATGATACTCTTCCCTGAGCAATTAGGTTCAGGTTTAGCAAAGGTGTCGTTGCTCAGTGTCATGTATGAGCTGGCGTATTACGGAGCGGTGATCTTCATTTTCAACCGCCGTATCTCGCTCCTTCAAATGGCTCAGGCAGCAGGGCTATGCCTAATATATCGCCTGGTCGTGGGGGCTGTATTTGGAGTACTCGTTGCAGCGGTGTACTCAATGAACCTTACCGTTTCTTTGACGCTGGGTATGTCAAGCTACCTGCCGGCGATTTTGCTCCACATTGCAGCAACCCCCTTCATTCTGAAGCCAGCTATGAGGGTGCTGTTTCCCTTGGAGACAGTTCGTCATCTCCCCAGGTCTGCCCCCTCCTCAGCTGGGGTGATAGATAGAGGAATGGCCTCTATGTCAGTTTCAGTGGAAAAAGGATTCAGTGGCGCCCTCCCCACCGTATCTGACCAGAGCATAGTGGGGGAGACCAAAGAATCCCCTACCAACCCTCCGCTAAGGGCGGCGTTGGTCAATACTAATGGTTTTGATCGAGCCACCCGCTACATTGGCGAGGACAGTTCGGTGCAAATGGCAGCGGTAGTTAATCAGGAAGGTCTATTGTTAGGACACTATAAGCAAGGATCTGTGGACGCCGAGGCTTGGGCACCCTTTTCTCTTCTATTTACCGAAATGAATCGTCAAGTTCTCAGTCGGGCCGGATGGGGTTCACCGGAGAAGATCAACATTATGTTGAAAGATAAAAGAATCGTTATCGCCCGCGAGGAATCTTTCACTCTGATGGTGGTTGCTCAAAGGCAGGTTGACGATTTACTTTCGATTAGAATTACTCGGGGTCTTGAGATAATCAGAAAATATACGGCAGAGCGGTACAGTCAAAAGCTGCTCGCGAACGTGGAGAAAATATATGTATCAAGTACTTAGTGAACTGAATAAAACCACCGGAGTGACCGGTTCCATGGTAGTCGGTAACGACGGTATTGTTATCGCAGCCGATCTTGATTCCACCTTCGAAGGAGAAACTATTGGAGCCTTAGCCGCTTCCATTTCAGACAACATACAAAAGTCGCTGGATCGTCTTGAGAGTCCTCCGTTGCAGCAGGTAACGATTGAAGCCAAAAATGCCAAACTGTTTCTTACTGACGCCGGTATGGGGATTCTGGTGGTGACAACCGAAAAGGACGTCAACATCGGTTTGATTCGGTTAGAGATTAAAAACGCTGTCAACAAGTTAAGGGTCGGTAGCCCAAAATAACCGGACAACGGTGGGTTTGAAAAGTTATGGTGTCAATCAACTACGCGTCACGAGAAGTCTGCTGCAAGATTGTATATTACGGCCCTGGATTATCCGGCAAGACTACTAATTTGCAGTACGTTCATTCGAAGATTCCGTCCAGTACGCGTGGCAAGATGATCTCGTTAGCCACTGAATCTGACAGGACACTGTATTTCGACTTTTTGCCGATCAACATCGGAACAATAAATGGATTTGCAGCCAAGTTCCAGTTGTATACCGTCCCCGGTCAGGTCTATTACAACGCTACTCGAAAACTTGTCCTGCGGGGCGTTGACGGCGTGGTGTTTGTCGCTGACAGTCAACCGGACAAGATGGACGAGAATATCGAGTCGCTTGTCAACCTTGAAGAGAATCTTAAGGAATATGGCTACGATCTCAACGACCTACCGATGGTGATTCAGTACAATAAGCGTGATCTGCCGGGAGTCTTACCGGTCGACCGATTGAATGCCAAGCTCAACGTCCGGGGATGGCCCTGCTTTGAGGCCTCAGCAACTCTCGGTACGGGAGTGTTTGATACCCTCAAGCTGGTTATTAAGATGGTGTTGGATAAGGCGAAGTCCTCTGGTGGTCCGACCTCAAGGCCTGCAGAGGCTGCTTCTTTGAAACCCACTGCCGTCACTTCGTCCGAGCCGATTGCTCCAACCAGATCGACTCCGGTGAAGCCGCCAGCAGCAGAGGAAGTAAGCATTGCGGTCCAATCTGAAGTTACAAGCGCGGCCGCACCCGCAACTCAGGCTGCACAAGTTGCCGCTTCTGAAGAGACCGCCAAATCAGAGTCTTACCGGTATCGTCCTTATCCGGGTAGTGACGGAGCGGGAGGCAGGGAAAAGAAGATTTCCCCGACGACGTTTACGCTGGCCCAAAAAGAAGAACCGTTCAATGTGTCGCTGGCGCAGAAAGTCACAAAAATAGACAGCACTGACAAAGAAGATTTGCCGGTTAAAAGGGGATATCCTATTATGTCGCCGGCGTTACGGCGTCGGAGCAAGAAAAAACGCGGTTTCTTTAAGCGTTTGTTTGGTATTAAATAGGAATGGAGGAAACTGATATGTCTGATGACAATTTAATCATCTATGAAGAAGAGATCACCGAGATTGAAACGCTGATTACAAAAATGCTCAAAGGGGCCGAAGCGAAGTGTGCCCTGTTAGTCGATAAGGACGGCCATCTGATCACGCGGCAGGGCTTCACCCATTCACTTGACACCACCGCCCTGGCCGCTCTGTTGGCGGGCTCGTTTGCCTCCACTAAGGAAATCGCCCGGCTGGTAGGAGAACCGGAGTTTTCTGTGTTATTTCATCAGGGGAAAAAGGACCACATTCACATGTCACTGGTGGGAGAGCGTTCTATTCTGGTGGTTATTTTTGATGATCGCACCACGATTGGTATGGTGCGGTTGTACGCCAAAGAAACCGCCGCGGAGCTAACCAAGATATTTGACAAAATCAAACAAAACCCCAAGGCCGCAGATGGTTCCGCCGTTTCGAACGAGTTTGCCGCTATGGCGCAGGACAAGCTTGACGACATTTTCCAGGATTAGCTGACCACGCCGTCAACGGATCCTGCTGGTTCAACTGTTTGCTGCCTTCAGTGAGTAGCACCACACGGATAGTTAAGGATGTCTTCAGAACTCGGAGAAATACTCGTCAATGCCGGCAAGATCACACCGGAGCAAGCTGAACAGGCGCTGACTCTCTCTAAAGAAAAGAAAGAAAAATTTGAAGCCGCTCTGGTGAGGATTGGAGCGGTGGAATCCGAGGATGATATTGCCAAGCTTATTGGCAAGCACCTCAAAATTGGAACCCTCCGTCTGGGCGATGTGGAGCTGAATCCGGAAGTTGTCAAGTTGATACCTCTGGATATCGCTCGCAAATTCAAAGTCATTGCCGTCTCCCAAATAAGCAAAACCCTGCTGGTTGCAATCAGCGACCCGAACAATATCTATGTCCTAGACGCCATAAAATTTATTACCGGTTGTAATATTCAGCCGGTGATTTCCCCAGAAAACGCTATAGAAAAAGCAATTGAAACCTACTATACCGATTCCGGAGGCCTATCAGAAATAGTCAGAGGATTGGAGGAGAATCCAGACCTGGAAGTTGTTGAGGTTGATGAAGGTCCCAGCGAATCAGATCTGTTGTCGGCCATTCAGGACAAGCCGCTGGTCAAACTAGTGGACTCGATAGTGGGCGACGCTATACGAATGGGAGCCTCTGACATCCACCTTGAAATGTATGAAAAAAGAATCCGGGTGCGCTATCGAATTGACGGCGTACTGCGTGAAATGGCTCCGCTTCCGTTCAAGTACCGGGCGGCCATAGTGTCGCGGGTGAAGATTATGGCCGACCTCGACATTTCAGAACGCCGTCATCCCCAAGATGGTCGGATAAAGATCAAAATTGCCGGGCGCACGGTTGACCTTCGAGTATCGGTACTGCCTACAATCTTTGGCGAAAAGGTGGTGATGCGAATTTTGGACCCCATGGCGCTCATGGTCGATATGACCAAGCTTGGCTTTCGAGGGGATGATTTAGGGAAATTTCAAAAGGCGATCCGCCTTCCATACGGTATTATCCTTGTTACCGGGCCTACCGGTTCCGGCAAGACGACCACCCTCTACTCAGCGTTGAAGCAGTTAAACACCATTGATGTAAATATCATGACGTCCGAGGATCCGGTCGAGTTCAACTTTGACGGCATCAATCAGGTAGCTGTTCGCTCCAACATTGGGTTGACCTTTGCCGCGGCTCTGCGGTCATTTTTGCGGCAGGACCCGGACATCATCATGGTTGGTGAGATTCGTGACACTGAAACTGCCGAGATAGCCATCCGGGCGGCTCTAACCGGCCACCTCGTTTTTTCTACCTTGCATACCAACGACGCTCCCTCGTCAATCAACCGTCTAATCGATATGGAAATTCCATTCTATCTGGTGGCTTCGGCGACCAAGTTGATCATGGCCCAGCGAATGGCTCGCAAGATCTGCCAGAGCTGTAAAGAGGAAGTGAACCTGACTCAAGAGCAGGTGGACAGTTTAGGTGTCCCCAAAGAGTTGCTGCGAAACATCAGGGCCTTTCGAGGAGTTGGTTGTAGGGAGTGTAACGATACCGGCAAGTCTGGAAGAACCGCCATTTTTGAAGTTATGCCGATCACCCCCACTATAGAACAATTGATTCTGGCTAAGGCCACCGACACTGAAATCAGACAGGCGGCAATAGAAGAAGGAATGTTCAGCCTGCGTATGTCCGCGGTGGAAAAGATGAAACAGGGATTGATCGATATCGATGAGGTCTTTGCCATTACTTTCACCTAACGCCCTTGGTTCCTCGGCTCAACTTCATTGTCTTTCAATAGGTTATAACCTGCGTTGGCTGAAAAGCGGGTCAAGTTTCCCCCTGAATAAACCGATACTATAAAAAAACACCGAACGCTAAGAAGTGCTGGGAATCTCGTCAGTGAGGAGCGCCGAATGATTTCTTTACGTGAGCTGTTGGAACAGATGGTTAAAATGAACGCCTCTGATTTACATCTCACAGTTGGAGCTCCGCCGGTCGTGCGAATCGATGGTAAGTTGCAACGACTAAGCAACTACGATCTGTTAACCGGTGAACAAACTAAAAAGCTCGCCTATTCGATGTTGAATGAAAAACAAAAGCTTAAGTTTGAGCAGAATTCAGAGCTGGATTTTTCGTTTGGGATCGAACAGATGAGTCGTTTTCGGTGCAACGTGTTCATGCAGCGAGGGAATATCGCTGTCGCCCTGCGTCAGATTCCATACAAGATCAAGTCATTTGAAGAGTTGGGCTTGCCAAAGGTGGTGGCTGATTTTGCCAGGCTCCCGCGGGGCTTGGTGCTGGTTACCGGACCCACGGGCTGCGGCAAATCAACCACGCTGGCAGCTATTCTCGACAAGATCAACAAAGAACGGGCGGTGCATATTATCACGGTTGAAGACCCAATCGAGTATCTGCATCGTCACCAGACGGCGCTTATCAATCAACGGGAGGTCTACTCCGACACGAACTCGTTTGCGGCCGCTCTGAAGTATGCATTGCGAGAAGATCCGGACGTTGTTCTTATTGGGGAGATGCGCGACCTGGAAACGATTGAAGCCGCTCTCTCCATTTCGGAAACGGGCCACCTGGCCTTTGCTACTCTTCATACCAACTCGGCGGCGGAATCAATTAACCGAATCGTGGATTCATTCCCAACCAACCAACAGGAGCAGATTCGCGTCACGTTGTCGTTCTCTCTGCAGGCGGTTATCTCTCAGGCGCTCGTTCCGAAGCTTGGCGGCGGCCGGGGGCTGGCACTGGAGATCATGGTCTGTACACCAGCTATCCGCGCCCTCGTCCGGGACGATAAAATCCACCAATTATACTCCATGATTCAATCGGGCCAGAAGTACGGTATGAAAACAATGAACCAGTCCTTGGCGGAACTGTATTTGTCGGGTAAAATTTCTATCAACGATGCCATGAACTACACTTCCGACCCCCAAGAACTGGGTGAAATGTTGTCACATCAGAAGACTCCGGCGTTTTCATAACTTAGAGGTTAAGAAAGGATTAGGTCAATGCCAATTTTTGAGTACAAAGGCAAGACACTCGCCGGCGCTGCGGTTCAGGGCCAACTGAAGGCCAAAACCAGGGGTGATGTGGAGCGAGTTCTCAGGCAGAACCGCATCATGGTTAAGTCGATTGCCAAAAAGGCACCCGAAATACAGTTCAAAATAGGCACCGGTGTGAAGAAAGTCGAGGTTTCACGCTTCACGCGTCAGTTTGCCACGATGATTGGTGCCGGGCTACCCATGGTACAGTGTTTGGAGATACTTGCCACCCAGTCTGAAAATAAGGAGCTGTCCAAGATCATCGCCAGTGTGAAAGAGTCAGTGCAGGGTGGCTCCACTCTTTCGGAGGCCTTGGCGCGTCACCCCAAGATTTTTGACCAGTTGTACACTAATATGGTTGAAGCGGGGGAGATCGGCGGAGCGCTGGATGCTATTCTGGTGCGGCTGGCCGGGTATCGTGAAAAGGCTGACAAACTCGTCCGTAAGGTGAAAGGCGCCATGGTCTATCCCTCAGTCATTGTTTTTGTGGCTGTTGGTGTCACTTTCGCTATGTTGACATTCATTGTGCCCGTATTTGCCAAGATGTTTGGCGGCCTCAGTGCTGACCTGCCGAAGCCGACTCAGATTGTTCTGCAAATTTCAAACTTCCTGAAGGCTAATTTTCTCTATCTTTTTTTCGGATCAGCAGGTCTGTTGGGTCTGCTTTTCTGGTGGAAACGAACTCCCACCGGGGCTCTCTCGGTTGATAAGGCGCTACTGGTAGCGCCGGTACTGGGCAACCTGGTTCGCAAATCGGCTGTGGCTCGTTTCACCCGAACGTTAGGGACGCTCTTATCTTCAGGCGTTTCCATCCTTGAAGCCCTTGAGATAACGGCCAAGACCGCCGGCAATCTGGTGATCGCCAACGCCATCAACAAGTCGGTTATGGCTATTGCGGAGGGAGATACCATTACCGGGCCGCTGAAAGAATCAGGGGTGTTTCCCCCGATGGTGACCCAGATGATCTCAGTCGGCGAAAAGACAGGAGGGCTTGACGAGATGCTGTCCAAGATCGCTGATTTCTATGATGAAGAAGTCGACGATGCTGTATCGGCCCTGACGTCTATGATCGAGCCGATTATTATTGTCTTCATGGGGGCTATTATAGGTGGCATTCTGATAGCCATGTATCTGCCGATGTTTGACATAATCGGTAAAATATAGAATACGGAGAGAAGACTCTCTCCGAGAGACAAAGAAAAAAAAGAATGCAACGGCGCCTTTGAAAGCGCCGTTCCTTTTATGCACAAAAGAGAAATCTCAAAGAAGAGCTTCTGGTTCATCCCACTTCGACTTGGGTCATTTATAATCCTGTTTTCCGTGGTCGTGCTCTGGATGCGTTATCCGGGGTTTTTACACCTCTGGTTTGTCCAGTATTGTGTTTTAACTCTGGCTCTTACCCTGCTGTTGGCGTTTGATCACCGTCTGTCTTTGAAAAGAATAACAGCCGGGGTCACCGCCTTGCAGTTTGTCTTTGAGATAGTTCTTGAATCGGGGATCATATACGCCACCGGCAGTATCAACTCCCCCTTTTCGGCTCTGTTTATTCTCACTATCGTGTCGGCCGCTTTAGCCTATCGCCTGGTAGGAACGCTTGTCGTTGCCTCCGTAGTGTCTCTGGCCTATACCTTTATCATCTGGCTGGTATTAAGTGGCACTGGCGATCAGCAGTTCTCACTGCAAGCTCTCCACACGATATTTTCGGTTCAGGACAAGGCCTTCTACGCTATCTTCCTGCATGTGTTGATTTTTTATTTGGTGGCCTTTATCTCAGGTTACCTGGCCGAGCGACTGAAAAATCAGGGTGAGCAATTGGCTGATACCTCCCTGGCTCTCGAAAGAGCCAAACTTGAGACAGATGATATTCTGCGCCACTTGAATTCAGGTTTGCTGACCATAGACGCTCAGGGACGAATTATTTTTTTCAACCGAGCTGCGGAACGAATTCTTGGCTACCGGGAGGAGGAAGTCAAGGGGATGTACTGTATGGAAGTATTCGCTGACCGCATGCCTCATCTTGCCGAGAGTTTAATGGATGGAATTCGCCGCGGTGTGGCCCACCCACGGAAAGAAATCGAGATCGTAAACGCCGACTCTGTTAAAATCCCGCTCGGTCTTTCAACGTCCATACTAACTGAAGAGAGCCACGAGTTGCGAGGTGTGATAGCCATTTTTTCCAATCTGACCGAGGCAAAGCTCCTTGAAACAAAAGTTCGCACTGCCGACCGGCTGGCCGCAGTGGGCGAGTTGTCGGCGTCCATTGCACATGAAATACGAAATCCACTGGCTGCTATTTCAGGGTCAGTGGAGGTGCTGGAAAAAGAGATAGAAGTTTCTCAGGAAAATGCCCAGCTCATGGCGCTGATTGTAAAGGAATCACACCGCCTCAACAGGATTCTCAGTGAGTTCTTGCAATATGCGAAAATTGATCGGCCAACCTACACCAAAGTTGAACTCTATCACCTTATCAATGAAGTAGTTCAAGTTCTCTATCACCACCAGTCATTCACCGACGATATACGAATCAATTTCGAGACGGATGGGTCCATTGTGTATGTCATAGGTGATGAAGACTTGATTAAGCAATTGCTTCTGAATCTCGCAGCCAATGCCTGTGAGTCCTTTGAAGGGAAACCAGGTGAGCTCACCTTCAAACTGGACACTAACGGCGCTCACGGTAACGTAGAATTGTATGTTCAGGACAACGGACCTGGAATAGCTGAAGAAGAACTTAAGAGGATATTTCAACCGTTCTACTCGACTAAAAAACAGGGGACAGGTCTGGGGCTGTCAATTGTGCACAGGATCTGTTCGGCTCTGAAGCTCAACATGAGAATTGACTCGCAGGTGGGAAAGGGGACCACCTTCCTGATAGAATTCAAAAAGTATCTGCCGGGCAAACCGGAAGCTGTTTTGTCCTGGACGTCGCAGGAGACCCGCTTACCAGCGTCAATCTGATTGTTCATGCGACCGAGAAACACGGGACATTTCTTATCAGCGTAACCGCACACAGTGATCATGTAGTTAAAATCAACATTCTTTGGTGTTAATAGGTATTTT
>CAZYRH010000021.1:17943-22819 GCA_964650395.1 uncultured Ignavibacteriales bacterium
CGGTTCCTCACGAAAAGGTATTGACAATAAAGGGGGGATGAATTATTATATAAATGTTTCATGACTTCTCCTATGAAAACCCTGCCTGACCTCCCATTAAAACCCCTCAACAGGCAGGGTTTCTGTGCCATACAGTTGACATTCCAGTAGACTATGCCAGTAATTCCCCAATATACTTCACTACGATTGAAAGAACGCACAAGGCCAGAAGAGCCTTAATGGCCTTGGCCGGCACGAATCTCTGCAGCCGCGCCCCGACATAGATCCCTGCTGCGCCTCCGATTCCAAAAAGAGCTCCCAGCAACCAGTCTGGCGTTATTGACAACTCGGACGACGAATACAGTCCGGCAACAATGGCGTAGGAGAAGACACCCATAATTGAGCTCACAAAGGTACTCAACAACGCTGTCCCGGCTACAGTATATATCGGGAGCTGGAAAACCGTTACGAGCAAGGGAGCGATAATAGCGCCTCCGCCTATGCCATAGGCGCAGCCAATTATACCCACCACGAAGCTGAGGACAATAATCCCCAACGTTGGAGCGTGATAGGGTCTGCCGTTGAATACATAGCTTACCTTCCTCCAAGTAAAGACTGGAGAGGTTACTATGAACTCACTTAGGACATTACGTGTCGCTTCAGGCTCATTGCGGTTGAAGAAAACGTCCTTTAACAGCCGAAAGCCGATACAGGCCAGCACCAATCCAACGAAGGGTTTGAAAGCTTGAGGGTCCGGCAGGTACGTGACGCGAATAATTGCGCCGAGGAACATCCCCGGTATAGACCCGATAAGAATCGCCCAGACCAGAGGCCAGACCATCCGCTTCTCACGATAATACTGATAAGCGCCACCTGGGATAGCAACAACACCGAACACAAGATTCGTTGGACTGACGGCCGGTCCGGTAAAGCCCAGGACACTCACCTGAAACGGCAAAAGCAAAAACGCCCCGGACAGTCCGCCCGTCGAGGTCAAACAGGATATGGCAAAGGCGACCAGCGGCGGCAGCCACCAGTAGGTCTCCACGTTACTGACAGGAAAATGAATCATCTCAGTTCCAACACTCGAGTTTGTTCATTATATATTATCCTTCATCCTGTTTCAACCTAAATGCATAAAGAAGGCGAAACCGCATGCCCGGTAAACTTTGACAAACAGCGGCATAATTTCTAATTTAGTCAGATTGAGCCAAATTGTCTCCGCCCTTAAGGAGGATCATGAAAAGAAAGCTCGTTTCCTCCATAGTTGTGTTTATCGTTGTTCTGCTGCTTTTGGAATCGGCAGCTCGACTACTCGAAGCAAACCTTGCTTCCCTAGCCGAACGGCACATTGGCAAACCCGGCTGGCAGACGGAATTCTTCGCCTCGTTGTTTGACTGGCATGAACCTGACCCGGACCTTCTTTGGAGATTCAAGGCTAATCTCGATAACCCACTAATAAAGACTAACTCGGAGCATCTTCTCGGCGATGAAGTGGCTGCACAAAAGCTTCCCCGCACCTTTCGGATTCTGCTTTTGGGTGATTCCTCTCCGGTCGGTCTCGGACTCAAGTCTCGCAGATTGGCCTTTAGTAAGGTACTGAAACGCCTTTTAGAGAGCGATTGTCCCGGCAGTAAGAAGGTTGAGGTGATTAATGCCGCCGTATCAGGTTACAGCAGTGAGCAGATTGCCCGCTTTCTTGAACTCAAAGGATGGTCGTACCAATCGGACGTCGTCATACTCTACTGTGGCAACAATGACGCCTCGATTTCCGGGCCGTACTCCGATTGTGAACTGCTGAAAAGTCAGCGCATGAAAGCTGTGCGGAGGATTCTATCTCGCCTTGCTCTCTATAGAGTGTTGAGGGCAGCATTGGTTAGGTATATCGGCAGAAGCGGCGGTCCCGCCGAGTCGCTCAAGGTGAGGGTGTCGGTAGATAGATTCGGTGCAAATCTCCAAAGCATCACCAAGGGATGCACCGAACATAATTGCCCGTTGATAATTCTCAAACCACTGACGCCATTGTTGTGGCCGGCCGGGCTTCAGTTCAAGGTGTTTATGCATGTCACCGGTGAAGAGGGCTGTCTTATTTTGCCGGATGCGATGGGGAAGATTTTAGGCAGAAAAATGAAATACTGTCTGAGCCAAGAGATGTTCACTCAACTATACGGACGAGGCGATA
This sequence comes from uncultured Ignavibacteriales bacterium, assembly GCA_964650395.1. Classification (GTDB taxonomy): domain Bacteria; phylum Zixibacteria; class MSB-5A5; order GN15; family FEB-12; genus CAZYRH01. The sequence continues at coordinate 20,105 of CAZYRH010000021.1, forward strand.
AGTTTACCAAAGTTGTCTACCGGTCCGCTTATACAGATTCGCTGACACCGATTCAAGCCACCGAGCATTATACTCAGCTATTGACGATGGATGAGGACAATCCCGTACTTCTTAATAACCTCGGCGTGTCTTTCTGGGAAAATGGCCAGTACCGCCAGGCAGACTACTACCTGCGAAAAGCGCGAGAAGTCTTCGCCGGCCAGCAAACTGACAGTACCAATCCAGCCTTGACAGCAGCCGGTTCGGCGTTTCTGTTCAATATCGGTGTCAATTTGCTGTTTGCGAATGACACCGACCTGAGCCTGCTTGATGACACCGGCAGCGCGGCATTCAAGTACCTCGATTCGGCCTTGCAGGCTGATTATTTCTCGTTACGGATTAAAAGAGACTACTGGCAAAAGATTGACGAAATGAAGCGTTGGCCGAATGTGTTTGTCATTGATCTTCCGCGCATCTTCAAAGAGAACAGGGGTGAAAAGCTCTTTATCGATCATTGCCACCCAACTGCGGAAGGACATTTTCTTATTGCTCGCGAACTTTTCAAAATAATCTGTGGTCGATTTAGGTCACGGCTGTGACTACCACAATGCGTGCCAACCAATAGTATCACGGGCAGCCATTTGAATTGTTGGGAAACGAGCTTGCAACTGATTCTCCGAGGTTATAATTTATTTGCAGGGGCAAAGTTGCGGTTGAAAAACAAATGCGGAGGATATAATTATGAACCTTTACCTCGTACAACATGCCGAAGCCAAGCAGAAAGAGGAAGATTCCCGGCGATCCCTCTCAGACAAAGGGAAAGCCGACATCGAGAAAGTCGCCGCTTTTGTAGCCGAGCACACCACGCTCAAAATCGATCACATTTTGCACAGCGGCAAAACAAGGGCTCAGCAGACAGGCGAGGTTCTCGCGAAGCATTTGAATCTATCCGACTCAATCACGGCTGCTGAGGGTTTGGAACCGCTTGCGGACCCTTCGATTTGGGCAAACCGACTGACTGAAGAAAAAGAAGACCTCATGCTAGTCGGGCACCTCCCACATTTGGGCAAACTTGCTGCCAGGTTGGTTTGCGGGGATGAATCCAAGAGTGTTGTTACATTTCAGATGGGCGGAATCGTTTGTCTGGCGAAGGAAGACACTGGCGCCTGGTCGGTGCGCTGGGTGGTGATCCCGCAAATGCTCAAATAAGCCTGCTTCTCGATTGCAAACCGTTCCACTGCGGCGGCTCTTGCATCCACAGGAGTCGACAGCACTCCCCCTGTTGTGCCGTGTCGTCTCACTCCTCAAAGCGAGAGGAAGCGCAAAGGTTACAGCAACACTTATCGTTGTTGGAATCTCTTGATAATGGTTAGTTTCTGTGTAGAGGGTTGCCCGATAGCACAAGGCTCAGCGCCGGTTTTGACCGGCCATAAAGAGATGATAGTTGACAAGGGTACTCTTTTTGTTATATTTAACTCGTACTTAATGACTTACGAATACCGCCGAAGAATTAAATGAGCCCCTCACATAAAGGGAGAAATTCCCAAACATAGTCACGTATCGCTGGCCGTATACAATCTTTTAGGTGAAGAGGTGGTGACACTGCTGAAAAAAGACGTCTCAGCCGGGACTTACCGAGTGACGTGGAACGGAACAGACACCTCTGGAAGACCGGTTGTTTCTGGGGTGTATCTATATCGCTTGAGCTATGCAGACGGAATAAAGTCAAAAAAGATGCTCTTGTTGAAATAGCCTGGCTCAATCGAAGGACCAGCCATAGGCTGGTCTTTCTTTTGGCCATCGCCGATGTTATATTTGATAAAACGCCAGTCCTTAAACCTGGCAGTCGGATAACCGGCGGAGTGCTCATGTCCAACAAACAAGAAGACGGAACTGATGACGTTCTCTTTATTTCACAGCGCTTGCGCATGGTGGACGAGCAGTTGGTTCAACGCGGAATCAGAGATGCGGCTGTGCTGTATGCGATGCGCACGGTGCCCCGTCATCTTTTTGTTCCTGAACAGTACCGCAGCGAGGCATACTATGACGGCCCCCTGCCGATTGGGGAAGGTCAAACTATTTCCCAGCCTTACGTTGTGGGGTCGATGACGGAACATCTGGAGCTTGAGCCGGGCAATAAGGTCCTTGAGATTGGAACCGGCTGTGGCTATCAGGCGGCAGTGCTGTCCGAAATAACTGACAAGGTCTTTTCCATCGAGATGATTCCTGAGCTGCTTCAGAGAGCCGACAAGCTCCTACATGAGCTCGGATACGACAAGATTAAGACCAAGCTCGACGACGGCTCCGGCGGCTGGCGGGAGGAAGCGCCGTTTGACGCCATTGTCATCACGGCGGCGGCTCCCAAGATACCCGAGGTTCTGATTGAACAACTTGTGGAAGGCGGCAGAATGGTGCTTCCACTGATAACTGGTAGTTTTAACCGGCAGGACCTGGTAAAGATTCGCAAGACGAAAGCAGGACTTCAGAAAGAAGTTCTCTATGAAGTTCGCTTCGTCCCGATGCGTGGCAGGGTGGAACAGTGAGCAAGTTGTGACGTAAGTCAGTTTTGGTAAGTCAGAAGCCATGCGTTTTTGACATTCACGCAAAGCGTGAAAAAAATCCTCAGAGCTACCCTTCGTCAAGCTCAGGACAGGCAGGGTTTTCGACCTTTCTGATTAGCTCCTAGTGTGATGTCCCAGAAATACATGCTAATAAAAAAAGCAGCAAATTAAATCG
>CAZYRH010000022.1:0-22396 GCA_964650395.1 uncultured Ignavibacteriales bacterium
CCTTACACAAACCTAAACACCTATCCTGATGTGGTTGGAAAAGATCCAGCCTCGTTTCCCCTTCCAACCCTCAACCCGATATATTCCCGGTTGAGCCACTCGGTATTCAAGCCTGTCGGTAAGAGTCTGGAGAATCATTTGTCCATTATGAATCAGCTTCAGGGTTGCTTTAGAGGGAGTTTTCACCAGCAAGCGAGTGCCGTCAACTGACGGCAGGTATCCTCCGCAGACTACTTGTCTAGACGCGTTCTCGGCATAAAATTCAAACCTGTCGGCTATACCCCAGCGCATGTTGGAAAAGTAAAGGCGACAATCTCGGATGGCATCATAAAGCTGGTTTTTGGCCGTTTCAAAATCCTTGGACATTGGCTCAGGAAGAATAATATGCGAGCGCAGGGACTTAAAATGAACCTTGTACGGGAAAACTTCCACCGTAAACGGACCGACTCTGAAAGAAAACGCATGAGCGTCAACACTGGCGATACCGACCACCTTTCGTTGCAGGTTCAGTTCGTCCCACCTTTTCAAGATTCGTTCCGTGGGGCCGACCATTGACTTGCGCGGGGAAAAGGCCATAAACAAGAGGTTGTATTTAGTCAGTTGCTCCATCCATTCGGACATCTGGTTCCACAGCTCGATGCCGGTGAAGCCGTCCGCTGACCAGTCCTTCCACGGATACGCGGGAAACCGTTTCAGCTTATTTCTAATTTCGTCAGGATGTGACAGGATGCCCAAAGCGCCATCAGCGGCGCCGGCCGCAACGTATTCTTTGGCCGACATCTCGGCCGGATACACCCGCGGGGTTTTGAACAACAGATAATGATGAATATCGTCAGGATCGTTGTGCTCATACCCGATCACCACCAGGGTCTTCCCGTAGAAACCCTCCCCGCCCTGATCGCGATTACTGAGCGTCATGTGGTCGGCAAACATCATGAAGTCAAGGCCAACCTGCTGACCGATGGCAGCTACTTCTTCGAGACTTTTTGTACCGTCCGATTCGGTGGTGTGGATGTGCACGGCTCCAGAGTAGTAGTACCAGTTGCCGATTTTCTTACCCATGCTTGAGCTCCCGTGTGTGGGGCACTTTCCTGAATATGTACAATCCTACTACCATCATCAGAACCAGGGATAATACGCCCATTTTGTAAGGGAGCTTGGTAGCATCAATGCTTTTTTCACCCAGAAGTTCAATAATCTTTTTCCCCAACGCTCTCTGGGGATGGCAATAATATACCATAACGGTCCAAACTAGTGGCCCCACGACTGCCGCCGCTCGTCCTGACAATGAAAACAGTCCAAAGAAACGACCGAGGTCTTGACGCGGCACCAGCTCGGCCAGCAAGGGGCGTGTGATTGTCCACAATCCTCCCAGAAGAACGCCGATTAACGAACCGAGAAACCATACTAAAATCATACGATCAGTCACTAAAAATAGAAGCAGTGCTGCTACCCAGCCCCAGATTATCAAGCTTAACAGGTTCTTCAGTGACCAACGCTGGGCAACCTTACCGATAATAAACGATCCGAGTACCGCTGATATAGTTGAGATAATCAAGAAAGTTGTAATAGCCTGTTCTGCCAAGCCAAGAACGATTGAGCAGTAAAGTCCGATGTTAATAATCACCGTCGCCACCGCATCTTCAAAAAAATAGTCGGCGATCAAAAAACGCAGCACGCCCGGGTACTTCTTTGTCCCCCTGATTCCCGCCCAGACCTCTCGATAAGATGCAACCAGGCTCGCCTTCTCAGGCTTGATGTTCTCAGCTTCCTTTACCCATAGAAAGAGTGGTAGAGCGAATAACATAAACAGGAATGCAGTCGGTAGAAAGGAGGCTTGTTTCCCTCCGGCGGCCAGGAAAGGTATGTCCCACGAAAAAATCTCGCCCGTGACAAACGGAAGAACAAAAATCATACCCAAAATGGAACCGACATACCCGAACGCAACGCCAACACCTGAGACAAACCGTGCCTGAGTGCCGTCAGCAACCGAATACAGGAGAGCATTATAAAACGGCTGACCCGACTCGTACGAAAAATTGGCGATAACAAAGAGCACAATGGTCACCAGGATCAATGGTGGAGGTACAACCGCCATCAAACCGACCGCTATACAGCATGAGAGGGTAAACAAAAAGAGGAAAACCCTTTTTTTTGCCGAATGGTCGGACATTGCTCCCAGGGCGGGAAGCAGCAGCGCGGCAATGGCCATTGAAATCGAAAAGGGGATGTCGAAGTAACGGTCGTCCTTACCAAGATCTTCAACAATGTACCGCTTCAAATAGAGCGAGACGATGTTCATGGAATAGATGGTATTAGCGAAATCATACAGCGACCAGCCCAGGACATCTTTTCGCCAAGGGGACCTTTCCGCAGTCATACCTTACAGCCCGAGCTGGTCGGAGATAATCACCATACCATCCCTGACCAAAAGCAGGAACTGACCGATCTCCAGGCCAAGATTCGTGCACGCTGCCATATTTTCACGCAAAGCGCCAGCCGCAAATCGCTTCTCTTTGAAGCGCCTGAGCATGAAGGATCCATCGAGAGCTGACAGCCGCTTTTCCGGGTGCATTAGGGCACAGGCCACTATAAAGCCCGTCGCCGGATCAACAGTGAACAATGCGTAATCGAGCCGGCTCTGGCACGGCACGTGTCCCGGATGCGCGTGGATGGCGTACAGCATCTCTTCCGGCAGGTTATATTCAGCCAGCCAGTCACTGGTCAGATAGGTATGGCGGGCTTCATCATTCTTGGTCTCATTGTAATCAAGGTCGTGTAAAAGGCCGGTCAGACCCCAGTATTCCACATCCTCGCCAAAATGCTCAGCAAGTTTTCGCATCCCGGCTTCAACCGCCAGGATATGTTTAAGAAGATTGTTGACACCTATCTTCTCTACTACCATTCGATAGGCCTGCTCGCGAGTCAAGGGCAGCATCTCCATGAGAGACAATAAAGGTTCCTAATCTAAACAAGTCAAGAAACCGGTTAGTCTGTTTCCTACTGAAAAATCACCCAAAAAAGATAAGGCCGGCTGCACTCACTTGCAAAGTAAACCAAGATATGTGTTTCTTAACTATCATTGGGAACGGAAAACACGCTGAGCTTCAATTGAGAAAGCTCCATGTCAAATTGTAGTAGAAGTAGCGACCGGGAAAGATGATATATTCGCGTGACTGATAGACATGAGACAATACATTTTGAAAGACGAAGTTGAACCGGAAGTCCTTCAGCGCCAAGGATAACTTGGCGTTCGCAACCAGGTCCTGCCCTAAGTCCTTCTTGTCGTACCCGTCGTATGGACCTGCATAGACAATCTCACCATAGGCAAAGAGATCAAGCAATCTCTGAGGCCAATAAACATGGAGTTCCAGCCCGGCGAAAAACTGATAATTGGGGCTGTACGCTTTGCTTTCGAAAGCGTCGTAGTTGACATAGTGGTATGCGCCACCGCCTGAAAACCTTAAAAAATCCCTTATTTTCAGTTTTGGCCCAGCAGCAATATTGACAAAAGCGATATTGCCATTGATCGGAGAGAAAAGAGTATATGTCCCAAGGCTGTCAGTTACCGGCTGATTCCGCCAATCGATGCCGTCAATGATCTTGCCTCCTGTTATAGAAAGGCCAATGTTGTTCGCCAGTGAGCCCAGTTCAACGGTCACATCCCCGACCAACTGCTTCTCCTTTTTGAGTTCGCTGTTGCCACGATCGGCATAACCGGCCTGACCGCTACCATAGACGGAAGATTTCTCAAACGGCAGACGCAGTTCGTACATTGATGGTTCCCTCTCACTGTAACCAAGTGAGATCATAACGAACAACCGAGGTGACTGTCGAAATAAAAGTCCCGCCGCGGAAGGCAAAAGACCAAAACCTTCGACATACTTTGTGCCGACAGTCAACGCCCAACGGTATCCTTCCACGAGTCGGGCGGCGCTGAACGAAAGTTCAGCGTTGGTGCGTCCCAGGTTTTGATACCCGTCATCATATTCCAGGTAGTCACCATCGAGGTGCACCTGTTTAATAGTTTGTCCCGAAATCCACTCCCGCGAAGCAAACAATCCGTGCCCGGTCATATTAAGGCGATCTTTGTAGACCCCTGTCAGGTACGAACCTTGCCTCAGATGCTTGTAGCCAATCTCGCTGCGGGCGGTGTGATCATAGTTGTGAAAATCAAAGGACAATCTAGCTGACCGATCAAAGCGCTCGCGCTGCAGCGCCGCTCCCCCCACCTCGGGACGGACGATAAAATTGCCGTCACGACTATACAACTGGCCCCACGCCCGAAATCCAATGGCTTCTCTAAGCGGGAAGTAGAAATCCCCGTAGTAATGATAGGAGTCGTCTTTACGATTAATAGCCGGACCGTCAGCCTTCCGGTAGCCGATAGACATGTCGATATTACGCCCATCAACAAACAGCTTGGAGTATCTACCGCGAACGTATGAGTAGCCGAAAGAACCTTTATCAGCCAATAGGGCGCACTCAGGAGAATAGGAAGTGAGCTGCTTAGGCAGAGTCAGTAGAGTAGCAATTGAGCCTCTTCCGCCAAACAGTTGACCGACAGGTCCAGGCAGTACAAACATATCATCATTGAGTGCTGTTGGTACATCATTCAAGTCTATCAATCCATCCGATTCCGGAATATGCTCAAAGGGATGGAGCTGATGACCATCCATTATAAGATTCAATCGGTCGCCGGAAAGGCCAAACGGCTGCACCGTCGTTCGCATAGGCGTCACTTGATGTTCGAGGATAAAGTACGAGGGATCAAAGCGAAAATAATCGCCGACATCATGAAAATATGATTGGTCGACCTGCGAGCGTTTATCCAACCGTTCAGAAGCGAAGTAAGCAACTAAGCTGTCGAAATAGGAAAAATTGGGAAGGCGCTCTCGGCCTTTCTTGAACTCTTCGTACCGCTCTTCAAAACTGGACAACGTAGTGTCAACATTCTGTAAACTGTCGGGGGCTGGTCCCTCTAATGAGAGAGTGTCCTTGACGGCGCTAGTATCTGCTTCTGTGGGGATAAAAGAGGAATCAGACGGTTGACTGCCTGCAGCAATAGAGACCTTCATGCAGACCAACACGAGTATAGCCAGTCGCTTAATCATGGGGAAACGCTTTCTCTTAGATATAAATACCTGATAGTCGTAAAAAACAAAGGGAAAATAATCAGATTGAACCCTAAAGAAACCATGGCCCAGATTGCTCCCCCGATAAAACGAGGCCAGAAAGGTTGGAACACCAGGGCATCTACTGTATTCACCGGCAGGTAGAATATGACCGTACAGAAAAAAGCTGCAATCACAAGACGAAAGACCAACGCCCATCTGTCATAGCGCCGCCAGTTACTAATTCGAAAGACAGCCCCTACAACCCCGCTTCCGGCTGCGCCAAAGACCTGGGCAATCATAATTGGTGCCGCCGCCGGCCCGTACGGGTTAAACATCGTCCACAGCCCCATGCCGATAAAGCCAACTAACATGCCGGGGATAATTCCCCACAAAAATCCAGCCGAGAAAACAATAAAGAACATGAAATTGACATTGGGAAGATATGCCGTGCCCCAGGACAGGACATAGATGAGAGCTGAGAAGAGTGCAATGCGCGCGACAAGCAAAGGCCTTCTGTTCATCGAATAATGGCGATCTTTGCTTTATCCGCAGCCAGCAGCAACCCCTTTTTTACCTCTGAATACAGGCGAGCCACGGCGATATATACTCCCGATGCAACATCTCTACCATGTTCGTTCTTCATATTCCAATTCACCTCAAACTCTATAACCTCGTCCCAGGGATGAGGGTTGACGGTAGTATCAATGGTTCGCACAAACTCACCCGCAACGTTAAAAACATCCACAATGAAATGGGGAGTGAGGTACATGTAGTTGGTGAGAGTATCGGTTGGTATCTGAAACCTAAATTTGAGCGGAGACCCTCCCATATCAGCGATGACCGCGGGGTTGGGGTAGGGGGCTAAAATAGCGGCAGATCTGCTAATGAGCCCGCTGTCAATTACTATCTCCTCAGGGATGAAATACCCAAGGCTAAAATCATAGTCGGTCGAGTGGTATGCCTGCCGAAGGTACGACGCGGGAGATATGATCATAGTAACAGATTGATACTGGTTGGGATCGATGATTTGCAGCAAATTAGCAACACCAGTGATGTTGTACGGCAATAGGAAATTATCGACGATGAACGAATCTGAAGGAGGACCGAGTTGGAAAACGACATTCAGTCCCCACGGTTGAGGAGGAACCGAGTGAACACCGTCCCCAAGACCGACATAGAAGGACAGTGAGTCCTCGATGCGCATTATGTCGTAGGCGGAAGCGGTGTCGAACACCTGGGTGGAATCGGTGCAGGAATCAGGGAAAAAACCGTTGTTACAAATCCAAAAGGTTGTGTCATATCTGATATCTCGCATACGGTGAAATCGCAGGTAGGTAGCAGAGTTATGTTCCGGGTTTCGGGGGTTTTCGTTGGCATACTGCTTAACAGGGTACTCCGTATGCTCAACCATTGCCGTATCGTGAATGGCAGGATACATCTCTCTCTCGGAATAGCCGACACCTTCGGGAGCACAGTAGGCCCGTTCGCCGGTAAAGTAGTTCCAGAGGGCAAATTCACGAAAGGCGGTCGGGAAACCTAAACCCAGAGTGTCTCCAGTTATGGAATCGATTGCCAGCTCGGTGGCAATCAGAAAACTGGGGCCGGCTCCCAGCTCACCGCAGCGCAGCCAAATGTCCTTGACAATATCCCGCCCAAACTTCTCGGAAAGAAAAATAGGAAACACAACCGAGCCGTACGGGTGAAGGTCTGTTGTACTGGTAAACTGCTGAATTGATAGTCGCGGATTATCATAGAAAAAAGGCAAATAGAAGTAATAATCGTTTATGTCGTCGTAGATCTCTTCTTCCATCCAGACGGCTGACATTTCCATCCAGTATCGCTGCACAACGTCATCACGTATTTCGGCTTCCGTGAAATCGATACCGAACTGCACAGCGTGGAAGAACTCATGAGAGCACGTCACCCGCACGGCATCGAGGGGCCGATCCTTGTAAGCGAGCATTTCTTTATAGTCGTTTTCCACCTCCACGAAGGAAGTAACCCGAGTATGGTTGGTGTCATCGAGAGCGTACTCATCCGGGTAGGTTTGCCCAAAGACGGCTCCGCCGAGATTGCTGATGAAGACATCGTACTCATCGCCAGTGGTGTCATAAAATCCATCACTTGGAGGCGGTGGGTAACCCAGGAGATTAATTTCGTGGTCATAAACCGAATCCATGATTACTGCTACATTTTCCACATAATCCGGCACGCCATCACCGTCACCGTCATCGCCCGCACGATAAACCGCATGGTAACCCGAGGTGGTGTAGTGAACCTTGAAAAGACCATCGGGACTGTCATAGGTACGCTCGTCCGGGTAACTGGGCCTGGGTTCGGCTCTAACCCCCAAGGCTTTCAAAAGATCGGGGTCCAGCTTGTCTCGATAGAATTCAAAGTCAGCTATCGCCGGTGTACCGCATTTCAACGGCGGCTGCTCAGGATGATAGGGCATTGCCCCCAACGCTTGCGAAGGCAGTTGCGCACTTTGTCCGGTTACGTACATGTAGTTCTCAATAATCTCAATTTGCCTTTCCCGTGAAAGAGTTTCGGCTTGAATCGCCGATGAAACGCAAACAATCAAAACCAGAGGCAAAATAAGTGGAATCTTCAATTCTTTCCTCTTTTCTGCTCCGCTCGCTCTTTGAGCTTGTTCAGACATTCCTCTGGAACATTTTGCGAACCGACCGTACCATATCTTCCGTTGCGTCCGTGAAAATCCGAACCGCCCGAGACGAGAAGTCGATGCCGTGCTGCCAGGTGTTTCAACATATCAGTGTCACTTTGTCTGTGAACCGGGTGATATATCTCTATTCCATCCAAGCCCAGCGCTACCAGCATTTCAGTGTAGCGATAGGTGTCATCAATAACAGGATGAGCCAGCACCGTCACACCTCCAGCTTGGTGAACCAAAGAGATAGCTTGCTTGGGCGTGAAGTTCCTCTTGGGTACATAGGCCGGACCATCATTGCGGATATACTTTTCGAAGGCTTCTTCGTATGTCCGAACGGCTTTCAACCTGAACATTGTATCCGCTATATGCGGCCGTCCCATGACTGCCCCACCAGCAGTGGCCTGGACATCCTCGTACGAAATATCAACGCCCATATCGTTTAGCTTTTGAACGATCAAGCGACCTCGATGGTTCCGCCTTTGCTGAAATTCATCCAGTTCCCTGACTAATGCCGCATGGTTGGGATCAAAAAGGTACGCCAGTATGTGCAACTCATCACTATTCACTGTGATAGACAACTCCACCCCTGAGATCAATTCCGGGTCACCGGCAACCAAAAGCTCCTTTACCTGCCAATATCCTCTCAGCGTATCATGGTCGGTAACCGAAAAGGCACTGAGGTTTTTGGCGCGCACCATGTCAAGAAGCTCCGCCGGAGAGTAAACTCCATCCGAACAATTGGTGTGTAAGTGCAGGTCAATCCGTTTTGTCATTCACAGCTTACTTTCGACCCGTTCTCTGATACTTTTCGCCAAGGTCTCAGCTTCTTTACGAATTGCTGCAACTTCAACCTTAGTCTTTGCCACGAAGTCGCTATCCGCTAGCGTAGCTAAATTGATCCTGACATTGTACCAAGCGCCGTCAACGGCTGTCATTGCCATCAAACCAGCCACACCGGCATCAGAGATTGAATTCTCATTCCCCTTGTCGGCAACGGCTTTGGCCAGTTTCATCACCTCCAGCGATTTTTTCATCACCGTCAAAGGCACCAGCGTTGCCCCTTTGGTGGCTTCCTCAATTGCCTTGTCTCGTTCGGCACCCTGCGGCAACTTGAATGATTCCATTACCTTATTGAACGCGTCCTTGTCTGTTTCGATAAGTTGGGTCAACTCGGACCGGAGATCGTCGGCCGTGTCCCGCACCTGGGACAACTCTTCCTTTACTCCGGCATACTGCTTCTTACCAACGGTGAGCCGACAGACCATAGCCGATAGTGCTGCCCCCAGGGCACCAGCAGACGCCACCACCGAACCGCCGCCGGGAGCAGGCGAGGACGAGGCCACTTCATCATAGAACGTTTCTGCCACGGTTCCTGTGGCACCACTATCCGAACGGAGCTTCTCTTCCAGAACCTGAGCCTTAGAGAAGTTCTCAAGCCTCAGATAGAAGTCGGCGACATCGAGGACGGCATCGTTTGGCACCAACCCGATGATTTCTGAGGAAGTAACGTTGACACCGTAGCGCGCCGCTTCGGACTTGATTGTTTCAAACACTCGGAAAATCGGCGTCTTGGTATAGTTGACCAAATTCATCGATATCTGCACCTGGTTGCGCTCCTTGATCTCAAAACCGAGTGCTTTTACAAACCGGTAACCGCCTTTCAGGCTGCGGACGGCATCAGCGACTTTATCCGCGATCCATTTTTTGTTGGTATCAAGATAGACATTATACGCCACCAGTGGGAACCTGACGCCGATAGCAGTCGAACCAGCCTTCAGGTTCATCTTGGCCGGACCGTAGTCTGGTTCGCGGTCAGGATCAGTTTCAATCGTATCACGAATTCCTTCGTACTCGCCGGTGCGCACCTTGGCCAGATTCCTGCGCTTGGGCTTGGTGGCAGCATCTTCATATAAGTATACCGGAATCAGAAGCTCATCTCCCACCTTCTTGCCCAACTGATTGGCCAGCTCCACCACCTCATCGATGGTCATATCTGACAGGGGGATGAAAGGACAAACGTCACAGGCGCCCATCCGGGGATGCTCCCCTTTGTGAGTAGTCATGTCAATCAGTTCGGCTGCCTTCTTGTAGCCCTCAAAGGCGGCCTCCACTGCAACCTTGGGATGACAAGCAAACGTCACTACCGCCCGGTTGTGATCGTGATCCATCTCCTTGTCGAGTAAGACTACGCCATCAACTGAGGTAATAGCGGCACATATTGCATCGATTACTTCCGGGCGTCGCCCCTCAGAAAAGTTAGGGACGCACTCAACCAGCTTTGCCATGTCAGACTCCGAAACTATCCTGTTTTATGAACTAAACTTCAGTTTAAGACCCCAGGCTAACAGCGGAACCATAATTTCATGATGACCAACGAAATTGAAACCTTTGCCCACCTTGAAGGTTGGGCGCCTAACCACGTTTTCCATAGGCCGGTAGTGGGTTATCATATCAAAGTTCGCCGTCGTCAACCGACTTCTGCCTGGCTTCATATTTCTGGCCACCGTCAGCGCCTTCAAAAAAACTTCCGGTAATATAACCGCTGAGCCGATATTTGCAACCACTCCTCCCCGATCAATTGACTCACATAGCGAGCAGAGAATACGAAAATCAAGATGAGAAGCGGCCGCAGCCCGGGCGGCGTTGTACTCAGGATGTTGGCAAACAATGTCCGTGCCTACCCCGATGTGTACCGTCACCGGCAGGCCAAGCTCTTGCGCCGCGGCAAAAACAGAGATGTTACGATGTCTTGCCTTCTTACTATTGATTAGACGGCCCGTGGCTTCTCCCAAGCCAATTCGGTTTTGCGCGGCCAGTTCACAGACCTGGGCAAACAGTTCTGCCGTTTCCCGCACCATACCAAAAGATCCATCGGCTAGACCAGCCTGGACATCTTCCGAGGTGCCGCCGAAAAAGGCCAGTTCCAAATCGTGGATCACTGCTGCGCCGTGGAACGAAAGCCCGGTTACCAGGCCATGCCTCATTAGATCAATAATTATTGGAGAAAGTCCCACTTTGATGCTATGCGCCCCAAATAATAGGTGAAAGGGACGGCCTCGCCTGCGAGCTTTTACCACGAGTGCAATGAACTCGTTCAAGTCGGCTGCCTTTAGGAACTTGGGTAGAGATTCAAAGTAATTTACACCTTTGAGCCTTTTCAAAGGGCTGCCAAACGCTTTTATCTCACTCTTATTCGCCCGCTGGGTGTAGGAGTAACGTTTGACCCGGTTGAGATCGATCGGCTGCAGTTTGGGCGACTTTTTGGACATGATTAGAACGCCTCGATATCGCCCAAGCGGTAGTCGGTCAATTCCGCTGTGATTGACCCGACCAGTATTTTCGACTTCATCAACACCGGCATCTTCAAACGGTCATCTGTAAGCCATACTTTTAACTTGCCCTTGTGTTTGAAGACGCCCACCGTTTTCAGCAAAGGTTCCACAACAAGACAATCAAAGGTTCCGGCCTTTACCGTGACCCGATCTCTTTTGAGAACTTTCACTTCCAGCGGGTACAGCTTGCCGTCAGTGAAGTTATCCACGGACAGCGACATGCCCGGTTCAAGTTTCTGGGTGCGGACAAAGTAGAGCACAGAGACGGCATCCTGAACGAAAGAAGGAGTGGAAAGGGTGTCATCTCGATAGTAGACAACACTGCTGCGTTGATCAAAGCTGTACATTCGATTAGAGCGATAGCTGCCTTCGCGAAGATTCTTTTCAAATCGCCAGGTAAAAATACCCACAGCATCAATAATAGACTCAACCTGGTCGTCGACCTTGTAGAAAGTAGAAAAGAAACTGTTGGATTTGGCTCGCGTTATCACCTGGTAACAGGGGCGATTCTCGTACTCGATAAGGCGAGCAACTTCCATCGTGGCCACCCCGGCGTTGATGAATCCGTAATTGATATTAAAGGTGAGCTTTTCATTTACTCCAAAGGCATCATTTTCCACAAAACGGTCAAAGGAATTGATCCCCTCCCCCACTTCCTCGGTATCCTCCGAGGCCTGAGCGATCCCGATTTCCACGGATACGAAGTAGAACAGCGGGAATACGCCCACCAAAACAAGCAGTACTAACACTGTCGTATGCAAGATCGATCTATGTTGCATCTGCTTTCTCATCTATCCTTTTTACAATTTCTGGAAGATACTTACCCAAATACTCGCCAATTTCCAAAAAAGTCTCGTTATATCTCTCCAGGGCCTGGCCTATGGGGTCCTCCACACCTTCTCCATTCGGGCTGGGGTCAGGGAAATTTTTGAAAAGATAGGTCTTGTCCTTGGCCCCTGGCCTCATCCTCAACACCTCCTGCAAATGAGAGGAGGTCATGGCAAAAATAAGGTCGGCTCTGTCAATTAACATTTGCGTTAACGGCTGCGAGTGATGTTGCGAAATGTCCACATCCCATATTTTAACCGCTTCGATTGCATACATCGTAGCAGGGAAACCCGTTGCAGCGGCCGTGCCGGCGGAGAGCACTTCAAATTTGCCTGGACGCTCTTTTGACAGCAGCATCCTCAAGGCACCCTCAGCCATCGGTGAACGACAGGAGTTCCCAGTGCACACGAACAATATCACAAACGGTTCGCTCATCCTGATTGATATCTCAACGCTGCAAGTATCTCTCTTTCATCGATAGCTCCCTTTCTGAGGATCCTTGGAGGCTTACCCGTGCAATCAACTACGGTGGAGAGCTCACCGGCTAACACACCACTGTCAAGATATAGATCAACGTTGTCTCCCAAAGCCTCAACGATCTCGTCGATTGAGCTGCGTTCAGGCGAGCCAGAGAGGTTGGCCGAGGTAGCCGTGAACGGAAAACCAACCCGTTCAACTATCTCCTCAATCACCGGAGCGGGCGAAATGCGTATCCCTATTTTGCCATTGCGAGCCACAGGACTATTCCATTCAGGCAGCACATTTAATATCAGCGTCAGCGGCCCGGGCAGAAACAGTTTGGCCAGAAACTGCGCGACCGGGTTCAACTCTGCGTAATGCATAATCATTTCAACGCTAGCCACGAAGATAGCTGTCGGCTGCGCTAAAGGACGTCTTTTCACCTGGTAGACTTTTTCAACTACCTCTGCTTTGTCCGACCGTCCCAGGAGACCGTAGCGAGTTTCGGTTGGCGCCACAACCAACCCCCCACCTTTCAAAATCTCAATCGCCTGCTCGATTGCATTGGAATCCGGCCCGTCAAAATCTACCGCTATGATATTGAGGTTAGTCATCAGGTCCTTTATTCCCTTGGTAATCGGTACTGTCCTCCAAAATCTGCGGTGTGCCCTCAGGATAAAGCGGGGGTAACTCCTTGACGTTCACGTTAACCATCACCACCCAAGCGTTCGGGTAGCCGGCTGCCTTAACCTTCTGCAGATAGTCTTCCGCGTCTTCCCGATGGGCAAAGTTACCTGCGCGTACCTTGAAGTATGGCACCTCATAGTCAAGAAATATCGGCCTGTCAAATATTTCCTCGGCGACCGTCATAGCTTGACGAGCTTCTCCATATAACTTGTTGGTGAATATCTGTATTCTGAACGCTTGGCTGTTGAGCGTGTCAACGGCTCCGGGGAGTTCGACATTCCGGACAGTGGCCATCTCACTGAGGACAGATTTAGATTCAACAGTGTCTTGTTTACCCTGTATATTGCCGCTTACGGGGTACTCCAGCGGAACGACCTCCCGGTCCTGGGGTAAATCAAGTGGGTTGAAACGGCGCTCTTCAGTTGACTCACCTGGTGAAGTCACCTTGGTTGTATGCCTCGTTTTTTTCGGACCGATGCAACTACACCCAAAAGCAAGACACCACGCAAGAACGACAATGCTACAGGTATTGACGAGTCTTTTCATCTTCGTCCAGCTTTGTGAGGATCTTTTTTATCTCCCCGGCTTTGGATCGGTGTACAACCATAGTGATGTTGTCACTTCTGACGACAACCAAATCCGATACACCAAGACAGGCAATAATGCCGTCGCCACCATTATAGATGGTTGTTTCGTACGTGTCTACTGCCAGACCATCTCCAATAATAATGTTGTTTTCTAAATCTTTTTCTTTATACCTTTCCAGCGCTCGCCATCCCCCTACATCATCCCAGACAATATCAGCTTTGATGGTCAAGACGTTGTTGGCTTTTTCCAGCACGGCAAAGTCGATGGAAATGGAAGGAGTCTTCTGGTACAGCTCAGCGCGGTACTCGGCTTCCTTGTCACTGCCAATTTGGGATATATAAGCGGACAGTAGCTCGCTCAATTTTGGATGATAGGTGTCAATTGCCTTGAGGATTGATTCTGCCGACCAGATAAACATCCCGCTGTTCCACAGATAATTGTGACTATAATAGTACTCGTGAGCAACAGTCACTTTGGGCTTCTCCGTGAAGCCGGAGACATTGAACACCGCGCTGTCTCCCTCATGTTTGTACAGACCCCCAAGTTTTATATAGCCGTAGGCAGTTTCGGGGCGGGTGGGAGTGACACCTATCGTGACAAGACGGTCCTCTACTGAGGCAATAGCAGCACCCGCCTGAAGTATCTTGAGCAGTTTCTCAACCGGGCGAATCAGATGGTCGGCGGACAGAACTACCGTCACAGCATGTGGGTCACTTTTAAGCAAGTGACTCGCCGCCAGGCCGATGGCCACGCAAGTGTTTCGCCCAGCCGGCTCGCATAGGATGTTTTCGTCCTTTATATAACTAATAGAATTGAGAATGATTTCCCTCATCCGTTCGCTGGTAACTATCCTGATATTTTCCATAGGTATGAGCGGCAACACCCGTTCAATAGTTTCCTCCAGCATTGTCTTGCCAGAAGTCAGTTTCAAAAACTGCTTGGGCCGGTCGGCCCGAGACAGAGGCCAAAACCGCTCACCCTTTCCACCAGCCAAGATTACACCGTATACCACCAGATTACCTCTTTTAAGGATTCATATAATCTTTTGAAAATAAGGGGGTTAAAAATGACAGTCAAGACAAAGATTAGGAAGCTATGTGATCAAAGCTCCCGCTGATCAACCCATCAAGAAATTGCCCTACCGGTGCCCTCATACCGAAACCATTCGCACTCCAAAAAGCAACGCCAAAGATAACACCAAACCGCTCCCCAAAAGACACCCAGCCATTTTACCCAGGGCGGTTGTTATAGGTTCACGCGACTCATCAATTCCTTTCTTTCGCAGCCACTGTGCTATTCCTCCCTCAAAAAAACCAGCGATGCCATCTGTTAACGCATCTCCAATCACTCCGCCGGCGATGGCCCCTGCCACCCCAAATACAACACCGCCCCAAATGGCCGGGATAGTCAGTAATCCGGTATCGATCACGCCAAAGATCAGATCAGGAACAGCTCGCTTGAAGGAGACTTTTGCCAAAAGTAGCCCCAGCAAAGGTATGATTGTTAATCCTAAAACGACTGGTCCAAGAGGACATCTATACTGGAGAGAAACTACCCCGATAACGGCCACGACAGTACCACACAAGCAGACATAGACTATTTTCTTTATCATAGAATCCTTTCCGGGTTATAGACAACAGCCCTCGAGATAAGGCCAGTGGTTTTGTAGCTTCCTGTGAAAACTAAGAGAATTTTGACTTACTATGCTTACTATCCTGCCAGCGTTCCCAACACAATAGAATGGAACTTCGTTTCAACCGAATCAGAGCGGGCGCCAAGCGCCACTGGAACTTTCCCACCAACAAGCACACCACCCATCTGCGCTCGGCCATAGAGAGCCATAGCCCGGTAGATACCGCCTGCGGTTTCAATGTTAGGTGCCAAAAGCACATCGGCCTGCCCGACAACTTGTGAATTTTTTAGCCCTTTGGATTCAGCGGCTAATTTGTCAACAGCACAATCGAAAGAGACCGGCCCGTCTACCAAAGCTCCTTTTATCTGACCTCGGTCCGACATCTTAGCCAGCACCGCCGCTTCCGTTGTCACCGGCATCTGAGGATAAATCATCTCCACGGCTGCCAGCACCGCCACTCGCGGCGAGACAATACCAATCTGTCGAGCAAAACCGGTTGCATTTTGTATCAGCGCCAGCTTTTGTTTCAAATTAGGCTGTACCACAACAGCGGCATCAGTCAACAGTAGAAGCTTTTCGTAACGAGCCGGTTTTATGACCGCAATATGGCATAATATCTTTAACTTGGGGACGAACGATGCTTCCCGCCGCAATACCAGCTTCAGAAAATCAGATGTCGCTATACGGCCCTTCACAATCAAGTCGATTTCGCTTCGAGCAGCCATCTGAACCGCGGTAGCAACAGACTGTTCAGGCGACGATACCTCGACAATCGTGGCCTCGTTTAGGCTGATATTGCTTTCAGCCGCAATCCGACCGAATTCTTTTTCACTGCCTATAATAAACGGGTCGATAAGATCATTTTCAACCGCCTGCACAAACGCCCTCAGCATGGCTTCCTCGTCGGGGATTACGAGGGCGGCTTTGGGCTTTCTATCAGAAGCGATCTTTTGACGAGCGAGATCAATAATTTTTTCAAACGAGTCCATTTCCTCATTAACCGAGTGATCCGGTGCGATCGTCATCTCGTGTCCTCATTCTCCCCAAACATGGTTCACCGCATAGTAATCCGCAAGCACGCATGAGACAGCCAGAGACGCCTTCTTATTCTTGATGGTGTCGGTGCGTGACACCAACGACACCGGTACCTTGGCACCGACAATCACTCCGGCAAAGACCGCCTCGGCAAACTGTATAAGTGATTTGCAAATGATATTGCACTCTTCTATGGAATCAACGAGGAAGATATCAGCGTCGCCTGCCACCGTGCCACCGACGCCGTATGATTTGGCAGCCTCCTTGGATGTGGCCACATCAAGTGTCATCGGACCCTCGATAACAATGTCGACAAGCTTTTCTTTTGCCAGGGGAATAAGCGACTCCTTATCGCTTACGGTATGTGGTATCTTTTTCGACACTTGGTTGACCGCTGACGAGACCGCTATTTTCACCGGTGATAGACCCAGCGCCCGACCGACAAGGACAGCGTTCTCCAGGATCTGTAACTTCGTTTCGTTATCCGGCCTGACAACCATACCACCGTCAGTGAAATTCAGCAGCTTATGATAGCCCGGTATATCCAAGACAGCGCAGTGTGACAGAGTGTTTTCTGCCCGCAACCCATACTTTTTATCCAGCACAACTCGGAGCAGCATCGAGGTAGGGAGAAAACCTTTCATAATAACATCGGCCTTTTTCTCCGAGGCGAGCTTAGCCACATGATGCGCCGCTAGACTGACGTCTTTGATGTCAACTACTTTGAGAGAATCAATATTGATCCTATTTTCTTCCGCCAGCTTTCTTATAGTTATTTCATCGCCTACCAGTATACCTTGGAGAAACCCGTCAGCCTGTGCCTGGGAGACGGCACCAATAACATCCGCATCCTGAGCTGCCGCCACAGCTACGGTCTTTTTGCGCCCTTCTTTGGCGATAGCAACTGCCCGTTCAATGAGCTGGTCTGACGAATGTATGGCAGAGCTTTTCATGTATAATGTTATACTTTAGACCTACGCTGCAACCGCTTGTGTTAGTACGTATTAAATTGTTCCCGTTTGGTTAAATAACGCAATCCGGCAGTCGCCAGCGCTTCCATTTCGAACTCTCCCGGCACGACAATTACCTTGCCCAAAAAAGTGATGTACTTTTTAATCTCATTGACCAGGAGGGTGGAATGCGCCATCCCTCCGATCAGGACAATTGCTTCGTAGTCTCCGCACAGAACAACTGCTGCGATGCCAATCTCCTTGGCAATCTGGTAAGCCATCGCATTGAAGTAAAGCCGCGCCTTTTCATCGCCAGCAGCGATTCTCTTCTCCACTGTGCGTAGATCGGATTCACCAAGATACGCTACCAGCCCCGACCTTTTGGACAATTTGTCAATCATCTCTTTCTCAGTGAATTTGCCCGAATAACACATCTTGACCAATCCGCCTATCGGCACCGCTCCGGCACGATCTGGAGAAAACGGCCCCATCCCCAGCAAGGCGTCATTAACATCAACGATGCGCCCCCCTTTCAAAGCCGCCACAGAAACACCACCGCCCATATGAACCGCCACGAAGTTCACCTCTTGAAGACCTTTACCGAGCTTCTCCGCTTCCCGACGGCAGACCTCTTTGATATTCAAAGCATGCGAGCGGCACTTACGTTCTATTTCCGGCACGCCGCTAATACGGGCAACGTCGGTAAAATTGTCCACAGTAATCGGGTCGGAAATTAGAGCCGGAACGCCATATCGTCCACCGAGGTGATAGGCAATGATGGCACCAAGATTCGAGGCGTGGTTGGAATACTGCATTGTGCGCACTGCCTTGAGCATGGCTTCATTTATTTCGTATGATCCGCCCTCTAACGGCTTGAGCGGTGCCCCGCGTCCAACAACGGCTTTGATTTGCCCTGGCTGAAGATTCAACGAGTTTATCCAGCGATTGATTCCTTCCATCCGGTAGTCAAACTGATCGGCGACATTGTCGAAGCGAGCGAGTTCACTCGGATCGTGCCGAATAATTTCTTCAGCTACTTTCTTGTCACCATCGAACAGTGCCATCTTCGTCGAAGTGGAACCAGGGTTAATAATCAGCATGTGGTATGACATACTCGCTCGCTACGCCTTTACAGGACTCAGCCTGACATTCTGACCACGCTTGAAGGCCTGCAAGTTTACATCCACAAATTTCGCCTTCACCTTCTTTTTCAGCATCTCGATCCACAAGTCATTTTCAAATGGTGTGTAGTTTGAAAGCACTCCCAGTAATATCGTATTCACGACTCGAGGGTTACCCAGTTCGCCGGCTATTTGGTCAGCCGGCACGGCAATAACATGTTTAGACTTTTTCTTCATTTCTCCTACGGCATCCTCAGGGTATTTGAACATTTTGGATGAGGTCACGATAGCCGGTACGATGGCAGTCGTGGAAACGATAGCTACACCATCCCTTTTCATCCAGTCGATGGCACGCAGTCCTTCAGCCTGCTCAAAAGCCATCAGGACATCCGCCTGACCGTACTCAATGGTAGGAGAATACACTTTGGGGGCAATCTTGACGTGAGAAGAAACCACGCCGCCGCGCTGGGACATGCCATGCACTTCAGATTTCTTTATATCATACCCGGAGTTCATCGCTACATCGGAGATGACCTCGGATGCCAGAAGGACACCCTGCCCCCCAACGCCAACTATAAGGATGTTGTAATTTTTGTCCGCCATATACTACCTACACTTTCACGAATTGGCTTTTGAGGATGATTGCCTCGGTGGGGCATATTTGAGCGCACAGGGTACAGCCGGTGCACATCGTGGTGTCAATCTCAGCTTTCGGACTTCCATGCTCGTTAGTTTCATTTGATGCTGTTATTGCCGGGCAGGAAATGCGAAAACAGGCGGAACAGCCGTTGCAGAGTTCCAGGTCCACTAAATAAGGCTCATCCATAATCCGTTTAGGCATCAACACGCACGGGCGGTCGGTGAGAATAACCGATGGTCCCGAACTACCTATTCCCTCCTTTATCGCGTCCAATGTGGCATTGTAATCATACGGGTCGACTTTGCGGAAGTTCTTCACTCCCATCGCAGTGACCAGAGTCTCAAAGTCAATCTGGCCGGCTTTCTCACCCATCAAGGTCAATCCTGTCGCCGGATGCTGCTGGCCGCCGGTCATGGCGGTGGCGCGGTTATCAAGTATGATAATGGTGACATTACTGTTGTTGTACACCGCATCCATCAGGCCGGTCACGCCCGAATGGAGGAAAGTCGAGTCCCCGATCACAGCTACGGTCCCCTTCTCCGATCCTTGGACCTTTTCCATCCCGATGGCGCTACCGATTGAAGCTCCCATGCAGATGCAGGTATCCAGCGCATTGAGCGGCTGGAGAACCCCCAGCGTGTAGCAGCCAATGTCGCCCGTGACGGTAACCTTCAGCTTCTTGAGAGCCATGAAAACCCCCCTGTGTGGACAACCTGGGCAGAGCACTGGTGGGCGTGGAAACATATCTTTTTCAGGCGGAATATCGACTGTGGGTATCTCACTCAGAACGCCGGCCTTCTTCAGCCCCTCAGCAACTCGGTGCGGTGACAGCTCACCCAGATGACCGAAATACTCTTTACCACCGACATTAAAACTCCTTCGTGTAACTTCGAGCCCCTCGGCAAGACGATCTGGAGACAACTCACCGAGATCGAAATACTCTTTGCCAACCACGTCAAAACCAGCCGCCTTGATCTGATCTTCATAGAACGGTTCCAGCTCTTCCACGACAATCACCTTGTCATGACTCTTGATAAAGTCCGCTATTTTCTTAAGCGGCAGAGGGTAACTCATACCGAGCTTCAGATAATCAAAATCAGGCGCCACCTCTTTGGCGTACTGGTATGCCACCCCACCGGAGATGATGCCGATTTTGGAACCTTTCTCCTCGACAAAATTAAGCGGCGTTTCCTCTGTCAACTGCCGCAGCTTTTCAAGTCGCTCGACAACTACCACATGCCGTTTGCGGGCGTTGGCGGGAATCATAACGTACTTGGCTGGGTCCTTGACAAACTTCTTGTCCGGACCTGAGGTCGGTTCACCCAATTTGACAATCCCCTTGGAGTGGGAAACTCGTGTACTCATGCGTAGCATCACAGGGGTATCAAAAATTTCAGACAGCTCAAAAGCAGTCAGCACCATATCCTTGGATTCCTGGCTGTCGGACGGCTCCAGCATGGGTATTTGAGCAAAGCGGGCATAGAAGCGATTGTCCTGTTCATTTTGTGAGGAGTGCATCTCCGGATCATCAGCAGAAACCACTACGAACCCACCGTTGACACCGGTGTAAGCGAAAGTCATAAACGGATCGGCCGCAACGTTGAGGCCGACATGCTTCATTGTCACCAGCGCCCTCGCCCCGCCGATTGACGCCCCAATAGCGACTTCGAATGCCACTTTCTCATTGGGCGACCACTGCGAGTAGACCGACCGGTACCGCCTTGCCAGCGTCTCCAGTATTTCTGTGGACGGTGTTCCGGGATACGATGCAGCCAGCTTCACACCCGCTTCAAAAGCCCCCCGCGCCACC
The DNA here is from genome assembly GCA_964650395.1 of uncultured Ignavibacteriales bacterium. Lineage (GTDB taxonomy): Bacteria > Zixibacteria > MSB-5A5 > GN15 > FEB-12 > CAZYRH01. The sequence goes on from CAZYRH010000022.1 coordinate 20,875, forward strand.
GCTTCATTTCCTGATAGAAGCTCTCTCATAACTGTATCACGTTCTCTTGACGTACTTCTCTATCCAAGTCCACAAAACACGCTTTGCGTGTGTGAATATTTTCACAATTATAGTGAACAGGCGATAAGGGGGCAAGGGGTTTTTGGAGATCACAAGAAGTCATTGTTTACCAGCTTCTCTTGAATCATTCCGCTTTTTTTGAGGAAAAGTTCAATCGGAGTGGCTACATTGCATTAAGCTGATGTTGGCGTAGCACAAAAAATATACCTTAAGGAGGAACACATGGACTGGATTCCAATCATTATAGCATTAGTTTTAGGATTTGCTTTGGGCCTAGGAGCTGCTTTCATATTACGGATAATACAGAGTAAAACAGCGAATCAAATGGTTAAGGAAATATACCAGGAAAGTGAAAACGAACGAAAGGAGAGCCTTGATGCTCTAATCCAAAGAATGAAAGATAGTTTTGGTAGTTTATCTCTCGAAGCACTATCCAAGTCCACTGATGAACTTCTCAAGCTGGCGAAAGAAAAACTAGGTTCTGAGCGCGAGATCACCACTAAGGAACTAGACTCCAAAAAGGCTCTTATTGACCAGCAATTGCGAAACATGACAACTGGACTTGATAACGTCTCTGACCTAATGAAGGAACTCGAGAAAGACAGAGAAGGCAAGTTCTCGGAACTCGCAAGCCAATTAAAGGTAACGAATGAACAAACTGCTTCCTTGACAAAAATTACCAATACACTGCGGGAGGTTTTAGCTAGCCCGAAAGCCCGTGGCCAGTGGGGTGAACGCATGGCTGAAGACGTTCTGCAACTCGCCGGCTTCATCGAGGACGTTAATTACTTGAAGAACAAATCCATCGCTGGTGTTGGTTCACGCCCCGACTTTACATTTCTGCTCCCACGTGATCTCAAAGTCAACATGGATGTCAAATTCCCGTTGGATAACTATGTGAAGTATCTAGAGACAGACTCGGATATCGAGAGAGAAAAATTCCGAAAAGACTTTCTACGGGATGCCAGATCACGAATTAAGGAGATCACCACTCGTGACTACATCAATCCCGAACAGGGAACTATTGATTATGTCCTTGTGTTTATCCCAAATGAACAGGTCTATGCGTTCATTCACGAACAGGATAGCTCGATTCTAGATGAAAGTATAAGGAACAAAGTGGTTCTCTGCTCACCTATTACTCTGTTTGCTGTCTTAGCAGTCATTCGCCAAGCCGTGGACAACTTTACCCTCGAGAAGACTTCAAATGAGATTCTCTCGTTGTTAGGGACTTTTAAGAAACAATGGCACGAGTTTCTAAAGAAGCTGGAACAGCTAGGCAAACGAATCGAAGGCGCCTCAGAAGATTATCAGAGTCTGACTATAACAAGAAGGCAAAAACTCGAAACACCACTCAATCGTATAGAGGAGCTTCGAACCCAACGTCAATTGCCTGTATCACAAATCGATGACGAACCAGATATGGAAAACACCAAAAACGAATCCTGATCTCAACCGGCTG
>CAZYRH010000023.1:0-13524 GCA_964650395.1 uncultured Ignavibacteriales bacterium
GTAGGTCAAGCCTACTTGGGGCTTGACATTCATTTTGTCACGCCGCGAGTCGGCGTGACCTACAAGTAGGTTATTGATCGTAGACGGACGCTTTCCCACAGCAGAACTATGAAGGACGCGGCGCACGAGGACGTACGCCGCGCACAAAATTAGATCAACTCACCGCCTGCTCCAGACGATAGCGCTTGTAGATGCGGGCGTAGTGGCCATCCTGCGCCATCAGGTCGAAGTGCGTTCCCGACTCAATTACTCTACCTTCATCAAGCACATAGATGGCGTCGGCTCGCTCCAGCGCGTCAGGGCGATGCGTGATCAGGATGGACGTCATACCCGGCATGACTTCCTGCAAACGATACCAGAGAGCGGCCTCGGTGCGGGAGTCAAGGGCCGAAGTGCAGTCGTCGAGAATCAGAATCTTCGGCTTACCGACCAAAGCCTGCGCCAGGGCCAGGCGCTGTTTCTGTCCACCGGAGATGGCCATGCCACGGGTTCCGATGGGCGTGTCAATACCCTTTGGAAAACCGGCGATTTCATCCTTTAACTGTGAAACCTCAACCGCCCACTCCAGGACGGCCTCGCTGACGTCCTCCCGTCCGAACAGGATGTTGTTTCGCACGGTATCGTTAAACAGCGCCGGCTCCTGGGGCACATAGCCGATACTTTTGCGCAGGTCTTCAAGATTATACCGGCGCAGATCGCGGCCATTGAGTTTGATCGAGCCGCCGGATGGATCGACCAGACGCGGAATCATGTTCACCAGCCAGGTTTTGCCGGAACCGACCTTCCCGACCAGAGCGACTGTCTGCCCGGCTTCGATTGTGAAGGAAACGTCGTCAACAATCTTCCTGTCCGAGCCGGGGAACGAAAACTCGACGTTTTCAAAGCTCAGACTGCCCCTAGTAGGACCGTCGCCGGCAATGTTCCCGTGGTCGGAGACCATTAGCGGCACTCGCTCTAGTTCCACCAGCCGGTCAATAGAGACAGCCGACTGACGTGATTTGACAAGAAACTGGCCAATGTCAAACATGGGAAAGACGAGATAAACCACGTAGAAAATGAACGCTACCAATTTGCCCAGCGAGAGGTTGGCGTTGATAACCATATATCCTCCGGCCAGTAACACGATGACGATCCCGACTTGCCAGATATACATGTACAACGAATCTACTACCGTACTCACCTTGATAGCGGAAATCTCAGCGTCACGGCGTTCATTGACCGCCTTCTGAAACTTGGCCTTCTGCGCCTTTTCCTTCACGTACGACTTGACCACCCGGATACCGGAGAAACAGGCTTCCATGACATCGTTAAAGGCCGAAATGCGACTCTGTAGATGGTCATACCGTTTGTCTAAAAGGGTCGAACTTCTGAAGAATATCAGAATCAAAATCGGCAGTGGCCCGGCCGACCAGAGCGTCAGCATTGGGTCAATCATCGCCATCATCACAAGGGTAAACGCCACCGTTATCAGCGCTTCGTACAGTCGGAATATCCCGGAACAGGCAAACCATGATAACTTTTCGGCCACATCGTCGGTCATACGCGTTACCAAATCGCCGGTGTGGAATTTGTTGAAAAAGTCCGGACCTTTGTGTGTGATGCCGTCAAAGGCATCCTGTCTAAACAGCCACTCCAGCCGCAGGTTCATCCACGCCCGGTGCGACTGCACAAAGGCATACAACACGGCGGCAATGAAGCCGATCCCGATAAGCGCCAGCATGAGGGTAGCTGGGGTCGAAAGCCCCAACTGGCTCCCCACGTTATCCAGCCAGAGAGCGGCGGTGTTTGCCGGAACTTTGCCGGTCTCGACATAGTCGACAGCAAATTGAATAAGCCGCGGAATCAATACTGCAAACGCTGCCTGAATCGGCGTGAAAACCAGAAGCACCGCTATGACATACGGATACTTACGGTAGTATTTCCAGAGCCATTTGATCTTATCATGCATTAGCAACCACTCCGTTATCTGTTTTGAACTGAAGATGGAACAGCTTAGCGTAGTAACCGTCCTTCAAAATCAGTTGCGCGTGCGTTCCCCGCTCAATAATCTCCCCGTTGCGGATGACAAGTATCTCATCGACGTCGAGAATCGTCGACAGACGGTGGGCTATTATCAATGAGGTCCGCTTGGCCATCAACTTTTTTAACGAGGCTTGAATCGTCCGCTCTGTTTCCGGATCAACTGAACTGGTCGCCTCATCTAAGATCAACATATCCGGGTTAATCACCAACGCCCGTGCAAACGACAACAACTGTCGTTCACCTCGGCTGAAATTGGCTCCCTTCTCGGAAACTTCGGTCCGGTAGCCGTTCGGCAGCTTCTGGATAAAGCGGTCGGCTTCCACCGTCTGGGCGGCGGCGAGAATCTTCTCATCGCTAATAGCCTCCGATTCCAGACCGAGGTTCGCGTGCACGTCGCCCGGGAACAGCAAAATATCCTGAAGCACCAGGGCGAACCGTCGGCGCAGCTCGGCTTTCGGGACGTCGCGAATATCGATTCCGTCAACGGTGATACGGCCTTGCTGTGGGTCGTAAAACCGTAGCAGGAGGGAAATCACGGTTGTTTTCCCGCCGCCGGTGACACCTGCCAGAGCCACTCGTTTGCCGACCGGGATATCAAAAGTAACATCCTTTAGAGCATAATTACCGTCATTGGTATAGGAAAACCAGACATGCTCAAAACGAATACTCTTTTCGAGCTCATGCCAATGAACCGGTCTGACCGGGTCCGGCAACTTCCGTTCTTCAGACAGCAGGGCAAATATCCGTTTGGCGCCGGCGATAGCTTTCTGAATCGTGGATAACTGTTCCGAGACGCGCCAGAGCGGTTCAAACGACCGCCAAATCAGAATGATAAACAAGCTGATCGTGCCGACAGTAAGCGCTCCCGATTTTACCCAAAGCATACCAAAGAACAACACCGAACCGATCATAACCGGCTCAAAGAAAAAGATGGTGTTGAAAAAGAGAACTACCGCAATATTCACATATCTGTCCTCTACAAACTTCAGTTCGTTGGCGTAGTTGACCCGTTGGCGCACGTAGGCGCCGCGGTGGAAAATCTGGACAATTGACATACTGTGTAAAAACTCAGTTATCGTCGCTGTCAGTTCCGCCATTTTCTTACGGACTTCCAAAAAGCGCGGGGTGGTTTTCCGTTCGAAGATGTAGATCAGCAGTCCGACACACGGCATGACCATAAGGAGTATTAATGTCAGCCGCCAACTGTAATAAAACATCACGGCGTAAATCCCCACTATCAACAGCAGGTCTCCAACCAGCAATACCACGGTGTTGGTGAACAGCATCCGCAGGGCTTCGGTATCCGACTCGATCCGGGCCATCAGGCGTCCGACCGGATTGCGGTCAAAGAATGAGATGTCTAAAGACAAGATATGGTCAAACAGCTTGCGCTTCAGGTCGACCATGACACCCTGCCCGATTGTTTCCAACTTAATTCTCTGGACGTACTGCAGCGCTAACGCAACCGCCTGAATGAGGCCAATTCCCAGCGTCGTAACTAATAGGCCCTTAAAGTCGCGGTTTGCAAGGTCCACATCCAGCGCCCGCTTCAGCAGAATCGGCCAGTACAGCGATAGCAGGGTGGCGCCTGCCAGAAAGAGAAAGCATACCAGCAGTGGCCGGGTATGGGGTTTCAAAAACGGAAGCAACTTGGCAAAGGCTTTCCGTGACCTGATGGTCTTTTCCTGAGGGCTGATTTGTTCGTTTTCGTAAAACTCGCTACTCATTTTACTGCCTTTGACTGTTTCAATTACGTATCCTTTCCGCAAACGATTCGGGCGGCTAATAAAAAAAACCCGCCGAACCTTAATCAGTTGCGGCGGGTGAAATCTACGTTACTTCTACTCTACGAACTGGGTACACCTCTCCCGCCGCGGAATACGCTAAGACGCACATTAATGCAGATAATCAGAATCATCCTTTCTGTTTCTCCTTAATTCCGCTACGGTTGAAGCTTACACTAAATTTTTATCTACTCTGTTTGAGCTTTATAAGCAGATTATATATAATTATTGATCGGATGTCAAAGAAAAAAATTGATTTCAGCCCAATATTTTCTGCATGTATTTTCTGGGATAATTATCCCAATCGGATAGTTTTGTTGGTTTTTGCTTGTAGAATGATTGTCGGGTTTTTCGTCCGCCCAAGGCAAGATCAAACCCGACCTACCATGTCTGGTCCCATAAGAATTGACACCCGTTCTCTTTGACAATACCTTCTCCCCTATGCCATCTGATATCTCACCAATCCGAGCGCTGTGGAAAAGGTTTTTCAATCTTGTTGCCTATCATCCCGCCCTGACACTTCTCGTTTTGGCCGGTATCTTTCTGTTGCTCGGATGGGGGCAGGACGGTATCAACTTGGATTCCACCACTTATTCAGTCATCGCCCGCAACATGGCCGTACAGTGACACTGGTTTAATCCCACCTACACCGCTCATTATCATACCAACTTCGCCGAGCATCCCCCGCTGGTAATGTGGATGCAGGGGATTATTTTCCTGCTGTTAGGTGTCAACGACAGCACCGCCAGACTGTTTGGCGCTCTTTGCACAGCAGGCTGCGTGGTAGTTGTCTATTTGTTGGGGAAAGAAGTCGGTAGGCGAGGTCTGGGGTTCCTCAGCGGCCTAGCACTTTTGTTGACATACAACTTTATGCAAATCGGCAACTCGACCTTGCTTGATGTGCCGATGACCTTCTTTATCCTCGTTACGCTCTGGGGGCTGGCACGGTTGCACAACGGCAGCAACAAGCTGTATTTATATTTGATTGTCGGGGCAGCTCTGGGATTGTCGTTTTTGAGTAAGGGTGTGGTGTCGGGGCCGATCTGGATCGCCCTTGCAATCACGGTCTTACTCTGGCATCGAGAATGGATGAAGTCTGGGTGGTTCTGGCTCATACCAACTATCGCCATAGGGCTGATCCTGGCGCATCTACTTCTGGATTATCTATCCACCGGCGGTCATTTTACCCGCCACTATTTTCTCACTCAGGTCTGGCGGCGTTTTGCCAAAGGCGGCCCGGAAATTCACACCGACTGGTATGAGTTCAGCTACCGGTTTGCCAAGTTGTACCTCCCCTTTGTCTTGTTGCTGCCCTTTGGCGTATATTTCACTGTCAGACGGAAAATAACCGTTCTGTATCCGGCCATGATTACTTTGCTTTTCTATTTTCTGCTCTATTCCTCTGCCGCCAAGCTCTACTATCATTATTTCTCCCCAGCTTATGCTCTCGCGGCGCCTTTTGTCGCTTTGCCGCTTATGGGAATATTGAAAGACAAGTTCGTTCGTAGCCTTCAGGTTTGGTTTTGTGTCCTCTGGGTTCTGCTGGCCGTGGGCATAACCGTGGCAGGCGTACGAATACACCATATCCGCTGCCCGGAGATTTATACGTTGAAAGAGCAAATGCTCGAGCTTCTCGACAGTCATCCTTATCGTCAAGGCCTGACAGTCGGTCCGGGGGAACCGGATTGGGACTATGTTGCCAAGTCAGCCTGGTATTGGCGCTCGGACATCAGGCAGGTGGCAAGCTTTGAGGAGGCCGCAAAGCTGTTAAGAACCGACAACCGCTATGCCTATATCATGGTTTCCTCATCTGATCGTCTGCCCAATGAAGTCAGGGCCTCTTACCAGTTCCGTGTTTACGCCGAAAACGACAGGGTGGTGGTGTACGTGCCCCCAAAAGATGATCAACCGTAGATTGCGGCCTTTCCTCCGGTAAAGACAACTTCTCTCGATATGCAGTAGAAAAATGTAGGGGTTCAACATATTAAACCCCTGCATAGCAACTCCTGATAAACGCTTTTAGAGAAAATTAAACATTTTTGGGGAAGAAAAACCCATTCAGGTTGTAATCCCCACTGAAAGAACCAATAACCGTTAACTTAGGAGGTGGATTATGCGCACCAGAACCTTAATTCCGCTGCTGCTGGCTGTGGCCCTTATCGTCTTCAGTGCCCTCCTCTGGGCGGGATCAACCGGTCAAATCAAAGGCACCGTCATTGACAAGGAGACCGGTCAGCCGGTGATCGGCGCCTTGGTTATGATCTCGGGAACGGCCCAGGGAACTATAACGGACGTGAACGGCGAATTTGTTATTTCGCAGCTTCAGCCCGGCGTCTACAGCCTTGAGATTACACACGTCAATTACGAGACCGTTGAGGTAGCCTATGTAAATGTCACTTCCGGCCTGGCGGCTGAGGTGTCCGTTTCTCTACAAAAGAAAGCTGATGTCTCAGAACCAAAAATGATCATTATGGAGGAAAAGAGTGCTGCCGTGGACGCGTGTCTGGCCACACAGCCTAATATTGCCCTGTTCCAACCCCAGGCAAAGAAACGTGGTCGTGGCGAAGGAGGCATCGGTTTCCCGCCGGCACATGGAGGCACCTCCATCGTCAACGGGGAACCGTTTGACGCCATGTTTTTTAAGCACTACGGCGTCAATCCGTTTGTCGACACCGAGGATGACCATCTTTCTACGTTCGCTATCGACGTGGACGATGCTTCCTATGTTATGACTCGTTCGTATCTCGATCGCGGTTATCTACCGCCTGATGAGGCGGTCCGAACTGAGGAGTTTGTCAATCACTTCAAGTATAACTATGAAGTGCCGCATGAAACACCGTTCCGGGTCTATCTCGAAGGCGCGCCGTCCAAGTTTGGACAGAACTGCCAGCTTCTCAAAATCGGCATCAAGGGTAAGAAGATTCAGGCTGAGAATAGAAAGCCGGCCAACCTGGTGTTTGTCATTGATGTTTCCGGTTCGATGGCTCGTGAAGACCGACTTATGCTGGTCAAAAAGGCGCTGCGGCTTCTGGTTGATGAGCTGACGCCTAATGATAAGGTTGGCATCGTAATCTATGGTTCCCGGGGCCGTGTCGTGCTGGAACCGACCTCAATTGAGCGTGAAAATGGGATTGTAGCAGCTATCGAGCAACTTTGTCCCGGCGGCTCCACCAATGCAGAGGAAGGGCTTCGTCTAGGATATGATATGGCTCAGCAGCACTTTGAGAAGGGTAAGATCAATCGGATTATCCTATGCTCGGACGGCGTGGCCAATGTCGGACGCACTTCGGCGGAAGATTTTCTCAAGTGGATCAAAAAGCACGCAGATCAGGGGATTACGCTCACCACTGTCGGCTTCGGCATGGGCAACTTCAATGACATCCTGATGGAGAAGCTCGGCGACAAAGGTAACGGTCACTATGCCTATGTTGACAATCTGCCGGAGGCGCGACGCATCTTCGTGGAGAACCTGACCGGCACACTGCAGGTGATTGCCCGCGACGTAAAGATTCAGGTCGATTTCAATCCGGAGGTTGTACGCAGCTACCGGCTGCTTGGCTATGAAAACCGCGACGTCGACGACGATAAGTTCCGCGATGACAAGGAAGATGGCGGCGAGATCGGTTCCGGACACGAAGTCACTGCGCTGTATGAAATCAAGCTGCACAATGAAGCATCATCATCGAATGTGGGAACAATTTATATCCGATACAAGGACCCTGATTCTGATAAAGTGACTGAGATCAGCAGATCAATAGCACTCAGCAACTTCAACAAGGAATTCGACAATGCTTCGGTAGAGTTCAAACTGGCTGCCGCTGCGGCTGAGTTTGCTGAGATCCTGCGCAAATCCTACTGGGCGAAAGGTTCAGAGCTGAATGACGTGCTCACCGTTGTTAAGGGAATCTCGACCCAAACTGATTCCCCGGACGTGATCGAGCTGCTGAGTCTGGTCTCAAAAGCTCAGCAGTATGAAAAACAGCTTGCTGAGAACAAGTTGTAAGGCAGTAGGCAGCAAAGCAGGTCTCTCCGAGACCTGCTTCTATTTTAAGACATTTTCGTCGAAACCGCGGGGAGGGTGTGACAAAAGAATGATCTTTGATTGCACAAGCTCCCGAATTCGTCATTGCGAGGAGCGAAGCGACGTGGCAATCTCTTGTTGCCAATACGGATGCACAATTGAGATCGCCACGCTCCCTCCGGTCGCTCGCGATGACGGTGGACTTATGGCACAGCCTCACAGGGATTTCTACCTACGAACTAAGACTTGCGCTGAGGTATATTAATATGTTTTCTTACCGGTATGGCTGAAAACTGTCTCTATTTCGGTGACAACCTCGATATCCTTCGTCATTACATAAAAGACGAAACAGTTGATCTCATTTACCTTGATCCCCCATTCAATTCCAATCGCGCCTACAATGTGATCTTTCAAGATAAAACAGGCAAGAAAGCTGCGGCCCAGATTCAAGCTTTTGAGGATACCTGGTGGTGGAGCGACGAAACACAGGCGGCCTACGATGAGATGTTAAGCGGTAGCTACCCTGTGCAATTAAAGGAAATGCTTCGTGCGTTCCGTGAGTTCATGGGGCCGACAGAAATGATGGCCTACCTTACGATGATGGCCATCAGATTATTCGAACTGCACCGGGTGCTCAAACCAACCGGTTCGCTCTATCTTCACTGCGATCCGACGGCCGGTCATTATCTTAAGATACTCTTGGATCAAGTTTTCGGTCTTAAATCTCTCAAAAACGAGATTATTTGGAAGCGCTCACAACCGAAAGGTCACGCATATACTCGGTTTCCCAGTTCACATGACATACTTTTCTGCTATGCAAAAGGGAAAACAAGCAATTTCGAGACACAGTTCAGAGAACACGATCCTGAGTACATTAAGAAGTTCTACAAGTACGTTGAGGAAGGCACAGGTCGTCGTTACAGACTGGGCGATCTGACAAACCCAAATAAGGACAGGCCGCATCTTACATACGAGTTCCCGCCGAAAAGTGGCACCGTCCGTGTATGGCGATGGACCAAAGACCGCATGATGAAGGCCTGGAAAGAGGGCCGAGTGGTGGTCCCCAAAAAAGGAAAGGTGGTTGCTTATAAGCGATACTTGGATGAAATGGAAGGTGCTATTGTTACAGATATCTGGGATGACATTGAGCATCTGCATGGTGCGCACGCTGAGACTCTGGGATACCCCACCCAGAAGCCTCTGGCTCTACTTGAAAGGATTATTCAAGCCTCATCTAATGAAGGCGATTTAGTTTTAGACCCCTTCTGCGGCTGCGGAACAACCATTGCGGCAGCAGAAAAGCTGAGTCGCAAATGGATTGGGATTGACATTACCTTTCTTGCGGTCGCCCTGATCAAGAAGCGAATCTTTGAGCACTTCCCTGACTGCAAGTTTGAGATAGTCGGTGAGCCAAAGTCGACGGACGACGCTAAGGCGTTATTCAAACAGTCGCCATTTCAATTCGAAAGCTGGGCGGTGTCATTTCTGGGAGGTCAGCCGTATAAAAGCAGCGGTGGAGGCGACACGGGCATAGACGGCTTCCTGTACTTCCAGGACTACAAGAAAAAGTATCATAAAGTGATCATCGAAGTAAAAGGCGGTAAATATCAACCGCGTGACATCAGGTCTTTGGCGAGAGTGATGGAGCGTGAAGGCGCTCCCTTAGGCGTTCTCATTGCTTTACAGCCCCCCACTGCCGGCATGAAGCGCGAAGCCACGACGCTGGGTAAATGGCAGCTTCCCGGACACGACAAGGAATTCCCGGTTCTACAGATTGTTACGATCGACGAGCTTTTCAAAGGAAAGCTGCCCAAATTACCGGATACCAGTGACACTCTGAAGCGTGCTCAACGAATGGTGAAAGAGAATAATCAGAACAAGCTCGATCTCAAGTAAATGTGGTCGAAACGACCCTTCGGCAAGCTCAAGACAGGCAGGGGTCTCAACCTGCGAACTCTTTTAGAAATTCCTTCAGGCGCCTCTTGCACCTATTGATTCAGTCTATATATTCCTGCTTTGAATAGTAGAGCAGAACTCCGCCCAATGCGGATTCTGCCAATGGAAAAGAAACTTAGGCAAATTGAAATCTGGAGGTGCTATGAATTACCGTACTGAAACCGATACAATGGGGCAGGTTCAGGTCCCGGCAGACAAATACTACGGCGCGCAAACCGCCCGCTCACTGAAAAACTTCCGTATCGGTGGGGAACGCATGCCGCGCGAACTGATCCGCGCTATGGGAATTCTGAAAAAGGCGGCGGCGCAAGTCAATATGGAGCTGGGGACTCTGCCGAAAGAAAAGGGAGAGCTGATTGTCAAGGCGGCGGATGAGGTTATTGAGGGAAAACTCGATGACCATTTCCCATTGGTAGTCTGGCAGACCGGCTCCGGCACCCAGACCAACATGAACGCTAACGAAGTGATCTCCAACCGCGCTATTGAAATGGCCGATGGGGAGTTGGGTTCTAAAAAGCCGATTCATCCCAATGACGATGTCAACAAGGCTCAGTCGTCCAACGACACCTTCCCGACCGCCATGCACATTGCCGCCGTGGAGGAGATCCATAGGCGGTTGATTCCCATGGTCACCCGCCTGCGGGATACGTTGAAAGAAAAATCTCAGGCCTTTCAGAACGTTATCAAGATCGGCCGCACGCACCTGATGGACGCCGTTCCGCTGACTCTTGGCCAGGAGTTCTCCGGTTACGTGGAAGCGCTCACACTTGGGCTGGAGCGTATCAACGATGCCCTCAAGCGACTCTATCCGCTGGCGCTGGGTGGTACTGCTGTCGGCACCGGCCTCAATACCCACCCCAAATTCGCCAAGAAAGTTGCCGACAAAATCGCCAAGCTGACTGACAAACCGTATGTCTCGGCTCCGAACAAGTTCGAGGCGCTAGCTGCTCATGATGCCATTGTTGAGGCCTCGGGCGTGATGAAGACGCTCGCCTGCTCACTGATGAAGATTGCTAACGACGTTCGCTGGCTGGCTTCCGGGCCGCGCTGCGGCCTGGGTGAACTCAACATTCCAGCCAACGAACCAGGCTCGTCAATCATGCCCGGCAAGGTCAATCCGACTCAATCGGAAGCGATGACAATGGTCTGCACGCAGGTCCTTGGCAACGATGTGACTATCAATGTTGCTGGTGCTTCAGGCAACTTTGAGCTGAACGTCTTCAAGCCGGTAATGATCTATAATCTGCTGCAGTCGATTCGCCTTCTGGCCGATGCCTGCGAGATGTTTAACGAAAACTGTGCGGTGGGCATTGAACCGAACGAAGCCAACATCAAAAAACACCTGACTAACTCCCTCATGCTGGTGACAGCGTTGAACCCCCATGTCGGCTACGACAACGCCGCCAAGATTGCCAAGAAGGCACATGCGGAGAATACCACTCTCAAAGAAGCGGCGGTGGCACTGGGTATTCTGACTGCAGAGAAGTTTGACGAACTCGTCCGCCCTGAACAGATGGTCGGACCGAAAGCATAGAAAAGTAAGTCCATATAATTGAGAGGCGCTGCTAAAGAACAGTTCTCAATGCAACATCGACGCCAAAACCAGTCTCGATGCCGCTTACGACAAGGCATTTCGTTCTGGCGGAAACGGGAACGACTCTCAAACCTTCTTTCCCTGATTCGGCGTTTCTGAAACAGCCCCCCTGAGACCTTGATGCCATATAAAGGCGCAATGAAACCGGCGGCGGTTTCGAACTGCTTTCATAGTTTAGATGAGCGCTACTCTCGGTACATTAAAAAAGACTTGAGTCCAAGCCACCTTCTTTGTATAATTCTTCCAATCTGTTCGGAATTCGAGGGTTATGTTCGAAAAACAAAGAACGATAAAACGAGCAATCTCTATCTCTGGAATTGGGCTTCATACCGGCAACAATTGCACAATGACCTTTAAACCGGCCCCGCCGGATAGCGGTATTCGCTTCGTGCGCGCCGACTTACCCAACAAACCCTCAATCATAGCCGACATTGACCATGTATCAGACATCTCGCGCGGGACGACACTGCGAGACAGGGAAGTGGAAGTGCACACCGTAGAGCACGTACTGGCCGCTTTTGCCGGGCTTCAAATTGACAATATGATTGTTGAGCTTGACGGCAATGAACCCCCTGTCTGTGACGGCTCGGCCAAGCCGTATGTTGACAAGCTCCTTGAAGCCGGTATCGACAATCAGGAAGCTGACAAGGTCTACCTGGAAATCGACACGCCTATGGCCTACAGCGAACCGGAGCGGTCGGTGGACCTGGTGGTGACGCCGTCAGATGAGCTGCGGATCACGTTCATGATTGACTATAAGAATCCTGCCCTCGGCACTCAATACACCACGTTAGTTGATCTTGAGAAAGAGTTTGTCGAGGAGTTTGCTCCAGCCCGGACATTTTGTTTTCTATCGGAAGTGGAGATGTTAAAGGAAGCAGGGCTTATCAAAGGCGGCAGCTTTGACAATGCCATCGTGATCTATGACTCCGACCTGGGGCAGATCGAAGTAGACCGGATTCAGAAGGCCCTTAACCTCAAAGAGAAGGCGTTTGTGGGCAAAACCGGCATTATCAATGACACTCCTCTCCGCTTCCCTAACGAACCGGTGCGGCATAAGGCAGTCGATCTGCTGGGCGATCTGTTTCTCATCGGAGTGCCTTTTAAGGGTCACGTGCTGGCGGCGCGCTCGGGACACAAGGCGAATGTCGCCCTGGCCCGCAAGATGCGCGAGCTGTACAAAAAGAAAAAGATCGCCGGCCGCTACAACGGTAAGAAGAGTCACATTCTCTTTGACATAAACTCAATCCTGAAAATAATGCCACATCGCTACCCGTTCTTGCTGATTGATCGGATTCTTGACCTCGAACCGGACAAACGGCTGGTGGCTCTCAAAAACGTAACCATTAACGAGCCGTTTTTCCAGGGGCATTTCCCTGGTCACCCGATTATGCCGGGCGTCTTGATTCTTGAAGCTATGGCGCAGGCGGGTGGGGTGCTTTTATTGAATGCCATCCCCAACCCGGAGCTAAAAGTGGTCTACTTTATGGCGATCGATAACGCCAAATTCCGAAAACCGGTGCTGCCGGGCGACCAGTTGCGCTTTGAGCTGACGATGCATGCCTTCCGGCGGAATACGTGCAAAATGTCCGGGCAGGCGTTTGTGGAGGATGACCTTGTCGCCAGCGCCGATTTCATGGCTATGGTGATGGATCGATGAGCAGTATTCATCCCAGAGCAATTGTATCTCCAAAGGCTGAACTTGCCGATGACGTCACCATCGGTCCGTATGCCATCATTGAAGAGAACGTGAAAATCGGCAGCGGTGTCAAAGTAGCCTCGTCGGCGCTGGTGGCCTGTGGCACGACGCTTGGTGAAAATGTTCAGGTGCATCACGGCGCCGTTATTGGAACGATTCCTCAAGATTTGAAGTTCGCTGGTGAAGTAACGCACGTTGTAATCGGCGACGGTACCGTCGTACGCGAGTACGCCACCATCAACCGCGGCACCAAGGCTTATGGCACGACTACGGTCGGCAAAGAGTGCGTGCTAATGGCTTATTCCCATGTTGCCCACGATTGCATTTTAGGCAACCACATTATCATGGCCAACTCAGTCAACCTTGCCGGTCATGTTGAAGTGGGGGATAATGTAATTATCGGAGGCGTGGTGCCGGTACATCAGTTCGTCAAGATCGGCGCCCATGC
>CAZYRH010000023.1:13624-22165 GCA_964650395.1 uncultured Ignavibacteriales bacterium
AGCAACGATAGAAGAGAGTTTGTCAGAGCTATTTACGAGCAGCACTGGCAACAGATACGCCAGGTGCAGCGTGAACGACTCTGGCTACTACTTGTGTTTTCAGTTATACTTGTGGGGACACTGGTAGCTATCCAAGGTACCATTACCAGTCCGGACAATTGGCCTCTGGTCGTTTTTCTGATGATTCTTTCCCTCCTGGGATTCTTTCTCTCATTGAAAATGCAGATTGTAATCAAAGCACATCTCAGTGCCGTTGAACTAATTTTATCACGGTACGCTCTGAAACACTATTTGCCGAGGTACCGACCAAGCGTTGTGAGAAAGCTGGTTCGTATTTCACGAATGATTCCAAAGTTCTTCCTGTTCTGTTTCTGCTTCTTTCTATGGTTGTTTCTGTACATTGTGACTCACAACTGGTGGTGGAGCCTGCTGATCGCAGTAATCATTTACCTGGTGACAGCAGTTGTTGTGTATTTCTCTAAGTTTGATGAACCTCTCCCTTTTGAAGAAGATTGATAGCCTGGTAGGTCGGATTCCGAATCCGCCTTGGGCGGATGAGAAACCCGACCATAGCGAAGACAGCAAATGTCTGGAGGGTCACTTAAGATGAAGAAGACACGTGGTCAGAGATTGGTAATCCTTCTGCTTTTAGTCACATCCTTATGCGTTCGGAATTGCGTTGAAGCTTCAAACGGAAAGCACTTTAGTGAAGCTTTGTTCGAAGCCACATTTATAATCGAAGGGCACAAAGGCGGCCTCGCTACCGGATTCTTTATCGCCTGTTCTTCAAGAAACTGGGTTGCTCTTGTTACAGCACGCCATGTACTTGATAGCATTAATGGCGACAGCGTTTGGATTTACTATCGGAAGCAACTGACTAACGATCGATATCAACTCATCAAACATTCGGTTGCTATACGGGATTCAGGGCAAACGTTTTACGCTGTACATCCTGACAAGAGTATCGATGTTGCGGCTCTAAGGATTGGACCAAATGACATCCCTAGTGACAGTTCTTTTCAAAATCAGTTCCGGCCGTTTGATCGATCCCTGCTAGCAACTAACGATGATATTGAGAAGTACTGGATTCATCCTGGCGACAAGCTTTTTTACTTAGGATATCCGTTGGGAAAAATGTCTCCCACTGGTGCGTTTTCGATTCTTAGAAGTGGGTATGTCGCATCGTATCCCATCACCCCTTTATCTCGCAATCCATACATCTACCTTGATGGACCCGTTTTTGAGGGCAACAGCGGCGGTCCTGTATATTTTGAATACCTTGCGAGCTCTTGGAATACTCGTGCATTGAATCAAAAAGGAAAGATTATGGGCGTAATAAGTAGGTACAAGTTTGCTGAGACTGTGCGGAAGATCGATCCTGACACAATCCCGCGTCGACATGATATTCAAGTCGGTGTATTCGTAAATTCTTATTTCGTCTTAGAGTTGCTTGATTCTTTGGGATGCCATTAGGGTATTACAATAATGTCTTGCACTTTGTTGTGATTAGACGAATTACTATGTGTTATGGGCTATTTGAAGAGTCCCTATGCGGTCTCTGCTGTCTGAAAATGGCTAAGAACGATTTGTCGAAATCACAGAGGTTTCGACCTACAGCTTCTACTACGCAGCTAACAGTCCAATGAAACAACTCAAAACTGCCGTCGTCGGTGTGGGACATTTAGGTCGCCACCATCTAAGATGGCTTCATAGTCTGCCCGAGTCAAATCTAACGGGGATGTATGACATTGACCAGGAGAAGGGAAGGAAGTATGCCAATGAGTATGGTGTCACCGCCTTCGAATCACTTGAGCAACTCGCCGACAACACTGAAGCAGTCTCTGTGGTGGTGCCAACAACGGCGCACTTTGAAACCGCATCATATTTGATTGAAAGAGGGATCCACTGTCTGATTGAAAAACCTTTAGCTGCTTCTCTGGATGAAGCCCACAGGTTGGAGAAGCTCGCCAGAGAGAAAAGCGTCAAGGTAACAGTCGGCCACATCGAACGGTTCAATCCGGCAGTGTTAGCTCTGACAAATTTGTCCATCAAACCATCCTTTATCGAGGCGCACCGCCTGGCGGCGTTCGATCCGCGTGGCACCGACGTAGCTGTTGTTCTCGATTTGATGATTCACGATATTGATCTTGCCCTTTCATTTACCAGCTCAAAGATTGTCGATATTCAAGCCACGGCGGTGGCAGTAGCGTCCCAGCAGGCTGATATTGCGAACGCTCGGTTTACTTTAGACAATGGCGCCGTCGCCAATCTGACGGCTTCACGTATATCCCTAAAAGAAATGCGTAAGCTGCGAATTTTTCAAAAGTCCGGTTACTATTCACTCGACCTAGCGAAAAAACAGACCGACATTTATCGTCTGGCCAAAAGCGGTGAAAAGGCAGAAGGCATGCGCATTCCTTTGGGCAAGTCGGGCAGAGACATCGTTTATCAAAAAATAGATGACTCCGGTGAGGATATGCTTCAGATGGAGCTGCAGTCGTTTCTGAATGCTGTGATACACGATAAACCAGTGGCGGTTCCCATGGAAGAAGCTGTCGAAGCTTTGAGAGTTGCTCTTGAAGTGGATCGTATTGGCTGCGAATCGCTGGCCCGAATGATAGGGACGAAACGAGAGTAAGTGGGTACAACGACATTGTTTTTATCGGCCGGTGACCCGTCAGGTGACATCGCAGCCAGTCGACTCATCGGCGCTTTGAACGAAATTGTCCCTCAGCTCAGCGTCTTCGGTCTGGGGGGCGAAAGGCTTAAACACCTTGGCCAAGAACAACTGATCAGCGGCGCCGATCTCGCTGTCCTCGGCTTCTGGGAGGTGGCCAAACGGTATCCCTTTTTCCACAAGCTCTTTCATCGATGCGTAAACGAAATCAGACGTCGCCGTCCGGCCGCTGTTATCCTTGTCGACTATCCGGGTTTTAATCTCCGGCTTGCCAAGAAGATCAAGCCGCTGGGCATCCCAATTATCTACTACATTTCCCCGCAAGTATGGGCGTGGGGAAAACGACGAGTGGAAGCAATCAAGAAGTATGTTGATTTGATGCTGGTTATCCTCCCCTTTGAGGAAGCGTTTTATCAACAGAGTGGCATCAAGGTTCATTTCGTGGGGCATTACTTACTCGAGGAAATCCCAAAGGAGTATTTCAGCTCACCAATCCCTACAAATGAAACGACATCCCTGTCTCTCTTGCCGGGATCAAGGCCGCAGGAGATCGAACGAATGCTACCCTCAATGCTGGAATCGGCGCGGCACTTCAACCGTCTCTACGGAGCGAAAACCGTTGTGGCAGGGATCAAGGATTTTTTTGATTATGAAAAGTATCTGGACAGGTATGTTTCCGACAATATAACCATTTCTTTCGAGGATTCCCTCAAGACTATCTATGAAAGCTCGCTGGTATTGACGGCTTCCGGGACAGCGACCCTGGAAACAGCCATAATCGGGAGGCCGATGGTAGTCGTTTACAAAACCGGTTTTATAACTTACCGGATTGCCCGCCGTGTGATCAAGCTTGACAAGATTGCGCTGGTTAACTTGGTTTTAGGTGAGAAGGTGGTGCCTGAGTTGATCCAACAGCGCGTGAAGCCTGAGTATATCGTGCCGGAGTTGAAAAAATATCGTGAAGACAAACAGTATTGGCAGCAAGTGAAAACCCGTCTTGATACTGTACCCGATCTGTTGGGAGGCGCTGGCACTTCAAAACGAGCCGCCCGGTTAATTGCCGAGCACATAGGATGTTTTTAACCTCTTTTGAGAAGGGTTGCTTGACTCAGTTAGGGCAGAACCCGAAGGTGTTCTGCTCCAAGGTTGCTTATGATGCTCGTGTATAAGTTTATCACTTTTCTGATTTACTGTCTCGTATATCCACTGGGCAGAATAAAGATTGCCCGAGGCAGCCGGTTTTGGCGGGGAAGGCTGGGGCTGATTGACCCGATCGGGCCGAGAAGCATCTGGATGCACGCCGCCTCGGTAGGGGAGGTAAAGGTCCTCAGTTACCTGTTTGACTACATCAAAAAACAGGAACCGGCGTTGACAATGCACGTGACCGTTATGACACGAGCCGGTTTCAAAACGGCAACCGACCTCATCGGCGATAAAGACACCCGCATTACTCTTTCTTACTTTCCTTTAGATGTGCGACGTGTCATAAGCCGGACTCTTGATTCAATAAAGCCAGCCTTGTTAACTATTGCCGAAACGGAAATCTGGCCGAACCTGATCAATGAGGCGTCCAAAAGAAACATCCCCGTAGTGCTGGTCAACGGTCGGATGTCTGAGAAAGCATTCCAGCGGTATCAATTCCTCAGGCCGATGTTTGCAAAGCTCTTTGCGCAGTATGATCGGTTCTTTTTCAAAACGGAAGGCGATCTTGAACGATACCAGCACTTCGGTGTAAGTCAGGGGAAATCGGTCGTGACTGGTGACATGAAGTTCGATGCACCTTTGCTGCCGCGCTCAGAAGGGCGGCGCCGTGAAATGCGGGCGCGAGCCGGTGCTGCCGACGATAGTTTCCTGTTAGTGGCAGGCTCAACCCGCCCTGGTGAGGAGGCTATCCTGGTCAATGTTTTCCGCACTGTCAACGCTAAGCATAAAAACCTTAGGATGATAATCGCCCCCCGCCACATGGAGCGGATCGGCGAGGTGAAAGCTCTATTAGAGAAAAAGGGACTCTCTTTTGACGTGTACGGGCAGCCTCCCCAGACTGCCGGTATTATTCTGGTTGATAGGCTGGGTATTTTGAATGATCTATACCTGGCAGCGGATTTAGCATTTGTTGGCGGGACACTGGTCGACATCGGCGGTCACAATGTTTTGGAGCCGGTCTGGGCCGGCACACCGGTGATCTTCGGGCAGTATTTGAGCAACGTTGCGGAGGCAGCCGATTACATCCTGGCAAACAACTATGGAGAGAAGGTCACCTCCGAAAGCGATCTCGTGCAGCTTCTTTATCAAGTTATCATCGGTGATCTCTCTTTCGCTGTGAAAACGGAGAGCGATTGGCACAACTCCCCGACAGCAGTGGCAGGGAAGTACATCTTGAAAAGGCTAAAAAGTGCTTGAAAGAATCTGGAAAAAAATCATTAGACGCAAACCCTTCTCATTCTGGGCTCTTCCGGCTTTCTTTTTGTGGCTATGCTCTATTGGCTATCGTGTGCTCTTTAAGATCCGTCGGTCGAGAGTGACCCCAGCTATTCGTCTGGGGGTTCCGATCATTTCTGTAGGAAACATCACGGTCGGAGGAACGGGGAAAACGCCGATAGTTGAACTTTTGGCGCGATCTTTCTTAAATGAAGGGTTTCGGGTGGGGATTGTCTCCTCAGGGTACGGCCGACCTTCCGAGGTTTCTTTCACGGAACCAGGTTACAAGGTCCAAAAGCTGTCCGTTGATGAAACCGGCGATGAAGTTCAGGTTCTGTCCGAACTTTTACCGGAAGCGATCTTCTCGGTGGACCGCTCAAAGTCGGTTGCTGCCCAGCGCCTGGTAGATTCTGGCAGCGTTGATCTAATTATTGTAGACGACGGTTTTCAACATCTCACTCTGGCTCGAGATTTGGATGTGATAACCTACGATGCAGCTCTCGACCGCAAGATGCTCAAGCCGTTTCCGTATGGTATGTTGAGAGAGCCGCTGTCAGCGTTAAAGCGCACGGACATAATCATAATCACTCGCTCCAATTTTGCTCGTGATCGAGGGTTACTGCAAAGAAAGTTAAAACAGATAAATCCAAATGCCGAGCATTACTATGCCCAGTTTATTATTGACGAACTCATTGGCCATAACCGCCGCCTACCGGTCAAATATCTTGAAGATAAGTCGGTCTTTTTATTTGCCGGAGTGGGCAATTTCCGGCCCTTGCAAAAACAGGTAACCGCCCTCTCCGGCGACCTTGATTACGCCTTGGAACTATCGGACCATCAACAGTACGACCAGCGTTTGCTTGAACGAATCAAGTTAATGGCAGATCGGTTCGGCTCGGATGTGCTTGTAACAACGGGCAAAGACTGGGTCAAGCTGGGAGACTTTGATTTTAATCGGGAAATCTATTATCTTGCTCAATCGATAGACCTTGACCCAGGTGAAGAGAAATTGGTTACTTACCTCCAGAACAGACTTAGCCTTAAGAAACGACAGCGCTGATGGAACGGCGATATGATTTTTTAATAATCGGAAGTGGTATTGCAGGGCTCTTTTATGCGCTTGAAGTAGCTGCCAAAAATCCCCAAGCTAAACTGGCTATAGTTACCAAAAAAGCAGAGAAGGATACCAGCACCAACCGGGCGCAAGGGGGTATTGCTGCCGTACTAAGCGGAACTGATTCCGTTGAAGCGCACATCAATGACACGCTGAAAGCTGGAGCTGGCTTGTGCCACCGGGATGTGGTCGAAACAGTGGTGGAAACTGGCCCTTCGGTGATTGAAGAGCTGGTTGGCTATGGGGTGAAGTTTACCCGTGTAGATGGACGATTCGATCTGGGCCGGGAGGGGGGACACTCTACCAATCGGGTGGTGCATGCTGCTGATCTGACGGGGCGAGAGATTGAGCGAGCCCTGGTAGCTGCCTGTCATCAGAAAGCTGACCAGATTGATTTCTACCGTGACCACATTGTCCTCGACCTCATTACCTACCCCTCTGGGGACAGGGAAATTTGCGCCGGAGCGTTTGTTTTTTCAGAACAAGGGCGGGTGTTTGACGCTTTCTATGCCCCTGTGACTATGCTGGCTACCGGAGGCCTTGGGCAACTCTATTTCCATACTACTAACCCTAAGATAGCCACGGGTGACGGCGTGGCGATAGCGTACCGAGCCGGTGTGTCAGCAGCTAACCTGGAGTTCGTCCAGTTTCATCCAACGACTCTATATACTCCCGGCCGCTGGCCTTTCCTGATTTCAGAAGCCGTTCGCGGCGAGGGAGGAATACTGAAGACCATCGACGGTCGGCGTATCATGGAGAATGCTCACCCCTTGAAAGACCTCGCAACACGCGACATTGTGGCCAGAACCATTGACAAGGAATTGAAAGAAAGCGGTGAGGAATATGTCCTCCTGGATGTCACTCACCTTGATTCCGACCATATCAGAAAGCGATTCCCCTATATTTACAAAGAGTGCTTACGGCGCGGTTTTGACATTATCCAGCGGTCTATCCCGGTGGTGCCCTCAGCCCACTACTCTTGCGGGGGGGTGCTCTCAACGATCAAAGGTAAAACGGAATTGGAGGGCCTGTATGTAGCCGGTGAAGTAGCGGCGACTGGCATGCATGGTGCCAACCGCTTGGCATCGAACTCCCTGCTGGAAGCTGTGGTGATGGCGAAGCTTGCCTCTGAAAAGTCGACCGAGTACTTCAAACAGAACGGTCTCCCCGAAGTGATTCCGGTCGAGAATTCGCTTCATTCCTCGCTTCACTATCCCCGTGAGAAGGTGCTTATCACCCATAATCGGCGTCAACTTCAGCGGGTGATGTCCGATTTTGTCGGCATTGTCCGAACTGAGGATCGTCTGAATCTCGCCCTCGAAAAAATTCACCGTATCAAGGATGTCATTGAGCAGTATTACCTTGCGACTCCAGCTACGTATGGAGTGGTTGAGCTACGCAACATGGCCTGGGTAGCGGAGTTAATGGTCAAATCCGCATTGATACGGCATGAATCGCGAGGGCTGCATTATATCGAAGATTTCCCGCACACTGATGATGCTTATTTGAAGGACACGATTATCAAGGGGAAGCTGAGCAAAAGGGACCAGAATGGAATCACACCATGAGATGATACTTATTCTCGATTTCGGCTCTCAGTACACGCAGTTGATCGCGCGGCGGGTCCGGGAAGCGCACGTCTACTGTGAGATCATTCCTCATAATGCCGATTTGAGCAGCTATGCAGACAGGAATGTGCAAGGCTACATTCTGTCGGGCGGACCGGCATCGCTTTCTGATCCCGACTCTCCACGCCTTGAGCGGTCGTTCTTCGAGCATAGCAAACCAATCCTGGGGATCTGTTATGGAATGCAGCTTTTAGCTGACCAGTTTGGCGGGAAGCTTGTCCGCTCAGATACCCGGGAATACGGCCGGGCACACTTCACTGTTGCCGATGATAGAGGACTGTTGTCCGGTATCCCTAAGCGCAGTCAGGTCTGGATGTCGCACGGGGATTCTATCGTTACGATGCCTCAAGGCTTTCACCTGATCGGCTCCACTGATTCGCTTGAAGTGGCGGCTATCGGCAATTATCATAAAAGAATCTATGGCTTGCAATTTCATCCGGAGGTGCACCATACTGAGGAGGGGAAAAACATCCTCCACAATTTTCTGTTTGATATTTGCGGACTTAAAGGTGACTGGACAACGGAGACCTTTATCGACAGCGCCGTGCGAAGAATACAGCAACAGGTGAGCGATGGGGGAGTCATTTTGGGTATCTCCGGCGGCGTCGATTCAGCTGTGGCGGCTATGCTTTTGCATAAGGCGGTCGGCGATAACCTGCACGCCGTGTTTGTCAACAATGGCCTGCTGCGCAAAAACGAGTTCG
>CAZYRH010000024.1:0-22154 GCA_964650395.1 uncultured Ignavibacteriales bacterium
CTCAAAATAGTCATCTATAAATCTGGTGATCATGCGACCATGCTGCTTGCTAGTGCCATTCCAACTAATATCTCCTAAATAATCTCAACGGCGAGTTTGGGCGGGCGTTTTTTCTGTTGCGCCACGTAAGGTAGCGATAGATGCGGCGGCGTCTGGTGAGGTGGTCGCGGTCGTCGGAGTTGTTCAGGCAGAAGCTCTTCAGGGGACCGAAGTGGGCCTCAATGGCGTTTAGCCAACTGGCATAGGTTGTTGTGGGCACGAGAGCGATGTTGTGTGTCCGCGCGAACTCGCTGAGACTTTGGTATCGGTGGGAGGAGAGGTTGTCGAGAATAAGATGAATGCGGATGTCTTCGGGATAACAAGCGCGTAGCCGCCGCCAGGCGGCCAACAGATCACGGCTGGTCTTGCGCTTGTGAATCGTTCCGGCCAGACAATTGTCATGGACATCGTAGAAGACCAACAGTTGCTCCGTTCCCTGGCGGCGGTGGTAGGTGACCCTCAGCCGTTGCGGCTGTTTCTTCTTGGCCCAACAGGTTCCTGCCATGGGTTTGAGTTCCATCGGACCGAATTCGTCAAAACAGATGACCGCCCCGTGACGGGGGGCTTTTTCATATAATTTCAAAAGTCGGTTTTTTTTGACTCAAAATCGGGATCGGGAGATTCTTTCCAGGTCTTGGTACGCTGAAAACTGATTCCCTCCCGTCGCAACAGACGGCGGACCCACTCGTCGGAGAACGGGGGCAGCAACTTCTTTTGGCGGCAGTAATCCTGAAGCTTGGCAATTGACCAGTGGGTAAAGGGAAGTCCCAAATCGGTCGGTCGGGCCAGGGCCGTGGCGATCAACTGGCGTACCTGCCGACGGGACAACGACGACGGCCGTTCCTGCGGGTTCGGAACATCCTCGAAACCGACGAATCCCGTCCGGTTAAAGCGATGAACCCAATCATAGACTATCGTGAAATGAACCCCCACGCGATCGGCGATCTCGAGTGCCGATCGCCCCTGCGCAGACTCGGCAATCACGCGGTAGCGCTCATAGATCCGTACCGCAAGCTTCTTGTCCTTCAACTTCTCCCCCAACAACTGCCGCTCTCTCCGCCGCAGTGGACGCAGCTTAACCTGCACCGTACGTGCCATATTAGTTCCTCCTTGAGGAACCAATATGACTTGTTTACAAATTCTTAGCAAATAATAGTTGTCACGGCACTACTGTGGTCAAAGCTGACGAGATCTCTACAGCGAAAAGACAGAGTCAAGCTTTGCACGAGGAGCTATCTCTGGTGAAGGAATCGTACTCGGAACTGAACGAGCAGTTCCAGAAGTTGAAGGAAGATATGGATGGGATAAGAAGCGGCAAAGGGTTTATGAAGCTGCTGTTAAACGTAGCAAAGCAACAGCAGGAGATGTCAGAGGTTCTTCGGCGGGTCTCAGGAAAGAAGTTTGACGTTGTCCTGCCCTCTGGGCTTGAAGACTAGGGACACATGATCTGTGGGTGCCCCCGACTGTGTCGAGAAGGGATTGTGAACAACCAGAGAAATTGTCCATCCTTCGGATGGTGATGGATTACCCGGCGCTTCGCGCCGGGCTAAGGGAGTTTAACGGTTTCCAAAGGAATCCGACGGTTTCTGGGGTTAAGTTGTTAGAAGTTAACGGGATATGTGAAAGAGGAGTAATAATAAGGCTGGGAAATGGAAAGCGTGGAAAAACCAACCAGGACAGTCTGGAGAGTATCTGTTCGAGATCATCATGCGCCGATACGAACTACGCTCCGCCATCATGACCTCCAACCGACCCCTGGAAGAATGGCGAAAGCTGATAGCTGACGCGCCCACCTATCCCTTCAAACCCTCCAACGCAATCCGGATCTTCTCCTCCGCTGAGAACTTCCGCCGGGTCTGGCGCTGCATCTCTTTCACCACAGATTCTGGGCTCTGACTCTGTGCAGTACTGATCAATCTCCTTCCTCCAGCGCCAAATCCAGATGATCGTATTTTGACAATCAAGGCATCTTGTGCAGATCTTTTAGAAAAAGCATAGCTACACATGAAAACTCTATTCAGATGCTAATGCCCAAACAAATATTGCCGATGAGTGTTAGTGTTATAGAGATATTCTGAATTAAGCTAAAGGGGGCAAAGCGACTTAGGGGGGCACATAAACTACTATCAACACCGCCTGTTAAAGTCAATCCCCGTTTACAAATTATCGCTGACGAAAAAGGGGCAGGACGTATTCTGCTGAAACAAGATGGTAATCTGGTTCTGCGCAATGTGTGATTTCGATGTTGATTAAACCCCGCGCCCAGCGGTCTGGGCGTGGGGAATCCAAAAAAGAAAGGAGGTGATGAAAAGTGGCAGTAGAAAAAGCAATCGCGTCTTCCAGCCTGGTCGAAGTTGTCGACCGAATTCTGGACAAGGGCATCGTCATTGATGCCTGGGTGAGAGTCTCTTTGGTGGGCATAGAGTTGCTCGCCGTTGAAGCCAGAGCGGTCGTGGCTTCAGTCGAGACCTACCTTAAGTATGCCGAAGCTATCGGTCTGACAGCTACAGCGGCCTAAGGGACGTAGTTAGTCACCAAAGGGGGTTCTTGCCGGGTCATCCTTGTCCTATCAGGAAGGGTAAGCATGACTCGCCAAGAAATTCTTTCCTTTAAGAAGATAAGAAGAAAGGACTAAAATCAATGGGAATCGCTGAGGACATGAAAAGACTTACTCAGGAAATCGTTTCTTCTTATCAGTCGCGAGCTTCCGCAATAGGCATGATTGTGAATGATACTCATCAGCTCCTTGAGGATTTTAGGACCAGAAGAAACGGAATGAGTAATCAGCTCAAGGAAGCCCTCGCCAGACAAGGGTCCTTAAGGAAAAAAGATTTTGAAAAGATGATGAAAGACATCCTTTCCTGTCAGGACGAAAGAGAACAGCAGGTGAAGGACTTACTAAGGACCTTCTTTGAAGAACAAAAAGAGATAGCGGAAATCGTTAAGAAGAACCTGGCCGCAGGAGAAAATATCAGAATAGATGATTTTAGGAAGATGTTGCAGGATATGCAGGCAAGGCAAAAGGCCAGAGAGAATGAAGTGAGCACGACGTTAAGGGAATTCCAGAGAGAATATAGGGAGATGGCTGAGTCACTGCGTAACCTTTTAGATAAGGAAGTAGTCATACAGATTAAGGACTTCAAGGAGGCGTTAAAGAATATCCGGTCAAGACAAATCAAGCGGACAAAAGAAGTCAGAGCAAAACCGGATGACTTTAGAAAAGAACAACAAGATGTCGCTTCTGAGTGGCATAGATTGACCGTTGTCATCCCTGGCAAAAGAGCTAGTTCTTTGATGAGGGGTGAGACTAATGAAAAAGAAGACGTGGCCGTGGTTTGACTTTGGGCCATGGATATGCGAATGGGTTAATGAGCAAGCAGTTTATAAGAACAAATTGAAAGGGGCATGAGATGCAAACAGCTGATGACATGAAGAAACTGGGTGAGGACATTGTCGCTTCCTACGACATGCGCATTAAGGCGGTAGGAGAGTTGGTGAAGGACACCCACAAGATGCTCAAAGGATTTGAACGCGAGCATAAGGAAAGGGCAGCAAACCTTGGGACAGACCTTGCAAAAGGAGAAGACAGCAGACTTAAAGGAGAAGACAACAGGATTAAGACCTTTAACGCCATGATGGCAGAAACCCAGAAAGCAATAGAGGGTATTGAAGTCGAGGTCAAGAAGAAGCTCAAGGAATTCTCTAGTGCCCACACTGCTATAAGTAAAGAGCAGAAGAAGGAGCTGGCGCAGTATGTTCATGGTATGGTTAAGGCGACAGAGGATCTGATGAGTGATATTCAACAACGAATCAAGGATATTCGAAAGCGACAGAAGGAAAGGAAGGCGGAAGTTGTCGACTTGAAGGCAGAAGCTGTCGACTTGCTGGAAGGCTTCAAAGCCGAAAGCGAAAAGATGGCTGCTAATTGGCAGGCCCTCACGGCTACGATGGCCAGGAGAAGAAAGGGTCACCCTGCGCCACCTAAGTTTGAAGCGCGCAAGAAAGTGACTACGACTACGGTTGAGCAAATACTCGGTGAGGGCAAACCCAAAAGGAAGACCGCAAAGAAGCGCCCGTCGAAGAAGGACCTGGTTGATTCCTTTGTTTAGCAAGTGCTGAGATTATCAGCGGAATGTTAAACCGTCGTTGGTGGAATAGGCCAGTGAAATGTAAACAGAAATATAAAGGCTAAGTCTATGAGTGAGATAACGTGTGCCTTCTGCAAAGGTGTGGGTAAGGACCCCTTTGACTTTTTATTCGAACTTGCCATCTGCCAGGTGTGCGGTGGGACAGGCAAGGTTAAAGTCGGGGAGCCGGCAGTCAAATGTGCTTTTTGCAAAGGCACTGGTGCTTACCCTGACAGTCGGGTTACCTGCACCGTATGTGGTGGCAAGGGGATAGTTGCTGTGGACGGCCCGGCCGACCAGTGTCCTGAGTGTAAAGGCACAGGCGCGGCAACCAGTGGACTACCCTGTCTCAAGTGTCAAGGCAAAGGGGTCGTTGCCAGAGGTAAAGAGGTTGTTGCCACAAACAAGAAGGTCGTTTTAGAGGGGGCGCCAAATTGAATTCTCCCAAAGAACACTTTGTCAGAAAGAGTAAGGAAGCGCTGACCAGACTCGTGTCCTTCGGAGAAAGCTTCATCAAAAGGAGCGGGGCAGTACTAGTCAAGTTGAGGTCCTTCAGAGAAAAACGCGGAGCTTCAGAAAAGGAGAGGCGCGCGAACACAGAAGAAGCAGGCAGAGTCAGGAAGAAAACGAAACGGCCGTCGGGCAGAAAAACACAATAACATCTATGACATAAGGAAAGGGGATGAAACAGAAATGATTGATGAGATAACTACAGTGATTGAGCCTTCTCCTTTACCGGACTTTGTGGAGACAAAGTATGTGAAGGAGCTTACCAACAGGGCACTTTCCTATATTAAAGCAGGTTTTCCTGTTCACTTCAGGGGGGTCTCAGGTACCGGCAAAACAACTCTGGCTATGCACGTGGCAAGTAAAATAAGCAGGCCAGTGGTAATGATTCACGGCGACGAAGAGTTCTCAACCTCCGATCTGGTAGGTGGTGAATACGGTTACAGAATCAGGAAGGTTGTTGACCGATTTGTGTCCCGGGTCTTGAAGATGGAAGAGGATATGGTTAAGCGGTGGATCGATAATCGCTTGACTGTAGCGTGTAAATATGGATTTACGCTTGTCTATGATGAGTTCACGCGCTCCCGACCAGAGGCAAATAATATACTTCTTTCCATTTTGCAGGAAAAGATGATGGACCTGCCGGCGGGAAGAGGGGGTGAGGAATCATACTTGAGGGTGGATCCAGACTTTACCGCCATCTTTACATCCAACCCTGAGGAATATGCCGGTGTTCACAGAAGCCAGGATGCTTTGAGGGACAGGATGATAACTATGGACTTAGACCACTTGGACTGGGATACGGAAGTGGCCATTACGAAAGCAAAGTCCAAACTCTCCCCAGAAGCTGTTGAGAAGATAGTCAACATTGTACGTGGTTTAAGGGAATCCGGGAAATGTGAATTCGCCCCCACTGTTCGTGGAAGCATAATGATTGCCAAGACGCTCAAAGTTGAAGGTATTAGTCCTACAAGTGTCAATGGCGCCTTCATGCAGATCTGTCAGGACATTTTGGCGTCAGAGACAAGCAGGGTGGGCTCTAAGGCGAATCAGGCCACGGTCAAGGAAGTAGTTAGGGCACTTATCAAGAAAGAACTTGGCACGGGAAAAACCACCGGTATCGGAAAGAAAGCCGGGAAACGTACCACCTTCATCGATTCGCATGGGCGGAAGAAAGTGGATGATACAAAGCAGAAAAAGGAAAGTGAAAAACTGGTTGGGGTGGCCGGCTAATGAAGAAAGCAATAGACGGAGGATAATCCCATGACTCTGATGCGAGCATTTTCCAAACTGGACAAGGACGGCACGATAAAACTGCCCGGTAATATTCAGCGAGCGGCAGACTTTAAAGAAGGTCAGTTGGTCGAGCTGAAAATTGTAGGAGCAAGCAGCAAGAAGAACATCTTGCTTTCGGCCAGAAGCGCCGCAGGATAAAGGTTCTACGGATCATTGTGCAATGGTGCACAACCAGGGGGATCTTAACACCTTGAAAGGAAGGCACACTATGAGAGTCATTTGTCTATCATGTGGCTACAAGGTCGATATGGACAGAGCTTATGATGACTATGACGGTGAGATCAAGTGCATCGTTTGTGGTTCAATTCTGGCAGTCAAAACCGAACAGGGCAAACTCAAGTCGGTCAGTCTCGTGAAGGCTGAGCCGCGCCCCACGCCAAAGAGCGTTTGAGCACTAAGTGAGCTGACTGAACGGCCGGATGACGTCGGAAGAATTTCCGAAGCTCGGACTAAAGGGACGATTTCCGGGCGATGTTCCAGTACTCAAGAATGACGGGCAAGGAGCAGGTCATCTTAGAAGTTACTGCAAGAGGGAACAGCCCAGTATGTTGATAACTTAAGGAGACGAAGTAGCATGAAAGCACAAATCCGCAGTTTGCAGGCCATACGTAGTATGCAGTCAACCGGCCAGAGGTCCATCCCGAAAGTGCAGAGATCCACCTACCTTGATCTGTATATGTCAACGAAGGAAAAAGAGAGATTAGAGAAGGAAATTTCCAACTCGGATAGGAGAAAGCAAGACCTTCAAATGAAACTGGATAATGTCAAGAGCAGGATGGATGAGTTGCAGAAGCCAGAAGCGGCAAGAAAGGAAAGGGCTTCGCAAGAGCCTGAAGAGCAGTCTTCGGTGAAGGATTGGAAAACAATGGCGGTAACGTATTGAAGGGGGAACACATGACCTGGCAAACAATAGATTTGAGTAAGAGCAACACAAGACGACAACGACCGGGCGAAGTTTTGACTGAGAACGTCTATAGATGCGCATTTTGCCGGGGGACAGGTTACTTGTCCGGTGGCAAGGGAATAAAATGCCAGGTTTGTCGCGGCGCCGGTGAAGTCAAAGTTGAGTCTCCAGCAGTAATATGTGCCTATTGTAGGGGAACAGGGAAAGTGGAGCCGCGGACTACGCTTACCTGTACCGTCTGTAAAGGAGTAGGCGTAGTGCGGGTGGAGACAACAGAGATCAAGACCTGTCCTACCTGTAAAGGAAGGGGCAGAAAAAGCGGTAGCAGCCTTCCATGTTTATCATGCAGAGGCTCCGGTGTTATTCCCAAAGAGAACGAATAGTGGCATTTCGATAGAATATATCAAGGAGGTAAGCAATGGTACAAGAGAAGAAGAAGAAAGAGGAAGACGAGGGATTGGATATCGATTTCGGTATCGGGAAACTAAGCTTAGGAGGCCTGTTCAAGGGGATCGAGAAGTTAGTCGATCTCGCTGAGCACTTGGAGGAAGCCGGCGGTAAGATATCAAAAGAAGGTGAAATAGATTTAAGCCACCTCAAGAAAGGTATGAAGGGTGTGTTTGGCTTTTCAGTAAACACCGCGACGGGTGGCAAGCCGGTAGTTGAGTCGTTTGGAAATATCAAGAGAACTCCCAAAGGGCCTTCAGTCGACGAAGAGAGAGAGCCCCTCACCGACGTCTTTGATGAAAAGGAAGAAATCCGGGTCTATGCTGAGATGCCTGGTGTGAATGAAAAAGATACAAAATTGGACCTAAAAGGAGACATCCTGGATATTTCGGCGCAGAGTGGAGATAAGAAATATCATAAGGAGCTCCTTCTTCCCGCAAAAGTAAAGCCAGAGACTCTTAAATGGAATTACAAGAACGGTATCTTAGAAATACAAGTGATGAAGTCGCTTTAAAGCGCCTGAGCACCGACACGTTAAAGTTGATTCTATTTGGTGGGAAAGGCGGTGTAGGAAAGACAACGCTGGCCTTAAGCACCGGTCTTGGTTTAGCTGAACAGGGCACCAGGACATTAGTCATTTCGACTGATCCGGCACATTCTTTATCAGATAGCTTAGGGCAGAAAATCGGCGACCGGATAACGGAAGTAAAAGGGGTAAAGAACTTGAATGCTCTTGAAATCAATGCGAAAAATGCCTTTTCTCGATTTAAGGTAGAGTATGAAGAGGGGATAAGGAAAATCTTCGATACCTCTACCTATTTGGACCAGGAAGATATCGATTCTGTTCTTGATTTGTCCATCCCCGGCATGGATGAAGTGATGGGCTTCAAGACAATAGTAGATCTAATAGAGGAAGCCGTGTTTGACAAATATGTCGTGGATACCGCACCTACCGGCCATGCTCTACGACTCTTATCCATGCCGAAGCTGCTTGATGACTGGATTAAGGTTTTCGCAAGGATGAGGTGGAAGTATAGACATATGGTTACAAGCTTTTCGGGAAAATATTCCCCTGATGAAGGCGATGACTTCCTCCTTACGATGAAAAAGACAGTGAAGAAAATCGAGAGTTTGCTTCGCGATAGTCAAAAGTGTGAATTCATTGCAGTAACAATACCGGAAGAGATGGCGATTTTGGAAACCGAGAGACTCGTGGAGGATTTAGGCAAGTATGGAATAAAGGTAAAGCAATTAGTGATGAACAATGTTTTGGAATCAAGAGACAGCGAGTTTTGTCGTGAGAGAAGAAAGGGGCAGGAAAAGTATCTGAACCACGTAAGAAATAAACTCGCTAACTTAGAAACGACAGTCATACCCTTATGGCCCCGAGAAGTCAAAGGACTAGATGCTTTGCATAGTTTTAAGGAGGTGTTATTTCAATAATGGCGAACGCAGACAACAAATCTCTGACTCTAAAAGTAAAAGAAGCTTTACCCAAAGATGTAGGCAGGGCAATTGCCAGGATCGACCCGGAAGACATGAAAGCCCTAGAATTAGAAGTAGGCGATATCATACAGATCGAGAGTAAAAGAAATACCCCTGCTAAAGTGATGCCCTGCTATGCCCAAGACAGAGGGAAACAAATCATTCAAATAGACGGGATATCAAGAGAGAACGCTCAGGTCAATTTGGATGGGAAAGTACAGGTTCGTAAAGCTGATTTTAAACCCGCAAGAAAGATTACACTGGCGCCCTTAACTGTGTCGAGTCTGCTTCAGAGGGAGAAAGATACCAAGTACATCGGTTCGCTTATGGACGGGCTTTCTGTCGCTGCCGGTGATACGGT
The DNA here is from genome assembly GCA_964650395.1 of uncultured Ignavibacteriales bacterium. Classification (GTDB taxonomy): domain Bacteria; phylum Zixibacteria; class MSB-5A5; order GN15; family FEB-12; genus CAZYRH01. The sequence goes on from CAZYRH010000024.1 coordinate 9,167, forward strand.
CAGGGCCACGCTTTTTGGTTCGAGGTCCTGCGATTTCAAAGTCTTGAATACCGTCCCTGAAGGAATAGTTCTTATAGGCTCGACTACCCTAATAAGGACGGAGACGAAAGAGCTGGCAGAAGGGCCTGCCAAGATTTCTTATGAAGATATAGGAGGACTTGGTGCTCAGATTCTAAGGATCAGAGAGATGATCGAACTTCCTCTGAGATGCCCTGAGGTATTTGGGAGGTTAGGAATTGATGCACCTAAAGGTGTTCTTCTTCATGGTCCGCCCGGAACAGGCAAGACTCTAATTGCTCGCGCCGTAACCAATGAGACCGATGCATATTTTACACACATCTCAGGCCCTGAAATCATGGGCAAGTTCTACGGCGAGAGCGAGATGCGATTGCGAAGTGTATTTGAAGACGCCGAGAAACACGCGCCCGCCCTGATCTTTATCGATGAGATAGATGCTATTGCTCCCAAGAGAGAGGACATGGGTGGGGAGAAGCAAGTTGAGAGGCGGGTGGTAGCTCAACTCTTGTCATTACTTGATGGACTGGAATCGCGGGGACAGGTCATAGTCATCGGTGCAACCAACATCCCCAATACTTTGGATCCTGCTTTGAGAAGGCCGGGTCGCTTTGATAGAGAACTCTCCATTCCTATCCCCGACAAAAAGGGAAGATTGGAAATCCTACAGATTCATACCAGAGGGATGCCTCTGGCGGAAGATGTCAGCCTGGAGAAGCTGGCGGATATCACTCATGGATTCGTGGGTGCGGATTTAGAGGCCCTGGCAAGGGAAGCGGCAATGAGCGCTTTGAGGAAGGTGTTGCCCAAGATCGACTTCGAAATGGCTGACATCCCGTATGAGGTCTTGATGGAGTTGGATGTTACTATGGACAATTTCCTGGAGGCGATGAAGGAGGTCGAACCGTCGGCAATCAGAGAGGTCTTTGTCGAGGTCCCGGACGTAAAGTGGGAGGATGTTGGTGGTCTAAACAACGTCAAAGAAAAACTGAAAGAGGCAATAGAGTGGCCGCTCAAATACTCGGAGGTCTTCAGGAAAGCTAACACTACTCCCCCCAAAGGCATTTTACTTTATGGAGCACCCGGAACAGGAAAAACGCTTATGGCGAAGGCCGTGGCGAACGAGAGCGGGGTTAATTTTATTTCGGTAAAGGGCCCAGCTCTTATCTCCAAGTATCTGGGAGAAAGCGAAAGAGCAATCCGTGAAGTTTTCAAGAAGGCAAAACAGGCCTCTCCCACGATTCTGTTCTTTGACGAAATAGACAGCCTTGCACCGAGGAGAGGCTCAAGCAGCACAGACGCCCATGTGACCGAGCGAGTGATAAGTCAGTTCTTGACGGAAATGGATGGGATTGAGGAATTGAAGGGTGTGGTAGTTTTAGCCGCCACCAACAGGATAGATCTAGTCGAACCCGCCCTGCTGCGATGCGGTAGATTTGAGCTTCTGTTTGAACTCCCTCAGCCTGATGAGAAAACAAGAGAAGAGATATTCAGAATACATACCAAAAACAAACCGCTGGCAGAAGATGTCGATTTGAAGCACTTAGCCGGGCAGACCAAAGGAAAAGTAGGCTCCGATATCGAATCTATCTGTCGGCAAGCCTCTATGCTAACGATACGGGAATATGTTGATAACTACAAACCACAAACCAACGATGACAGCATGGAAGTCAAGATCAGCCAGCGACATTTTGAAGAGGCTCTGAGAGCGGTGCTGAATCGCAACGGCGGGGGGGAATAATGTACCTGATATTGTTTACGTTAACCGTATCTCTCAGCGTTCTCCCCAGAGGGGCTGAAGACTTCAGAAGACATATAACGAGATAAGGTACTATGACTGAAACAGGGAAATACATTTACGGCGTTACAAATTCACACGCACGGTTGGATTTTTATGCTCCCATGTATTCATCAGAAACGGAAAGGGTCCACACAATTCCTTATCAAGGGATCAGCGCTGTTGTCAGCGACTCTGAGATAGTGGATTATACCAACATGCGTAAAGATGATCTGGGAAGGCTATTGGTAAAGCATCAACAGGTTATTGAGAAGGTCATGAGCTTAGGCCATACAGTTCTGCCTATGAAATTCGGTACATTTATTGAAGATGAGGGAGCTGTTACAGATGTTCTGCGCAAAGGATACAATCTCATAACGGGCATAATGGAGAAGATAGATAATAAAGTAGAAGTGGATGTGGTGGCTACCTGGGGTGACATTACCTCGGTCATCAGAGAGGTTCAAGGTGAAAAAGAGATTAAGGAGTTCAAAGAGCAACTCCTGGCAGGTTCCAAGAAGGTGACTGTAGATGACCAGATGAAAGCAGGGTTGATGGTTCAGAAGGCTCTGGATAAGAAAAGAGAACAACACGCGGTTCAGATACAGAGCGAGCTTAAAACCGTTAGTGAGGCTATTAAAGAGCATGAGCTTATGGATGATACGATGGTGGCCAATTGCGCCTTTTTACTCGAGAAGTTGAAACAAGACGAGTTTGAAAGAAAAGTGGACGAACTGAATGCTCGTTTTGAGGAAAAGTTGAACTTCAGATGCGTCGGCCCGCTCCCACCTTACAGCTTTTATACATTGGACGTAAAGAAGATGCAATACAAAGACCTGGATTGGGCCAAAAGAAAACTCAAGTTAGGTGATTTCGCAGGTAGCCCAGAGATTAAGAAAGCCTATCGCAGGGCAGCGCTTTCTTCCCACCCCGATCACAACCCCGGTGCATCCGGAGCAGAAAAGGAACTCGACGATGTAAAAAAGGCCTATGGGATACTTACTGATTATGGCTTGGCCTGCCAACAGGCGGATAAAACAGATAGTTACTCTCTTGATGAGGAAGAATTTGAAAAGAATGCCGTATTGGTCACTGTTAAGTGAAATGTCCCGGACCGGGGTCAGGACTGATAGGATATGGAAAAAGAAGGCAAATACATATACTGTATAATAGAGTCAGATACACCTCAATCGTTTGGCGCAATAGGGATCGGCGAGAGAGGCGACGAAGTGTATACCGTCTGTTCTAATGGATTGGCGGCAGTGGTGAGCAGCTCTCCCATCAAGAAGTATCCCCTTTCAAGGGACAATTTGCTTTGTCATCAGCGCGCTGTTGAAGAGACCATGAAGAATCACACGGTTTTGCCGGTCAGGTTTGTCACCATTGCCGAAGACGAAGACAAAGTAAAGAAGATATTAGAACAAGAGCATGATAGATTTGTGGATTTATTCGGGACGTTTGAAGACAAGAAAGAATTGGGACTAAAGGCAATGTTCAAGGAGGATGTTATCTATAAGGAACTCTTGGCCAAACATGAACACATAAGGACGGCCAAAGAAAGTATTGCCTCACTTTCCCCCCAAGAGCAATATTATCAATTGATAGAGATAGGAAGACAGGTTGAAACTGCCCTAAAAGAAGAGAGGGAACTCTGTGAAGAAGCTATTACAAGTACTGTCTCACCTCTATCTGTGGACATGAAAAGGATTGATCCTTACGGTAACATGATGATTCTCAATGCCGCCTTCTTGGTAGAGAAACGCAGAGAAGAAGAGTTTGACAAGAAGGTTGAGGAGCTTTCCGAACAATATAGCGATAACATAAAATTCAAGTACGTGGGAACGGCGCCTCCATGTAATTTTGTTAACCTGGTAATTGAGACGGGGAACTATTAAGGTGGCCTTTCTGCTTGATGATATATTGCTTGCGCCGGTAAACGGTGTAATCTGGCTGGGCCGAAAGTTTGATGAGGTTGTACAAAAGGAATACTCCGGCGAGGGTCGCATCAAAGAACAACTTATGGAGTTGCAACTGCGGTTTGAGTTGGATGAGATAACCGAAGAGGAGTATAACGAACAGGAGAAAGAGCTCTTGGCACGATTAGATGGTATTAGCAGGTAGATGCTATTAGAAAGCAAAAGGAGGGCTGACAATCTCGATTAGAAATGTAATGATACTGCTCTGATCGGCATTGCGGGCTGCAATCATTTCAAACACAAGGGGGTGCAACAATGGCTAATGTAGAAGAGGTACGAAAGGCAGTTGTGGAGTTTCTAAAAAGAACTCTTAATGCGACAGATGTAAAGGTAACCAAGGTTGCAAAAGCAAGCGATGGTTGGGTGACTGACGCCGAGGTATATGAGGAGAGTTCTTTCATAAAATCCCTTGGTCTGCCCACCAGAGTGCAGGACAAGAACATCTATGCTGTTAAGCTCAATGATAGTTTGGAAATTGAGTCCTACGAGCGAACGGATCAGCCGGTACAAACAGAATAGCTTGTTATAGGTGTGTAGAAATATGACCGTGGGCTCCCTTATCTATTTGTATTGTGTTACAGGAGAAGTGCCGCAGCTAATAAGCGTGGAGCACTTAGTTGATGAACTGTACTCCGTTAATCACGATGGTCTTTATGCTGTAGTCAGCAAAGTAAAAGAAAGTGAATTTAACGAGGAGAATTTAGAGAAGAATATGGCCAACCTTGAGTGGATCAAGACAAAGGTAACTACTCATGAGGAGATAGTAGAAGGGGTTATGCAGGGTACGTGTGTAATTCCCTTTAAGTTTGGAACCATGTTCAGGACCGAAGATAACCTGAAGACAATGCTTGCAGAACATGCAGATGATCTAAGACAAACATTGGAGAAGTTAAAAGGCGCAGAGGAATGGGGGGTAAAGGTTTTCTATGACAAAGAGAAGGTGAAAAAGAGTCTACACCAGGAAGAAGTTGCAGAGCTCCAACAAATGGATGAACAGATCAACTCTTCTACACCCGGCAGGGTCTTTTTCTTAAGGAAGAAAAGGGATGAGTTGCTCAACGCGGCGGTAAATGACGCAATCGCGAAGTATGGTCAAGATAGTTTTGAGATGCTTAGCCGCAAGAGCATCGCAACACGAAGGAATGAATTGCTACCAAAAGAAGCAACGGAAAGAAAAGATGATATGTTTCTAAACGTTGCTTTTCTAATAGAGAAAAGCAGGCTTACGCAATTCCTATTGGTGCTGGATGACCTGAAGGTAAAATATGGCGATATGGGCTTGAGTTTCGATTGTACCGGCCCCTGGCCACCGTATAATTTCTGCCAGCTCTCAGAAGGAAAAGCACGATATGGATAATCTGGTTACAGAATCAGAACATGTAACCCTCTTGGAAGTTCTTGATAGGGTGTTGAATAAAGGTGTGGTGATATCCGGAGACATTGTTATTTCCGTGGCTGATGTGGATCTTATATACTTAGGATTGAAGGTCCTGCTTAGTTCAGTGGAGACTATGGAACGCTTAAGAGGAGCGCCAATTACAGGCCCCATGCAGGAGCCAACCTGATGACCCATTCGACCCCGCCTGCTTCGGCCTCAGCCAACGCCCGCCCAAGCATGCCGAGCAAGGCCGAACGGCGGGGTCATCCGGGGCTAATGAAATGAGTCGAGGAATGAAAATATATATTTATGGCATAATAGACTCTAATAATGGCATAGGCGAATCCGTTTGTGGATTAAAAGGAGCTGGTGTCTATAATATTCCTTATCGTGATATAGGGGTAGTAGCAAGTGATCTTAATGGACAGATTGGGGATATAACCCAGGACAGTGCCGTAGAACACGAGCGGGTTGTGGAGAAACTAATGATAAATTGCGCCGTTCTGCCGGTTAAGTTCCGTACGGTGTTCGCTAGTAGAGAGAATGTTCTTTCTATGATGAAGGACTATTATAGTGATTTTAGAGCCAACTTGGATAGACTTCGCGATAAAGTAGAGTTCGGGATAAAAATCATCTGGCCCGGGGAGGCGATAAAAGCACGCCTGGATATTGACTATAATAAAAACAATGCCAGTGTCAACCCGGCAGGATCTGTCAAAGGCCAGGCCATCGACTGGCCGGACCTTGACGGCAGATTAGCTGATTCACCGGCAAAACGTTTTCTAATGAACGCGTTCAAGAACTACAAGATTGATAAGGAATTCAAAGAGAAAGCGGATGGATGTATTGCAGTCGTGGATCATTTGTTTAGTCGAGTTGCCGTTGACAAGAAGCTTGAAAAACTGAGGACTGACAACTTGCTTCTAAACGCGGCTTACCTGGTTGATAGGAACAAGCAACACGATTTCAGAGAGGCATTCGAGCATACGAGAAGTGTCCACTGCGGCCTTAAGTATCTGTTTAGCGGTCCCTGGCCTCCATATAATTTTGTTGATTTGCGAGGAAGTCTCATCCGCTCAGGGATGGCAGTTGGTCAGGGAGCGCGCGTGATAAAGCGCCTCAGCCTGAAGGCGTGCCACAAGGTGATGCGATATGACAATGAATAGAACAGTCGAGACGGATGCTCCTGAAACGTTTATCGATGAGATAAATCAATCGCGGACTGGTCTTGGCAAAAAAATCGATGCTAACCCCGAAGATGTAGAGAAGGGGTTGGCCAAACTCGTCCTGACACTGATAGAGCTGATTAGAAAACTGATGGAAAAACAGGCAATGAGAAGGGTAGAGGGGGGCTCTCTCACCGATGAGGAGATAGAAAGAATTGGCGAGACTTTGATGAAATTAGAAGACAAGATGCAAGAGTTAAAGGAGGTATTTGGCCTTGAAGACGAAGAGCTGAACCTGAATTTAGGTCCCTTGGGAGATTTGATGTAGGGGGAGACGATGGATAAACTGGCAGAGCCTGTGATAAGCTGTCTTACGTTTCAAGAACAAGAACCAATACTGAGGGATGCCGCAGACAAAATCAATAAGGCCAGAGGAGTGCAAGATAGGATTAGATTAGCCAGAAAATTGCATAAAGAAGTAGAAGTACTGCTCTCTTGCCCGGCTTATGATAGTGAAAACTTTGATTGCAGGAATTGTCGTTTCATTGCGAATTTACGCAGGCAAACAGCAGCGGTGTTTATAAAAACCGAAAAAGATAGGTAACGACTAGACTTATGTCACTTTATTCCATGAGTTAGTCGTCATTGAAAGGGGAAGAAATAATGGGGGAGCAAAAAATGCAACACGCCCTTGAAGCTACAAATCTTGCAGATATTCTAGAGAGAGTTCTGGACAAGGGCCTTGTTATCGCCGGTGATATTAAGATTCAACTTGCTGACATTGACCTCCTCAATATCAAGATAAGGCTCTTGATTGCCTCTGTGGATAAAGCCATGGAAATGGGAATAAATTGGTGGCAGCAAGATAAATATCTGTCTGCTGAGTCGAGAGCCTCTGAAATAGAAAGGGAAAACGCCGACCTGAAGAAAAGGTTAGAGCGTTTGGAAGAACAGATACCGGTGTAATAAGTCGGATCGTTTATTATGAGGAAATTGATTTACGTTCCGGTTATACATGCAAGCGCCGACCTTGGGTCTGTGGCTAAAGAAGCGACAAGGCGAGGCATTGCCGGCTTAGGCCAAGATACCTGGGAAGAACATAGAAAGACAGTAGACGGATTTTGGGACGCCATATCGCACTATTTTGATTCAATAGATGTGGCAGGGATGAAAATATACCAGGATGGCATGGTGGCGGATGGAGAGGTTGGCGAGAAGTTAGTTCAAGAAGGAGTCAAAACAGGAAGTAAAAACTATGAGTTAGTTGCAAGGCTCCTCAAGCGCGGGGCTATTTTGGTTAAGACAGAAGAATTTAAACTCGTCAAGCAAGAATTAGATAGATTACTTGCTATAACCCAGGCGAAGTCTTTGCCAAAGAAATTATTGGCATTCATAAAATACAAGCTGATCAAGTCCATACTTCTGAATAGAAGAGATGAATTCATTGCCAAGAGAATAAATGAGACTTTATATCATGGCGAGGAGGGAATTATTTTTATTGGCGCCTTTCACAATGTCAAGAGAAAACTTCCTAAGAGTGTTCTAATTGCAGAAATAAAAGATACAGAAAAGGTAAGAGAATATCAGAAGTTGCTCCCATCTTGCCAGAAGGATGGGGAACGATTCGAAGAACTACGTAAGTATCTTCGTTCATCTCTGTGAGAGGGTTCAACTAACCGGCCGGGTAGTTTTGGGCTGTGACGTCTATGTCGAATCGGGCGTGAGTTTGCACAACTGGCTAAAACATGTAGGGTACCAGTCTCCCTGCGCAAATCGGTCAAGAAGCGATGCGACGCAAAGGTGGCCACACAGCAGGTATCGACCCTTCCTTCAGGACGTCCAAAATAATTTGAATTGAGCCAAGGACACGGTTAGTTAAGTTTTCCGTACTCAAGACGATAATTAGTGTAGGTATTCAGTAAATCTGAGTGCGAGGGGGTTTGAGAAGCAGACTGCCAAAGACTCAGACGACAATCAACCTCAACAAAAGGGGGATGAAATGAGCAGAGCCTCTGTGACCATTAGCCTCGTGATCGGTTTTCTGCTGATCATGGGTGCGGTGGCGCATGCGGCGGACAGACCGTCGTTCGACCTGAGGTGGTATGGCTACTTCAAGCTGGATGGGTCGTACGACCAGAATCTGACCAGCCACGAAAACTTTGTCATGTGGGTTCAGCCGCGGATCTATGATAAGGATGATGAGCAGTTCAATATGACAGCTAACGAAACCCGGTTTGGATTCGTGGCTACTGGCAAAGGCTACCAAAGCGTGGAGGTGGGGGGCAGAGTAGAGTTTGATCTCTATGCCGGGGTCACTGGTGCCTCAATAGAGCAAAACAAAGCCATGCTGCAACTGCGCCATGCCTACTTCACCATTCAGTCGGGTAATACGCAGCTATTGGCTGGCCAGACGTGGGACCTGATTTCGCCGCTCAATCCATCCACGCTGAACTATCCTGCTCTGTGGGGATGCGGGAATATTGGTTACTTCCGTCCTCAAGTCAGCTTGTGGCACACCTTTGAGGCTGAGGGGCGAACGGCTGTTACCGTTGCCGGTGGGTTCTTCCGCACGATCGGCGAGGATCTCACCCCGACCTTCAGCCTGGCGGCCGGAGAGTTCAGTGAGGGGAATGATGACGGTAGCGACGCCGGTATCCCTTCGTTCCAGGGGCTGCTTGATGTCAGGCACGATCTGGTGTCCGGCGGATTTGTCCGTTTTGGTGTGTCTGGACTGTGGGGACAACTGAGAGCCGAAACCAATTTGGGTAACTCCGAAACATACGAAAGCTGGGCCGCCATTGGCCATCTAACGGTTTCCTTCTCGGAGCGCTTTGGCTTCGCAGGCGAGGCATTTACCGGCTCCAATCTGGGCAGCTACCTCGGCAGTATCCTCAGAAGTAGCGAGGTGGGTGGATTGGCCACTATGGGTGGTTGGGCTTCGGCATGGTTCAAGCCCACACCCAAGGTAGAGCTTGCCACGGGCTTTGGCTTCGATGACCCCGATGACAACGATTTCGCTGCGGGTCGCGCGAGCAATATAAGCTACTTCGGTAACGTCCGTTACTATATCGTCTCACGGGCGTCCTTCGGTCTTGAGATATCACAGTGGGAGACAAAGTACAAGGACGCTGAGACGGCCAAGAACCTTCGGGCGCAAACATCGTTTATCCTAGATTTCTAGCTGGAGCTGTCACCAGAAATGGAATTGTCCGTCAGAACGAAACTGAATAACGAATCCGGACATAAACAAGAGGCGGTTATGATGACATAACTGCCTCTCTCTATTGCACGACTTCGGACCCTCAGGTCCTTACCAGGGACTTGGAACCAGCTGTCCTTACGTTATCAGGTACTGGTTCTCAAACTGCTTGAAGTACAAATTGGCCTCCAAGTCATAGACTGGTAACATGTACACCATTCGACCCGGAGGCTTTAAGAAGGCACTGCCTCATTTCGTACCTGAGAGCCTCGTAGGATAGTATTGCGCACTGGTCTAAGAATCCCAGAGTAATTGATTGCTCTTCTCAGCAGAACCTGCCTCCCGTATTCATGCATTTACCATAACCTTCAGTCCCGCTGCTCGCACCTCTGGTGGAATCTGATCCTCAAACTGCTTGAAGTTTTCCTCAAACAAACGGGCAAGCTGCTGGGCCTTGCGGTCGTAGGCGTCTGTGTCAGCCCAGGTGTTTCTTGGCCTCAAGGTTTCAGAAGGCACACCCTCGCACACCGTCGGCACCTGAACCCCAAAGACAGAGTCTTCTTCAAATCCCACCCCGGTGAGACGGCTGTCGAGCGCAGCATTCAAGAGAGCGCGGCTATGACCGATCTTCATTCGCTCCCCCACTCCGTAAGGCCCACCGCTCCAGCCTGCATTGAGCAGCTAGCAGTCAACCTTGTACCGTTCGATCTTTTGTGCCAGAAGCTCGGCATACCGAAAGGGGTGCAGCACCATAAACGGCGCTCCAAAACAGCCCGAGAAGGTCGCCTGGGGCTCTTTGATGCCTGCTTCTGTTCCAGCCACCTTGGCCGTGTAGCGGGAGATGAAATGGTACATGGCTTGCTGAGGAGTGAGCTTTGATATGGGAGGCAGAACACCAAAGGCATCAGCGCTCAGCGTCACAACATTCCTGGGATGGCCGGCCATGCTTTTTCTCAGGGCGTTGGAGATATGGCTCAAAGGATAGGCCGCTCGGGTGTTTTCCGTGAGGCCGGCATCATTTAGATTAAGCCGTCTGGTAACCGCATCAATGCCGACGTTTTCCAGGATAGTACCAAATCTGCGCGTTGTCTGGTAGATTTCAGGCTCGGATTCTTCAGACAGGTTGATAACCTTGGCGTAGCAGCCGCCTTCAAAATTGAATACACCCGAGGAACTCCACCCGTGTTCGTCGTTGCCGATCAGCTTACGGTTTGGGTCAGAGGATAGAGTCATCTTGACGTTCCTGAAAATCGTGATACCGTCTCTCGTACGGCTTTAACTCTCTGGCCTTCGCATCACCGTCTCCCCGCTTAACCATGCTCTCCAGGGAAGCATCCGCTTCGACAATACTCGCATCTGCAATCACCTACTTGGCTTTGATGAAAACTTTCTTGCGAAGTTCCGAGACCAGACGCTCAAAGATGGCTTGGTAGAGCTTGACCCCAAAGCGGTCCCGGATACGTGTCAGCGACGAATGATCCAGAACTTCATCCTCAAGGTTCAGGCGACAGAACCAGCGATAAGCAATGTTTAAGTGCACATCTTCACACAGCTGCCGATCCGAGCGAATATGAAACAGATACCCGATAAGTTGCATCCGGAAGAACAAAACCGGGTCAATCGAGGGCCGACCATTGTCCGAACAATACAAGTCCTTCGTCAGCTCTTAGATGAAGCTCAAATCAAGCGCTCTGTCCAGCCGAACCAGTATGTGATTCTTCGGAATCATCGCCGCCAGATTCGCCGTCGAGAAGAGGCGATCTTGATAGTGTTTCTTCCCTTGCATGACCTAACCTCCGGTTGATACCTCGAGGATCGTAAAGCAAGGGCAAGCCAACAACTAATCTTCTGACTTTTTCAACAGCCCCGAGACTTGATTTGACGGCTATCTGCCTCTGAGAGGTTATGGTTAAGCTGTCAGTTTCTCCTCACAGTTCAATTTCGCTCTCTGTGCCAACTCCAGTCCATCAGCGAAAGTCGCTGTCGTGGTGCGGCCTTCACATCATGATGGCTGAAGAATTTTCACTGCAGTGGTACGGACTGAGTACTCTTGTTGAGCTTGCTTTTTTTCTATGATCCGACCGAGATTTTCTAACAATTTTCTAACATAGAACTTCACGTAACTTGCTTGTACTTAAAGTAACTTGATAGAACTTGAGGCAACTTAACATATTGACTATCATAAAAATATGGGCAATTTGAGCTCTATCAACAAGTTAGCCAAAATGACCGCCATCGAATTCATAGTTCATATACCCGTGTCCAATTCTAACTTCGTAATCAATTGCTTGACAAGTAGTTATGATGACGCTATCTTAGCGGAGTCAACGATATGTGGCCATTCAGTAGCCATCTGGAGGAGAAACTGCTGTGGGATCGATCTACAAACGTGGAAAAACTGGTATATCGACATCCGGGTCAAGAGACGGCGTATCAGAAGGAAAGTCGGCACGTCCAAGAAACTCGCGGAGCTCGCGTTGAAGGACGCGGAAGTGAAGACAGCACGAGACGAATTCGGATTCACCAACAACGACATTGCCATTGACAAGTTCTTCAGTCGGTTTCTTGAGTACTCGCGGGTCAGCCACCAGCCAGCGACTACGGCCAGGTACCACGTCGTCCTGGATCACTTCAAAACCTTCCTCAATTCCCATCCGCGTGTCACATTCATGTCGGAGATCACTGCTGACCTCATCGATCGGTACAAGGTCTTCCGCAAGGAGGGCCGGATACATCATGACAGCGAGACTGTCCAGTCCCAAGATGAAGACACACAGCACAATCGGAAGAAAGAAATTCGGGCGCACACCGTCAACTTTGAAATCCGGACGCTCAAGCTTGTGTTCAACCTGGCAATCAAATGGGGCTATCTTAAGGAGAACCCCACGAAGGACATTGCCAAGCTGAAGGTCAATGATTCCAAATCGCCCCGATTCCTCACAGTTGAAGAATGCCAGCGGTTGCTCCAAGCTTGTCCAGCCGAGTTGTATTCGATCTACCACACTTTTTTGAATACTGGGATGCGTAGGGCTGAGCTGGAGAACCTTGAGTGGGCGGATATTGACTTCGAGAAACGGAAGATCAGCATACGCTGCAAGGAATCCTGGCAGCCCAAGACCGGCGAACGAGAAATGCCCATCAACAATGCACTTTGTGAACTTCTTCAGAATCTCAAGCAGCATAATGGTGCAACGCACAGAAGCAAATACGTTTTCCGTGCGAAAGACGGCGGCAAGTTGAGAATGAAACTCAGGGAGAAGCTCATCAAGATCGGTCACCAAGCTGGTATTGAAAGCCTGACCAGACTCCACACCCTTCGCCATACCTTTGCCAGCCACCTAGTGATGCAAGGTGTTGACCTTCCGACTGTGATGAAACTGATGGGACATGCTGACATCCAGACAACAATGATCTATGCTCATCTAGTGTAGTGTCCCATATATAGCTTGTATAAGTGTTGTTGAGGTGTTATGTTCC
>CAZYRH010000025.1:0-7834 GCA_964650395.1 uncultured Ignavibacteriales bacterium
AAAAAGCTCAACAGTATGTTGAGCTTTGTGGCGGGCTTAGCTGGAGAGATTTTTTAGAAATTTACTGAAAAGTCCCAGTTTGAGCAGATCTCGCGGGCTTTGTTAAGCGGAATCCACGGATCGTCGGAAACCTTGGTTACGTAGCACTCCTCAAGGCTGCAAATGTTCATCATCGGGCTGTGTCCAAGGGAGATGCTGTCAGCTGGAACTCGATATAACCAGCCTGTCGGATGGAAGTAATAAGTACCTTCCTCGTTGATTTCATTGAAAGGCACAGTCACGTTCCTACGAGTGTATTGGGGTCTCTCCGTTTGTGGTGTGTAGCTTGTGGTACGTTTTGTGCTCATAGTAACTTCCTCCTTTATGTTAGTAATTTTGCTTCGTTTGTGGCGAATGGTTTTCTCATGGCTAAACCCGCCCACAACTCATTTATCGGAGACATCGCTAAAACCTTTACCTTATTGGGCCGGTGAAAGCAGTAACGTTTGAACCTTGTCGTTACAACCACCTTTTCTCTTGAGACACAATGGATTTGAGCTGCTCAACGGTAAGTTCTTGGTCGACTAAACGCGCCCTTCTCTTCAATCATGTGTGTTAACCTGCTCTATACAAACGTGTTGCATTGACAGCGGTAATGTCCGCTTTAGAGACGGTGGCTTTCAATTATATGTGGAACGCTTCCCTTGCTACCAAGCCAGCAATACTAAAATGACTGAACGCCGTTTATTTGATGGCCACGTCTGTCAAGGACATGCTGGGGGCGCTGGGCCACCTCTAAAGAGATAGGCTACAAGATAAGTTAGATCGGCTATATTGATGCTTTCCCCGACATCTCCATCAACATTGCCCTCCTCCGGACAGGGAGGCGGGGGACCGCTATTGAATAAATAATTAACAAGGTATGTCAGGTCAGCCACGTTGACGTTTTCAGCCCCATCGCCATCGACATTTCCCCTAATCGGGTCAACGCAACACCCAGAATCGCAGGCATCCCCAATACCGTCGCCGTCGGAATCTTCCTGGCCAGGATTGTAAGCGTAAGGACAGTTGTCATCAGGGCACGTGTTGGCAGGGAAGCCGGGATTACCAAAACCGTCTCCGTCAGTATCTGTACAGTTGTCACAGCTATCACCGATACCGTCAAGATCAGCATCTTCCTGAAGTGGGTTATTGACAGAGGGACAATTGTCGCACACATCGCCTAAACTATCGCCGTCACTGTTGGCCTGATCGGGATTTGCAGTATCGGGACAATTGTCTAAGGCGCACGTGTTGGCCGGAAAGCCGGGATTGCCGTAACCATCGCCATCCGTATCGGTGCAGGTATCACAACTATCGCCAATACCATCAAGATCAGCGTCTTCCTGGCCGGGGTTGAAAGTAGCGGGGCAGTTATCGTCAGGACATGTATTGGCCGGAAAGCCGGGATTGCCAAACCCGTCGCCGTCAGAATCCGTACAGGTATCACAGCTATCGCCAACATCATCAAGATCGCTGTCTTCCTGAAGTGGGTTGGGGACAGAAATGCAATTGTCGCAACTGTCGCCAACACCGTCTGCATCCATGTCCTCCTGATCGGGGTTGTACACTGTTGGGCAGTTATCATCAGGACAATCATTTTCGGGATGTCCCGGATCGCCGAAACCATCCTCATCCGTGTCGAAACATATGTATTCTTTGATAGGCATCTTGGTCACAAAAACATCATAGCCGCCAGCCAGCGAATCCTGTATCGGATTGAGGGTGGGGAAATCAGTTGAGCTCGTGTAGCCAACGAAGTATGCTGTCTGGCTTGTGTCTACAACAACTCCGTAAACAAATTCATTGCTAAAACCGCCAAGATAGGTGCTATAGATAAGGGAATCACCGGACACAGTAACATACGCGACAAACACGTCGTAGTTGCCGTTGAAACTCCCATCGTATGGGTCCACCATAGGAAAATCATCTGAGGGTGTATTGCCCACCACGCAGACTTCACCAAGTTGATCGACGGCAATCCCTGACCCGAAATCACCCAGAGCTCCTCCTAAGAAAGTACTGTAAATCAGTGAATCACCGCTTGAATAGAGCTTAGAAACAAACCCATCGAAAACACCATTGTGCATACTGTCATAGGCGTTGACATAAGGAAAGTCAGAAGAATACGTGTAACCGGTTACATAGGCATTTCCCGCATCGTCGATTGCAATGGCCAAGCCAACATCATCATTGCTGCCACCTAAGAACGTGCTGTATACCAGTGACTCGCCTGCCGTATTCAGGCAGGTGATGAAGGCATCACCAAATTGCGTACCTCCATTATATATAGAATCATAGCCGCCAAGGGTGGGAAAGTCGTTAGACGATGTATAACCGTTAACGTACGCTCTTCCATAAACGTCCAGGGCTATAGACACTCCGGCATCAACAGCACCTCCCCCTAAATACGTGCTGTAATCTAAAGCGCTGCCGTCCGGGGTGAGCTTTGCCGCGAAGGCATCTTTAGTGCCGTCTAGTGAGTTGTCATAGGGAGTAGTGGAAAGATTAAAATCGGACGAGACCGTATTGCCGGTGACATAAGCGCTACCGTTGGCATCGACAGCGATATCTACCCCGACATCATCGCTTGAGCCTCCTAAATAGCTGCTGTAAATGAGTGAATCTCCAGTGGGAGCAAGCTTGCAGATGAAGGCATCCTTAGCCCCAGCGTTCACTGGTTGGAAAGCATCAACCATGGGAAAGTCAGTAGAACTGGTAACTCCTGATACATAGGCATTCCCGTTTGAGTCCACCGCAATACCATAGCCGCGGTCGTCGCCAGTGCTTCCCCCCAGGTAGGTACTAAAGAGAATGGAATCTCCTCCAGCAGAAACCTTGGTCACGAAAACGTCGTAGCCGACCGGACTTCCGCCGTTATAAGTGCTGTCGTACGCATTCTTGATAGGAAAGTCGGAGGATACCAGGTAACCGGCTACATATACGTTACCCCCCGTATCAAGAGCCACACTGCGGCCATAATCGTTGTTGCCACCTCCCAGGTAGGTGCTATATTCAAGGACCGGATCGATTATCAAGGGAAGAGAGGGGTCATACCCTCCCCTGAACTTAAATCCGAAGCTGTTGGGGCTTGTCAGACGGTATTCGCCTTGTACAGAGATACGTGTACCGCCGGTAAGCTGGAAAACCACCGGCTTCTTTTCTACTATCGGGCCAAAATCGGTTTCAATAACCAGCTCACCAACCTTATTGACGGACAAAGAGCTAATTCCAAGATACCGAATCTGGATCAGGTTTGGGTCAGCTCCCGGCAACACAATAAAGTCATATTCAAGCTGTCGACTATTGCCACGGTATTTCAGATCAATCCCCGGATAAATGTCCCGGTACACAATTTCTCTGTAGTTGGGAACATGTGTATACCATTTGTCCGGATTGTTCCCTATAAAATAGTTGTAGGTACAACTCACTCTTTCGAGAGCGGAAATCTCCGAATTGGCGCTGGCACCCACAAGTGAGGCTTTGACAACCAGATATTCAACGCTGTCGGAAAATTTTGGCAGACGATACCCAAACCTGGTCAGCTCATCCTCAAATAAAGAACTTGAGAGGGAACGAGTTAACTGATAATACACCACATTGTTTGTGAACCAGATAGTAGCGCCACCAGCATCGGCCCGAAACAACACCTCGTCAGCGAACTGACCCTTGTTCGCCGTGAAAGTCAACGGGAAGCTGAGGCTCTTCAAGCCTTGACTTAACTCCTCCGGATTTTCTTGAAAAGAGAGCAATCCCTCTTCAGCCCGCGTTGACATATCACGCGATAGAGAAAGATCAGATATTATTGAAAGAAAAAGTCCTACTGCAATCAGATAAGTTACCCTGTACCTCAACTCAGACTCCGGAAGCTGTACTTACGATATGTATCAGTTATCCCTCAGTACAATTAACAAAGTAAATCTTAGCTGCCACTTTGTCAAGTGCAAAATATCCTACGTAATTACGCACCACGTTATTTTATCTCGACACGAAGGTGGGAAAACCTTATGCAACACAAGAAAAAAGCATTTCTAATAAACGCAATCGATCTCTGGGTCAGCTACCTGTACTCGACTGAATTTGTTTTAACAACAGCGTCACTTGAACTTTGGCCTGCCTGTACCAAAAACTCAACTACCATTACTTTCCCGACCATTGGGCCTGGAGGTAAAAGTTAGGAGCAGATGGGGTCAGAACCGGCGCGGAACAGGTAGTCAACCAAATATGTCAGGTCGGCCACATTGGGAACGCCGCCCGATCCGTCCACATCCGCTGCCTCCATCACCGGCGGCGGCGGACCACCCCGGTACAGATAGTCAACCAAATAGGTCAAATCAGCAACATTCGGCCCCTCACCATCGCCATTGACATCACCGCAAATATATGACTGCCCACCTGTCACTATCAGCTCGGCCGACACCGTCCACGGGTTGTCGGCACTATCAGGATCGTTGCTGACAATCACAAGGTTGTCATGGTACACCCCTGTGTCTAACTGGGCGGCGCTAAACGTACACACAATCGTATCCGACTCGCCAGCCGCCAGCTCACCGGAGGAGGTACTCAACGTCAACCACTGCTGCGGCTGGGTGAACAAAACAGCCAAACTGTCGCGCCAAGACGACTTCAGGTTGGCCGCCTTCAAGCCCTCCGAGCCACCCTTCCGGAAATATCCTGACCCGTCCGACCCACTGGCGTCTTTCTCGCTATTGTCATCGTCAAAGTCTTCGGGATACTTGCTCCGCGCCTGTTCCCCCTCTCCCGCTTGAAGTAGCGCCCCATAACGGGCCGTCGGAGAGCCGCTTTCACTTACCAGCGGTACCACCTCGATGCTGTAACTAAGACTGCCCTGACCAGCATTGTTGACAATCAACTCATCAGTGGTTGAATCTCCCACCGCCAATGTATGAGCAAATGACACCGGCGACACCACAATAGCCGGCGCATAGTTGAGTCGAACATCGTCCACAAACCAGTCATCAAAAGCTTCGCCGGAACCGGCTGAGCGCATCCGCAGTTGGAAACTGTTGTGCAGTGCATCAGAAGGTAACCCCCATGTCACCGACTCAAAACTCGTCATCGCCGGCTCACTGCCCGGATGCTGATTGATTATCACCCACATGCCCAGATTATTTTTGTACTCTACCCACAAATCTTCACCGACATCAGGCGGCTCGCCCCCACCTCCCCGCTGATAGAAATATGATAAAATCGCTCCATCCTCACCTGAAAGGTCGATAAGTTGCGTCACCACCGTGTCACGACCGCCATCAAGGTTCAACGAGTACGGTGCCGAGGGCGGATTCAACCCCGCCGTGGACACCTCCGCACCCACGTTCGTCATCCAAAGGGCCGTAGATAACGTGTCGTCCAGAAATGGCTCAAACCAGGGTAACTCTCCCGGCGTACCGGCTGAAATTGTCGCCAACACCGCAAAAGCTGCTGCGCTGGGATCGTGTTGAGACACCGCATACACCTCAACCGTGTCTACCTCGTTCAGCTCCGCCCCGCCCGGAATGGCCACCTTCACCGTCACCTTCACCGAATCTGAGGCCGTCACTGAACCGGTCGCACTGATCGGCACCACCCCGCTTTCATCAAAGAAACTGACCTCCCATGCCCCGTTCGAATCGCTCAGATTATAGCTATCCTCGTACAGCCCCCGGTTGTGAATTGTTAGCTGGTACCAGGCGCTGTCCCCCGCCGGGCCATACTGACTGGCAAACGAGGGCGTGATGGCTACCTCGTAATCCGACGGCAGACCAACATAGACATCATCGACAAACCAGTCATCAAAAGCGCCAGCCGTGGCCGTGTTGCGCACCCGCAGCCGAAACCCCGAATGATAGGCATTACCCGGAAGGGCTGCCTCAACTTTCTCAAACTCCGTCATATCAGGATCAGCACCCAAGTGCTGTTGTAAAAAGTGCCAGCTCCCTATCGAGTCCAGATACTCCACAAATAAATCATCATTTGTTTCCGGCGGCTCCCCATCGCCTGTCTGCTGGTAAAAGTATCTGACAATCACATTCGAGGTATTCTCTAAGTCGATCGCCTGCGACATGATCGTGTCGGCTCCAACCGGATTACCGTTGAAATTAGCGCTGTACGGCGCCGATGGCTCGTTCAAGGCCATCTCATTAGCCGTAACCCCGGAGACCAACACCCACTTGCCGACATCAATTGTGGTGGTCTGAAAGTTGTCCGTAAACGGTATCGTCAGCGGTTGGCCGGCCGACATCGTCTCTAAATAAGACGCCGCGAAGACACTCGGCTCGCCGGTCGAGCGAGCCTCCACCACCACCGAGTCAACATCGCCGTACACGCTCAGCGGCACAATCACCCGCACCATGAACACAAAACTCTCATCACCCACCAGCGTCCCCGTCGACGACACCGGTACCGTCTGCGTCTCATCCCACAAACTGGTCGACCAACTGTTACCCGAATAACTTAGTGTATAGTCATCGGCATATACACCGGCGTTGGTCACCGTCAGCGTGTACCAGACGGTATCATCAACCGCTCCAGTCGCCGAATCAAGCCCCGGTTCCAGCGTGACAACGTAGTCGATAACCCGAAAGGTATAGGTGTCGGTGGTGTCGGTCTCGCCCGCCGCATCCTGCGCGTACAGGTAGTAGTTGATTACCGTCCCCGGCGACTGGGCCGGAATGAACCCGTGGAACTCATCCTGTCCGCCGGTGGGCGTCAGCGTATCCTCATACCACGTCGAGGCTATCTCAAAGTACACTAACAGCGAATCGGCCACCAGCGTCGTATCTGACGTGATCGTACACACTACCTCGTAGTTGTTCGCCGTGTCCCGCGTATCCTCCAACGGCACGTGCGTGATAGTAACGCCACAGGGATAGTTCTGCACCAACAAAAGGCTGTTATAAATGTTTAACCTACCGTCGCTCACGGTCACATCATGCAGAGATGAAATCGAATCGACTCCATCCATGATAAACTGTTTCATAATCAAGGCCACCGCTGCTGGATCAGTCCTATATTGAAGGATTAAGCTGGGGCAGGCAGCACCATACAGCAGGGCCACGGCGCCAGCCACATGGGGCGTGGCCATTGACGTCCCGGTCATGTAGCCATAGCTATTACCGGGAGTCGTGGAATAAATGCTGGTTCCGGGCGCACCCAAGTCAATAGTAGTAGCGCCATAAGCTGCACTGCTGTTTTTCAAGTCATCATCAGTCGTGTTGGTCACCGAAAGCAAAAAGTCACTCGGGCAGGCGGTGGGAACGTCACCGTAGACATCAATATCAATATTGATATTAGCAGTTGCCGCAGCACTCAAAATGCCGATATATCCCATAGAGTCGTACATGGCACACCAAATGGGGAAATCAGCCGGATCACCATAATCAACTCCGAAGGAAGAATTGGTGGAAACGACAAAGGCTCCCCTGGCACCATTGGTTTCGTTGTACTTGCTTCTCAACTCGACCACGTATCCGTAAGCTTCAACCACGACAGATTCAGTGCCTGACGAACCGGCAATAGGCATAACCTTAGCGCCCCAATTGACTCCGCTGACGCCAGTGGCATTGTTCCCGACAGCGGCGGAAATACCAGCTACGTGGGTTCCATGACTACTGCTGGGAATACTCCCGGTACTGTTATAGGCATTCCAGCCGTCATAGTCGTCTACATAGCCATTCGTGTCATCATCGATTCCGTTACCTGGAATCTCATGAATGTTCTTCCAAAAACTTAAGTCCTGATGATTCAAGTCACATCCGCCATCGATTATAGCGACGACGATTTCATCTCCTAACACCGTGGTTCCGCCGGTGGTGAT
>CAZYRH010000025.1:7934-21400 GCA_964650395.1 uncultured Ignavibacteriales bacterium
CGATTATAGCGACGACGATTTCATCTCCTAACACCGTGGTTCCGCCGGTGGTGATGTCCCAGGCTTCCGGGGCATCAATATCGGCGTCAGCCGTGCCTCCACTCTGGCCGGTGTTATTCAAACCCCATTGAAGGTTGAAGTGAGGATCATCGGGAAAAGTGGAACGCTGCTTGACGTAGTGATTAAACTGGGCGAGGTTAATATCGCCGTGGCTACGCACTTCAGCCAATAACAACGAGTGGTCATCAGCTTTCATACCCGCGGGATCGTACTCAAAAAGCCAGATATTCATGCGCTTTGACAACAGCTTTTTAGGCTTTAGATTGAAATCAGAAAAAACATTGACAAGGGATGCGCTGCTTGAGTTGGGAGACAACTGAATAATCAGCTCGCCTTCTTTGAAGGGAGGTTCCTCAGGATGACCTCCCTTAAGGTCCTGGCTGAAGACGGACAGGCCAAACAACACTAAAACAGTGGCGGTCGCCGCAACAATAGTGTTTAAAACTTTCAGGGAAACTCGTCGACAATTCATTCTATACCTCTAAGCTATGCTTGTGAACATTCGCATTTTCTTTCGTTCACGGTTAATGAAGGAGTGAAATCGGCCACAGCGAAACCGCGAATGCGTACCGAACTACTCCATTCCGAGATGTATGTTTTTAATATAGCTTATTCAGCTTATTTGTCAACCAGAACCTAACTGAGGTATCTGTTACAGAAGAGAACTACTGATCTTTTTCCTCCGTGTCGTCAGATTCAGGGGATTTCTTCTGTTTAGAGGCATCCTCGACGGGAGTCTCTTCAGTCGGTATTTCGGGTTGTGGTACCCCACCAGGCTGAGCAGCTTCAACGGGATCACTGGTGCCGGACTCATCATCTGCAACAGCTTCTCCACCGGAAGTTCCTTCATCTTTGGGAAGCTGTTCCAAGGGGGCTTCAGCCGGTGGGACTTCAGCCTGAGGAGTTACGCTTGCAGAAGCCGGGCTATCCGGCGACTCCTCTGACGGATGGGCTTCAGGCGCCGTGGTATCGGCCTTGGCAGCAATGCCAGCTTCTTGTTTCAGGTCCTCCGGTATGGCTTGAGCCATTGCCTTAGTGGTCGTCACCGGGTATTTAGCCAGAAACTGCTCAAGTTCCGCTCTTTCCCGTTTCTTATAGAAGGCTGAAACCGACAACACTATCTTGTGCTGATTGCGTTCAAACTCAACCACCTGAAGTGGAAGCTGGTCTCCCTCGTTGAAAATCTCCATGGGATCGGTCAGACCCTTGTGGCCAAGCTGGGCCGACGGCACAAAACCTTCAATACCACCGTCAAGATCCACCACTACCCCACGATCCAGCACCTTGGTAATGGTACCCAGGCACTCCGAGCCGACAGCAAACCTCTTGGCAAGTTCCGGCCATGGGTCTTCCTGGAGCTGTTTGTACCCGAGTGAAATGCGGCGATTTTCATGGTCGACTTTGAGGATCTTGACCTCAACCTTATCCCCCTTTTTCATAATCTCGGATGGGTGTTGCACCCTCCTGGTCCATGACATGTCGGAGATGTGCACAAGACCATCGATACCCTCCTCCAGCTCTATGAAGGCGCCAAAGGCAGTCAGGTTGCGTACCTTGCCGGTAACAACCTTGCTACTGGGATACTTCTGCTCGATGGTGAGCCACGGGTCAGGTTCCATCTGCTTGATACCTAACGAAATCTTTTCGTTTTCTTTATCCACTGAAAGAACCACCGCTTCAACCTTGTCATTGGCGTTCATGATCTTTGAGGGGTGCTTGATATGCTGAGTCCACGACATCTCTGAGATATGAATAAGACCCTCGACACCTTTTTCCAGTTCTACAAATGCGCCATAGTCGGTAATCGACACGACTCGACCGGTTACCTTCTTGCCGAGAGGATACTTCTGCTCAATGTTCTCCCAGGGATAGGGTGTCATTTGCTTCAAGCCAAGCGAAATGCGGGACGTCTTTTCATCGAAATCTAAAATCTTGACGTCAATACTCTGTCCCAGCGAGACCACCTCGGAAGGATGCCGGATTCGCCCCCATGACATGTCGGTAATATGGAGAAGTCCATCAACGCCGCCAAGATCAATAAAGACACCAAAGTCAGTGACATTCTTGACAATTCCCTGACGGATTTGCCCGACCGAGATCTCGCTGAGGAGAGATTCACGCATCTTCTCCCGCTCATTTTCGAGCACCATCCGACGCGAGACAACAATGTTGCGGCGGCTCTTGTTTAACTTAATTATCTTAATCTCCATCGGTTCACCGATGAGGGCATCAAAATCAGGCACCTGTCGGAGTGCTACCTGTGAACCAGGTAGAAAAGCGTCGACACCCATGATGTCAACTACCAACCCGCCCTTGATACGCCGCATGACACGTCCTTCGGTCGTGCTACCAGCATCATGTATTTCACGAATCATCTCCCAGACCCGCATGAAATCGGCCTTCTGTTTGGAAAGGATCAGTTGGCCGTTCTTGTCCTCAATCTGCTCTAAGTAGACTTCGATGGTATCCCCGACCTTAATGTTCAACGGCATGGGAAATTCATCAATAGGGATAATGCCCTCCGATTTGAACCCCACATCCACAAGAACATCATTGCGAGTCACGCCGATTACCCGACCCGTAAGGACCTCCCCTTCCTTGATGTCTTTGATGGTAGAGTCGTACATCTCAACCATCGCTTGATATTCCTCGGGTTCATACATGACGCCCGCGACGTCGGTGATGCGCACTTTATGTACTTCGATTGGTTCCGGCTTGGCAGGCAGGACCACCCGGGTCTGTGCCTTCTGGGCAACTCGTTTGTGACGAGCGGTGACTATTCTCTCTTTTTGAGTTTTTTCCTCAGCGACTGCCGCACCGGCATAAACCTTATCACCTTTTACGATTTTGGTTTTGACTTTTTTGATTTTTCTTGCGGAAGCGGTTTTCCGCTTGGACGTTTTCGCTGATGAAGTTGAACTGACCGTATCTTTGGCTTCTGCCATTTACTTAGTAGAACCTCCTTACTCTTTATCCAATGGTTTTGGATTTTTCCCGATCAGGGAAACCATCAGATGTACTATTTCTCAACACCAAGGTGTTCAGATGGTAGCTTTGTTATATAACGAATGTCCTTGGATTTTCAAGCGTTTTTTTCTTTTTTTCTTATTTTCGGTAGGATTGTTCTCTTTCTTAGGGAGGTTGTCCTTTTCTTGTGTGAATTCTTTCAATCGAGCGATACGCTTCATGACTGCCTGAGCGACTTTAATGTTGCTCTCCTTATCGTTTGAAAACGAAGACACCCAGGTGGACGAAAGCGGTTCGCCAAATGTCACGCTCAACCGCTGCCGCCCCCAGAGGCATTTGCTAAGTCTATTAGCACCATGAACATAGCAGGGAATAATACTGCTTTTGGTCTGTCGGGCTATCACTCCAACACCAGCCTTGGGGGCCAGAAAGGAATCTCCTTTCGAGCGAGTGCCCTCGGGAAAAATGGTAAGACCATACCCTCTCTTAATCACATCTACCGCCATTCCGATAGCCTGGCGGTCAATAGCTGCCCGTCTAACCGGAAGAGCGTTGACTCGTCGCAGCACCTCACCAAACAGCTTGTTATTGAAAAGTTCTTTTTTAGCGAAAAAGTACACCTGACGTGTGGACCAGCTCCCAACAAGCAGGGGATCGAAGTAGGACGTGTGATTGGCAGCTAAGATAAACCCCCCGGTTTTGGGTATGTTTTCCTTCCCTGACACCTTAATTCTGAATACGATCTTGCTGATTATGCGAGTTAGCAGCCACCCGCTATAGTAAAGAATCTTCATGACTACTTTACAACGGCCCGCACTAGAGAAAGAATACGGTCAACCTGTTGCTCAACAGTTAGATTGGTAGTGTCGACCAGGAATGCGTCGCTCGCCTTGGTCAGTGGAGAGTGGGTTCTTTGGGAGTCATACTCATCCCGCCGTCTGATTTCGTTCTCTTGTTCCTCGAGGCTCGTATTGATCTCCATTCTGGCCAGATCCTGCAGCCGCCGCCGGGCTCGTTCGGTGACGGAAGCATCCAGATATATTTTGACATCGGCCTCGGGAAATACGACGGTCGTGGTATCTCTCCCTTCCGCCACAAGAGACCCACCTTTACCTATTTGCCTTTGTTTGTCCACTATCACCTCACGAACCTCTCTGTGAGCCGACACCTCGGAAACATGACGAGTAACATCAGGAGTGCGAATCTGAGTCGTGACATCCACGCCATTCATGAGGACATGGTTGGCGCCGTCACGGTTTTCAAATTCGATGTGAAGCTGCCGGGCCGCCTCAGCCAGTTTTGAACTATCAGATGGAGAAATATCATTTTGGAGTGCAAAAAATGTCAGCAGCCGATACATGGCCCCTGTGTCAAGGTAACGATACCCCAACCGCTGAGCGACAAGTTTGGCCGTGGTAGATTTCCCTGCCCCCGCCGGACCGTCAATAGCTATTATTCTACCTTGAATCTTGGTCGATTTTTGTCTGACGTCAGCCATCCGATGAATTCTAAGGCATACTATGCAAAAAGTATCTATATAATAATACTGACTACTCGATCGCCGTTGAATCCACTGGCGTCAGTTCTGATGGTGGGACACTAAACCACTTGAGGTGAATCTCACGAAAGCGACCGCTATTTTTGATAGCATTTAGGGCCCTGTTGATATCATCCAATAGCTTTTGCTCATCCTTGCAAACAGCCATCCCGTAGTACTCGGTGGACAGAATCTCGCCGACAATCTTAGCGGTGCCAAGCTCTTTGATGTATGCCTTCGTCGTGGGGAAATCATTGAGGACCACGTCCAGGTTACCGTTAGCCATATCAGTAAAAGCCGCCCCAATATTGTCAAAGGAATAGACATGAAGCCCTTCCATTTTCTTGGCCATCAACTCCGCAGTCGTTCCAAGCTGGACACCAACTTTCTTACCCTTCAGATCCGCGGCGCCTCTGATGGTGGTATCTTCAAGCGGTACAGCTATAGACTGTCCGGCGATATAATAAGGGTCGCTGAAGTCGACAATCGCTCGCCGTTGAGGGGTAATAGTCAGGGCTGAGATCACGATATCATACTTCTTGTTGGCCAGGTCAGCGAGAATGCCGTCAAACGCTGTTGTAATGAACTCCGGTTTCCATCTGTTAATCTTGCAGATTTCTTTCATCAGGTCTATATCAAAACCTGCCGGCTGGCCGGTGGCGGGGTTGATACTCTCGAATGGCGGGTAGGTGGCGTCCGTGGCTACCTTTATAATCGTCCCTTTCTCGCTGTGCTGCGTCTCCTTTTTGCTGCTGCAGCCAAATGCCAAAAGCAGCAAAAATAAAAGTGGAATTGTCCTTTTCATGGTTGTTCCTATTATTTATTCAGATACTTGAAGGAAAGAACAGAACTCTCAATAGCTTGTCAACATTTTATTGAAGTGAGCACGGGGGGAAAGGCGTCAATAAATTGCCGCTCACGCCCACTCGGTACAGTAATCAGCGGTTTAGAAAAAATCTATTGCCAAGGACTCCAATCGATCATCGAGATTAACCTCAATCTTCTGGCTGAGGGAGTCATACCCCTCATTGACAAAATCCCCATCCCTTTCAACCAAGCCGATACGTTCAAGATAAGAACGGTACTCTTCACCGATGACCATAAGCCCAACATTATCTGGCACTCTGAGACGCAATTTAGAGTCCTCGCCGGAAATATCCACCTTCACCGAAGGTTCGAGGTCCCCCAGCTTGAGATAAATTGTAGCGTCATACGTATCCAGCTCAAGGTTTCTAAGCGGCGTGGTAGAGAAATTCAGGTGCAAGTCGGAACTGTTGCCTGAGCATTCCAGCTCAAGTGGGACATCCTTTGAAAACCGCACATACCAATCCTGGGGGTCACCAGTCTGAATTTTGATGGCTCCTCCAAGCAAACTTTTAGAGCGGCTGGTAAAGGTTACCCTGGCCTCATCCTCAACAACTTCATACTCGATTTTGGGCTTGTGGGTAAATTTATCAAAACGTCCGTAGATCAGCTCATCACCGGAATCGCGGATGGTGAGGTCAATCTCATCCAGTCCCAAAATGGCATGCAAGGTTCTGATGGAGGGGTTATGTTCTTTTTCAAAGATGGTTCGGGAGAAGAAGCTGCCTGCAATCCCTCCGGCACTCCCCGCAAAGGCAACGTACATCGCACCGAAAAACAGAAACACCGAAGTCAGATACGATATGATTTGCAATTTCGATTTGGCAAAAATCTTCTCAATGCCGACGCCGATCAGAACAATGGGAAAATAAATCAACAAATCGGTCCAGAAGTTGTCATTGAGAACCTCCATATTCCTTAACAAGAAAAGTGTTCCCAAAAGTACCAGAAAGAGTCCCCAGCGGAAGCGAGCCGGCGTCATGAGACTTGACCTCCATTTTGAACGTTAGACTGTTTGTGAGTGGCATCTACACCGGGGACTGCTTCGTTTTTATTACCACGACGAAATACCAACAAAAGACCGATGATAATCAAAACAACCGGCCAAAATTCACCCCAATCAAACCAATACCAGTTTTCTCGGACAAGCAAAATAACGCCAATCCCGATGAGTATCAAACCGGGCAGGTACCTAGTCCAAGAAGGATACTTGTGGTTGTTCGGAACTGGTTCGACGTCAAGCGACCTTTTGGGAATGATTATCCAGGCGATAATATAGGCCAGAATCCCAAAGCCTGTGGCAAAGAAAAGCAATACCGTAACCACCCGCACCAGGACTGGGTCGACCTCAAAATACTCTCCCAATCCCCCGCAGACACCACCAATAACCTTGTTGGTCGCTGATCGATACAATCGCCTCGTCATAAGAGCTCCTTTTCTTGGACTCCATAAAGCCTATCTGTATGTAACATACGAAGTCGACCGTAAAATGTTCTACTATTCATAAAGATATAAAAGCCGCTACTTTGGGCCCACTCCAAGCTCCTTGAGTAATTTCTCAGCCAAGTCTTTACAACTTGATTCAGGCTCATCATACTTACTCAAAAAATCAATCGCTGCAGATCGTTCATTGTCATCCTGCGTCAGGCTGGCAATCTGGAAATATGCATATAAAAGCAGTTTCTCTACCTGCTGGGCGGGAGGCAGGCTCTCTTTTTGCCGTGATTTTGCCGCCGACAGCACTTTATGTGGTGAAGTCACCTCAGCATACAGAGTTTGCAGCGAGTCACGCCTGTGGCGCCATTTATCGAGACTGACTGGTTGCAGCCAGTCATCAGGTAGAACGGTGTCACTTACTACCATACTGACAGTCTTCTGAGTTGTGCTTGCTGTGTCCGCGTGGGCCGTCTTAAACTCAGAGAATTCTTGAGCAATTTTCGGCTTGGCAACACTGATGGTTTCCTCAGCAATTATACCCCCCTCGCCTCGCTCAGCTACAGCAAGATCTACACTTGGTGACAAGACTTCAACCTTTTCGGGAACAGATTCGATCACCGTCCGCGCTGGAGTTGGTTTTGCTGCTTGTATCTTTGGCAGTTCCTGTGGCGTAATCACTTCTTCTTTCTGAGCTACAGCAACTTTGGCTTCTCGTTCATCCACCGGAGTTACTGCATTGGTTTCTTTATCCTCAGTAGCCATTTTCTCATATGTGCCTTCTTTGGAGAGAGTGGGTGCTCCCTTCTTGGAAACAACCTGGGGTGGCTCCACAGTTTTTGGGATCGGTGGGGAAACTTCCTTCGAAATGTCCCCCTCGTAGAGCACAATAAACCCCAAAACGGCTATTGAGGCCGCCACCGCAGCCAGCTTGGGAACAAGTCCTTTCCACCTGGAAGGAGTTATATCAGTAACCTTCGTTCCCTCTGTAAAGCCGAGCCGTTGTTCAATCCTCTGAGCCGACTGTTCCCAATACTCCTCGCCTCCCAACTGCGAGTGTTTTTCAACTGTCCGATCAAGCCTCTTCAACTCGGCAAGTAAATTCCGGCACTCCTGACACTGCGCAAGATGCTGCTCGATCACCTCTCTCTCTTGAGGAGAAAGTTCGTTGTCAAAGTAGGCTGAAATCTTGTCACGAAAGTATGAATGATCCATCTTCTCGTCTCACAGCTGAGAGCTTCTCCTTACAAACTTATTGAGAAACTGTAAACGTCATTGCGAGGAGTGCGCCTGGGCGGATGACGTAGCAATCTCTGAGCCAATGAACCGTCCGGAAGCGAGATTGCTTCGCTTCGCTCGCAAAGACAGTAATTCGACACTTTCAACGACCTCCTAAGTATTATAACAAATCCTTAACCGACTCCAAGATGATTTGTCGCGCCCGATACAGCCGCGAGTCGACCGTGCCGGGCGGAATCTTCAAGTAGTTGGCTATTTGTGTGTAATCCATCCCTTCAAAATGCCGCAGGACAAACACCGTTCGATATTTTACCGGCAATGCTTTGACAGCCTTGTAAAACCGCTTCTGAGCCTCACTATTCAGCAGGTTGTCAAGCGGCCCTAAATCGGCTGACTGCGGATCATACCCTTTCTCTTGAAGGTTCTCCAATGATTCCTTTTTCTCTTCCCGGTGGATATAGTTATAAGCCAGGTTGCGAGCGATAGTTGCCAGCCACGGATAAAAGGAATATTCGGCACGAAACCTCTTAAGAGCACCGTAGGCCTTCACAAACGCCTCCTGTACAATATCCTCCGCAACATCAAACGAACCTACAAGGCCGAACACAAACCGCATCAGCCGCTTCTGGTTTTGACGAATCAGCAGGCCGAACGCTTTCTGGTCGCCATTTTGAGCCGCCTTGACCAGTTTCTTTTCAGCCGATTCGTTTTCTACTGCATTTACCCCCCTGCGGGGGTTTTCTTCCCGAATAATTCTACCCATTGACCTGCCTGCTCCCCCGGGTGAGAGTGAGAGCCAACATCTCAAGCGCCATTTCCGGTTTGAGCTTCTGTCTTCGCAGGTCACTATCGGTAGCGGCGATTTCTATGATTATTTGCTCCAGTTGATTGTTGTCATATTTCGCCGCCTGTTCAGACAGCTTTGGAATCAGAAACCCCCGCCTGCCGAGGGGCTTTTTGCCGTTCTTTACCAGATAGAGCGAGATAAAATGTTGTTGCAGTAAAGTCGTAATTGTCACCGGGCTGTTGCCGTTGGCCAGGAGGTTCTCTATTGCCCTGAGCACCTTAGCAGGATCGCCGGCCACGATCAGATCAGCCACCTGAAAGACATTGAATATCTCGTAACCAGCAGCGATCCGTTTGACGTCTTCAACAGAGACTGTCTCCCCTGGCTCTTTGTAGTTTACCAGCTTGGCTACCTCAGCCTCTACCGCCCCCCGGTTGCCGGCAATCAGCTCCGTGAGGAGCTTCAATGCCTCCGGCTCGATTTTGACCTCCGCTTGTTGTAATTGCCTGGTGATGAGACCCGCCACTTCCCGGTTGCTTAGCTTCCTGAACTCAACCGCCTCCACAACTTTGGAAACGGCGATAAAAAAGCTGGAATTCTTCTTGGGGATTTTCGAGGACGGGCTGCTGAAAATAACCACCCTAGTCGTGTCGACAGGCGCCAACAGCCGCAGAACTCGCCCTATTTCAGTCGGCGTGTAACTTTGAAAATCCGAAACTGCAAAGACCTGACGTTCGCCAAGCATGGGGAAGTTGGAAAGCTCCGCCATCAGGTCGGCGCAGGAGGTCTTTTTGCCGTCTATCTTACGGTAGTTGGTAACAAGCTGAAGGTCAGGAAGAAACTGCCGGGCGACAAACTTCTCGGCCTCGGTAATCCGGTAATCCTCCGTCCCAAAAAAATAATAGGCAGGCTTGAACCTACCGGTCGAAACCTCCTGAAAAAGCCTCTGCGGAGTCGCCATATACTGACATTATAGGCGAGCCTCCGCAAAGGGTCAATCAAAAAGCGAATCGTGTACCGGGTTGTCTTTGTCGGGAATCCATTCTAAGGAAAAGCGATACTTTTCGCGGTAATCCAGCGCCTTGGCCAGCAGATAAGCGAATTTCTCCGGGATTTGTTCGCGTTGATTCACCCCATTGATGACCTTGAGATTGTTGCCGTAGATTTGGTAAGCACGCTTGGAAAAATACTTTTGGTTGCCGTCGATAAACTCTAACAGGGCCAAAAGTGCCGCCAGATCGCCATGATCCGGGTCGACTGCCGCAAACGGCGCCTTGAACTTGATACCGATCTCCGGTATATTGAAACTGACCACCGCTGACTTATCCAGCTCATTGTCCTGCGGCAACTGGCATGACCCAAAATAGCACTCCATAGCCCACCCCCCTGCAACCCCCGTGCCCCTTGCCTTGGCTGCAGTTTTCTTATTGTACGCCATAGACTTAAGCCACCCGCAGATGATCTCGGAGCGGTGAAAGGCTGCAAAGCGGTTCATAGAGTTGCGGGGTGGATATACTTTGACAGAGCAGTCGGAGTTTGTCACATTTGTTAGAGCAAAGATTCCCTACTCGTTGGGTGGGCTACAGTCGCTTGAGAGTAAAGGTTTGGTCCTTGATAAGGTGGTCGAAATAGGGGCAGATGTGGACATCTGCCGCCCACGAAAGTGCTAGAAGCCCGAGTAGATCACGTCTCCTTGAGACCTGACAATTTGGGCAGGAGTTAGGGACTCCTGCCTTTGATCTTGCCTAACTCAGCTGCTTCGGGAGATTTTTCGGTTAAGGCTACTTCAGCAGTATCATTTTCTTGCTCTCAATGAAATCGTCAGCGACAATTCGATACAGGTAAATTCCAGAAGAGACTTTCACACCGCGATCATCCTTGCTGTCCCACGTTACAGCCTTGTATCCAGCTGACAATCGTCCGCTTACCAAGCTTCTGACCTTCTGACCAAGGGTGTTGTATACTTCAATCGTGACGTGAGAAGCCCGGGGCAATGAAAACTCAATTCGCGTCTCTGGATTGAACGGATTCGGGTAGTTCTGTGAAAGAGCAGATTCCCTCGGTAAACTGGGTGAGTTGATTCCTTCTACAACAGTCGGACCCAAAACCGTCACTACAAGAGAATTGCTCGTATCACTACATCCACAAACATTACACACGGCTAGTGTGTAGTAGTAATTGTTCTCCTCTGTATGAATAACTGCGGTATCGGTTCCGCCTCCTTCGTACAACTTGATTCCGTTTTCATACAGCTCATATGAGGAAGCTCCGTTTACTGGATCCCATGAGACCATATATGATTCGCCAGCGTCGACTGTATCGTGGTTACAGTAAAGCGTGTCAGGTATAGAAGGCGGCAAGATAACAACTATACATATGGTGATGCTCAACGGACTGCACCCGCAGTTGTTGCATGCGCTCACCCGGAAGCAATATTCCCCCGGCCCTGGTGCGTTAAAAACGTAAGAAGTATTTGTGACGCTGCAAATAAAATGACCATCTAAATAGAGGTTGTAGAAGGTAGCATCACTGTAGGCAACCCAGCTAATCGCAATCGGTTGCGCCCCACACACTGTATCACGAGGATAGATGGGTCCAATCGGTGGCTCAGGGACTTGCATAATCGTCACACACCGGCTGCCACTTTGATCACTGCAACCGAAATCATTGCAGGCCTCAACAGTATAACAATAGCTTCCTAATGAATGAGAGAAAGCTATCGATGTATCCGAGCCCGCGTACACTGTGTCTCCATTCTCATACAGATTGTAATAGGTGGCCCCATATACAGAACCCCAGGTAATGGTATAGCTGCTATCAGAACACGGCGCTACTGTTGACGCGGAAGGTGAATCAGGTACATTAGGAATGGAATCCACAACAAAAGATATTTCTCCGCAATTGTTGTATGTATTGCAGTCGTTCTGGGTGTTGGCGCACATACTCACATAGTGATATCCTGTACTGAGATCAGAAAGGCTCGTTTCAAAACTGATGGATTCTCCAGGTCCCAAGAGGATAAAAAGACAACCATCATTCGCCCAGCTTCCATCTAGGCAATGGCGCAGACAAATCCCTCCAGCGGGAGCACTACCAATGTTTGTAATTATAGCCTGGATAGTGACGCGCTCGCCCACCATAGGTGACGACGGCGAAATAAATATGATTCCAACAGCAAGGTCTGGCAACGCATCCAGAACAGAAAACGAGATTGACTCCCAATTCGGCCAAGGATCACGCAACGAACTATGGTGTTCCGTTACCTCCACTCTGTAGCTACTAGCATCCAACATCCCTATATTGTAGTGAAATTGATAGGGTATTATGACCAGTGGGCAGTAATTCCCCGGTTCCCAAACATCGGTTGCCCAGACATTGACCCGAAATACGTCCTCATCCTGCACCATCGAATTATCACTGACTGACCAGCAACCATCCCCGAAATAGCCAGATACGATGATCTTAATCGAGTCATTCGTCGTCGGTAAGATAGGCACTACCTCAACACCCGTTATTCCCCCAAAAGACGAACCCGCTAAACTGCAGGAGAATACGATGCCAAGCCAAAAGTAAGCCCAATTGGACTTCCTGAACGGCCTCACGCTACCATGATTAGGCATGTACTCGATCTCCTTTCTAGCATAGTCAGTGCTTCGCCTCTGTTGTATGCGCCAGGCGACCAAAAGACTCTGCCCTTACCCTCTATTTCAGCAATAGCATCTTCTTACTCTCTGTGAAACCGTCAGGTACTATTCTATACAAGTATACCCCTGAGGACACAAGTACCGCACCTCCAATTGCGGGCCCGAAAATCAGCCAAGGGCTGGGCTGTTCGTAGTGGTGAAGCGTGGGGTAATAGCGGAGTTGCGAGTTAGCGTCACAAACGGAACCCCCAATTGGGGGTCTACTTTTGAACCAAGCATCCCAAGAATCTAGTTCTCTTTGAAATTGCTCACGCGCATCTTCGTCCTCGGCCTCATAAAGGTAACCCCCAATTCCCAAACCAATTAAAGCGCCAAAAGCGAAACCATAGAGTGTATGTTTCTTTCCTTTATCCAGTCTCCTTACCTCGTCCTTTGGATACCATTAATAACTCTCACTCCATTGATAGGGCCCATTCAAGATACATATTGAGTCAGCAGTTTTAGCGGAAAATTGGCCGGTAAATCTTCGTCCGTCATTTAGTGTGACCCGTAACTTGTCGCCACATTTAATTCTGTCTGCAGAGGCTGTACCAGTAAGCACGAACAACACCGACAACAGAATAACCCATGCAACTTTACCAAAAGTATTCATATTGACCTCCTGCGTTTCATATCTTGCTCACGACGATATCCGTCGCCTAGCCTAATGGCTCCTAACTGAAATCTACCCCCCCTCCGCACTTTGTCAAGCGAAAAATTGGGCTTGAGAGTAGTTTTTTTGCCTTGTCCCAAGAAATGCTTAAATGACGGTAGGAGATCACCTTATGCGCGGTAAGGAATCCTAGCCGTCACGAAAGGATTCGTGACGGCGCAGGAATAGGCAGGAGCGCAAGGGCTCCTGCCCTACATCTACTCATCCCCTCTCGAGAGGGGA
>CAZYRH010000026.1:0-9070 GCA_964650395.1 uncultured Ignavibacteriales bacterium
GATCACCGGGTAATTGGAACGGTCGGTCGGCTCGATGAGGTCAAAGACCAGGTGTCGATGATTGAGGCGTTCAAACTGGTACACGACCAGGTTCCTCAATCTGTTTTACTCTTTGTGGGAGATGGTCCGCAACGCTCGCGATTGCAGGATTGTGTTGGAGAAAACAAGCTTGATGGTGCAGTGATTTTTACCGGCAATCGAATGGACGTGCCTGAGCTTCTGAACCTGTTTGACATTTTTGTACTATCGTCGCTGTCGGAAGGTACTTCGATTTCACTGCTGGAAGCGATGGCCTCGGGGTTACCGGCAGTAGTTACTGATGTTGGCGGAAATCCGTCCGTAGTCGATAATATGGTTAACGGAATTGTTGTCAAACCGAAGAAAGTGCCTCAAATCGCCGAAGCCATGTTAGAACTGCTGTCCGATCATGACAAACGGCGTCAGTTTGGCCTTAACGCCGCAAAAAAAGTCCAGGATCGTTTCAGTATTGACAGAATGGTGGAGCAGTACACATCTATTTACGAGGAGTTGTTGGATAGGAAACGAATACTGAACTGACCAAGTCGTTGGAGGCTACTGTCTGATGGGTACGAAGCTGCAAACGCTGACCATGTTATTGGAAGAGTGGTACGATAAGGAAGAAAATAATGTCTGGAGATACCAAAGAAGGAAGACTGTTCAATTTCTTCAAGCGAAGGGCCCGAGAACGACTGAAAAGCTTCCGTTTTCGGTTGCCCCGGTTTGTGGGGGGATTCCTATTCAAGGAAAGGATATTTAGACACTATTGCTGGGACTACCTGCGGTCAAAGCTGTATTACGAGAACATCATGCACTATCGCTGCAAGGAGTTGGGAAAGAACTTCCTTTTGTTCGGTGAGATACCATTTATGGAAGGGGATGGCGATATCTGTATTGCCGACAACGTTACGATGTTCGGCAAGGTTGTGATGTTTACCAGTTTCGATGTCTACGATGATTCCCGGATAACGATTGGCGAGAACAGCGTGATTGGCTTTGGAGTGCAGTTCCGGGCCGCTAAGAAGATCTCTGTCGGAAAGCGCTGTATGATCGGCCGCGGAGTAAGAATCAGCGATACCGATGGCCATCCTATCCACGCCCAGAGAACCCGAGAGCATGGGAAACTAATGCCCGAGGATATCAAGCCGGTGATAATCGAGGATGACGCCTGGATCGGCGAAAACTCCACCGTCTTGAAAGGCGTTACCATCGGCCGGGGTTCAATCGTCTCGACCGGCTCCGTGGTGACAAAGTCTGTGCCACCCTGGAAAATCGTGATGGGGAATCCGGCCAGGGTGGTTATGTGGGTGCCGGGTGCCGAACCCGATGCAGAGAAGACCTGAACTGTGTGGACTACCAGCCGGGCATTCGACGGTCAGCAGATGGAAACTCAGACCTGTAACGGGAGCGGTCCATACTTTGCAGCACTGTAGAATCGTAAACAGCTTTGATGATTTTCTGATATTACGCCAGCAGTGGAACGAACTCGTGGTCAAAACCGGGGTCGACCACGCCTTCATGAAACACGAATGGTTTGCCGAGTGGATAAAAGCTTTTGGCGTTCGCCGGACACTTGCAGTCGTGACCATCTGGTCGGAGGGACAGTTAACAGCCATAGCCCCTTTGTATCGGAAGGATTTCCACATGCGAGGATTGAAGGTTTCCGGGTTTGGTTTTCTCTCCTCAAACATCAGTCCCAGATGCAATTTCATTGCGGCTGAAGCTTCCGCATTGGATCAGCTTTTCGAAGAAACTCTCAATCTCCCAGACTGGAACATGCTGGTTACAGACAACATGGAAGCCGAGGAAACAACCACCCGACAGTATCTTGAGTTCCTTGACGCTGAGAGTCGGAGAAACAACGTTGAAGTAGTCGACGGACGCCAGTCGCCGTACATGATGGTGAAAGGTGATTGGGAAGATTACTGGCAGTCTCTTTCCTCCAGCAGGAGGTATTATTTCAATCGTCATCAGAAGAAACTTGAGAAGGCAGGTTCACATGAGGTCATACACATAACGGACGCAGCACAATTCCAGAAGTTTCTACCGACGATGTACGAAATCTCGCAGAAGAGTTGGAAGGGGGATGTCGGTACACATCTCGACACCGACTCATCTGAAGGGAAAATGTATGCCGGATTTACACCGGTCGGGCTCGAAAATGACTGGGTGACCCTTAGCGCGCTCAGGATTGAAGATCGAATTGTAGGCTTTGACTACTTTCTCAAGTGTGGCAACCGACACTCTCTGATAAGAACTGACTACGATACCGAGTTCAAACGGTTTTCACCCGGCAACATGCTCAAACTTCACACCCTGCAGAACATCTTCAAAGAAAACGTTGTCGGAGAGTTCGACCTGGGCGGCGATCCGGCCCCGTACAAGCAGGATTGGTGCGATCGGATCCGCAAGCATATCACCGTAACAGTTGGAAATACCGGGCTCAAAGGTCAGGCAGTCATGTTTGCCAGGAAAACTCTGATGCCGGCGATCAGAAAGTTCACCGAATCGAGTACACAGGAGACGACCGGGAAATGAGAATGAAAGACCTGATCAAGATTTCCCTATACTATATGGGTGGTTACCACGCGTACAGTTTCTGGCAGAGGCAAATGGGGAAGCGACTGTTGGTTATCATGTACCATGATCTGGTCGAGGATTCCGATGCCGGTACCGTTGCGTTACTGAAGAGAGACAGACCGACACGAAGACAGTTTGTAGCCCACCTGAAAGCAATAAAGCGCTCGTACCGTGTGGTCTCATTGGAGGACGCGATACGGGAGATAAGGGAAGAGGGAAATCTCAAAGAGGACTCGGTGGCCATTACTTTTGATGATGGTTATGCTTCGGTATATGAGATAGCGTTTCCTGAATTACAGAAGTATGGTTTACCGGCCACTGTGTATCTGTCCACCGACTGGATAAACCAGCGAACGGAGCTTTGGTGGGAGCGACTGACCGACATGGTCAACAAGGCTGATTTTAAGACAGTCGATTTTGCCGTAGTCGAGGAGCGGCTCGGAGTTGACATGGCTCAGAATCTTCGAGGATTGGCACGTAACTTAGGCTCTGGGCAGGCTTTTCTTGACGCAATTGAAGCTATCCTCAGACAGAAGTCTGACGAAGAGCTGAGTGAATCTATGGAACTTCTGGAAGAGCTTCTGTTCAAAGATGGTGATTACACTAGCACACCGGTTAAGGCTCTAACTTGGGATCAGATCGTACAAATGTCCAAAGATGGAATGAACTTCGGTTCTCACACTTGTTCGCATCTGAACTTAAGATATGCCGAGTCCGATCGGGTGGAACAAGAGATTGCCGAGTCCAAGAAAGAAATTGAAAAGCACCTTGGGGAGGGCATCCAGGGCTTCGCCTATCCCTACGGCACAGACCTGACTGCCTATGCGAAATGTGTACCACAACTCAAGCAGGGCAATTTCGACTATGCCACGACCGCCTATCCTGTGATCAATGACAACTTTTCTGATCTCTTTCTGTTGCGCCGTTCATGCCTCCCATTCACCACCTCGTCGGCTCTGCTGGCGGGAACACTGTTAACCTATTTTGCAACTACCAATCCCGAACCGATCGAGATGGTATTATGACGGTAGACAGTCTGTGACTAACTCAGTGTAACTCTGTATAACAACGGTGCCTGTCAGTGGCTCTGGTGTACTTTTTTACCGAAGCGAAGGTAAGAGGAAAAGATATCTGACCGACATGACAGATTCTGATACAATGCGTATACAAACATGACGACTCAGAAAGAAAACCTCCCACCAGCCTCCGAATCCTCAGGGAAGTCCAGTTACCGGAGGATTGTCAAGCACTCTTCGGTTTACATGACCGGCATGATCATCTCTCGAGTGATAAGCTTCATCATGTTGCCTCTGTATACTCACTACCTTTCGCCGGGTGACTATGGTGTCCTGGAACTTCTCATGACGACCAGTGACATTATCGCGGTCGTAGTAGGTATGGGTTTGTCGGACGCCATATTCAGGTTTTACTCAGAAGCCCATTCGCTTGAGGACAAAAATCGCGTTATCTCAACTGTGCTTTATACAGGTTTCGCGCTATTCTTTGTCGTATTTGGTTTGATGTTCCTTAAGGCCAGGTTCTTTTCATCACTTCTGTTCACCAGCGAAGATTACACCCTGCATTTTCGGCTGGTGTTCATTAGCTTCGCCCTTACGGGTGCAGTGGAACTGCCTTTTGTCTACCTCCGAGCGCGAGCTCAGTCAACCAAGTTTGTCGTTCTCAGCACCATTAGGTTGATCGCACAACTGGGTCTGAATATCCTGTTTATTGTGGTGCTAGGTTACGGGGTGTTGGGTGTTTTGTACTCGACTGTCATAGTTTCGGCGACGATGTCTCTTTATCTAATTGTCAGTACTGTGCGAGTCTGCGGCTTTGGATTTTCAAGGGATCTACTGAGGAAATTTCTCTCTTTTGGTCTCCCACTGGTTGTATCCGGGGTCGGCACGTTTATTGTAACCACCTCCGATCGCTTTATCTTAAAGGCGTTTCGTGATCTTGATGAAGTCGGGTTGTACTCGCTGGGATTCAAATTCGGTTCGATGGTAATCCTGGTCCTGATGGGGCCGTTTTCCAAGCACTGGGCGATTGAGATGTTTGAAATAGCGAAACGGCCGGATCGCGAGGAAGTGTTCACACGAGTTTCCGACGGCATCTTCTTTTTGTCAATTATCTTAATATTTGGAGTCTCGGCTTACATCAAGGAAATCATCATAATTATCGCAGCACCGGAATTTCTGGAAGCCTATACCGTTGTACCGATTGTTTGCCTAGCTTATTATTTTTCGTCACTTGCCTACTTCGTCCAGGTCGGGGTGCTGATCCAGAAGAAAACCAAATACATAGCTTACTCAATGGTCGCGGCTGTGGTAACCAGCCTGGGACTCAACTTTCTTTTGATTCCATCGTTCGGAATGTATGGTGCCGGGACCGCCGTTGCTTGTGCATTCTTTGTACGGTTCTTATTGATTTACAGGTGGTCCCAAAAAGTTTATCCGCTGCCTTACAAGTGGTTTCGACTCAATTCTATTCTGATCTACGGGGCTCTGTTGCTGGTCGGCTCGTTCCTGATCAATACGAACGGGTTGGTTGTTGGTTTGATTAAGGATACGGTCGTGGTGAGCATATTCCTGGCTACGGTGTTCTTTTTCGGGTTAAAGGGGGGAGAGCGGGCACTTATTATTAAAGCTGTAAAGGCTGCGAGGAACCCGAGGCAGACGTTTAAGACGCTTCAAGGATAAGGGGAAACAGGTAGAAGGCATGAACGCTTCATGGCGCCGGGGACTGAGACCGGGATCAAGGCAACCCGGGAGGACCCTTGCTGACAACGGTGATGGAAAGGTCGTGAAATGACCCGCAAAGATTTCATGGTCAATGATGATCAGGGTACGGTAGGAATGCGTTCGACTAAACTGCCCCTGCGTATTAGGTCCCAGCACCTGGCAATGTTAGCATTAGTTGTGGTTTCTCTGTTGGCAGGAGTATTGCTGATTCTTGTTCCGGAGAAGTACCAGATAATCTTGATTCTTGTGGTCCCGGCCGCCCTGGTTGCCTTCCTGATACTGAGAAATCCATTCGTCGGTATCTACCTGTATTTTTTGTACAACTTTCTTCGTCCATATGATTTCATACCGGCGCTGATACCTCTGAGATTGACTCTTGTCATCGAATTAATGACTCTAATCTCCTGGGCGAATCGGGGCATGATCACGCAGTTCAGGCTGAAATGGAACAATTTCAACTGGCTGCTTATGGGGTTTGTCGGTGTAATTGGCATTACGATAGTCACGGCCATGAATAACCGCGCCGCCTATAATGTCTTTGAGAGTATTGCAGTTGTATTCGTCATGTACGTGCTTGCCACCAATATCGTCGATACCAACGCTCGCCTGCGCAAGATAATCTGGGTTTTACTGTGGGTACATTTCTACTTCGCTATACGGGGAGTATATAACTATGCGGTCCTGCATACGATTGTCGGAGGAATGCAGACCAGTGGTCAAGTCGGCTCAGGATTCCTCGGAGACGAAAACGACTTTGCCCTTACTCTTAACGTGATGATCCCTGTTGCGTTTTTCATGGCCGAGTATTCGCGCACAAGAATCAAGAAAGCCCTCTGCTTACTCTTTTTAGTGTCATACGTGTTTGGAGTAGTGGTTAGCTTCTCAAGGGGAGGCTGGGTTGGGATGGTTGCGGTTCTCATCTTCTGCCTGTTCAACTCGCGCCGGAGACTTGTTAATTTCGGCTACGCTGCTATTTTGAGCCTCCTTCTGTTTGCGGTAGTCCCTTCCAGTTACTGGCAGGAGATGGGAACCATAACCGACGTTAACGAGGCTACGGCAATATCGCGGCTGCGATATTGGCAAGCGTCCGTAAGCATGTTCGCCGACCATCCCCTGGTAGGAGTCGGTGCGGGGAATGGCGGTTTTCGTATGCCGGAGTATATTGTCGACCTCGACAACCCCGGTCGGGAATGGGGACGAGCCTGCCACGGTACTCTTCCCCAGGTGCTGTCGGAACTGGGTATGGCAGGAACCGTTCTTTACCTTATGATGTTGTTCTGGATTGGGTCTTCCTTGCTGGCTATCAAGCGAAGTCGGGTTGATCCGGAGGGTGATGGATTTACCTGGCTGATAACAAATTCTGTAATCGGGGCCTTAATTGGGTATTTTACCTGCGCCACTTTTCTGTCAACTCTATATTACCCGCACCTTTGGACACTGTATATTATAGCAGTCATTGTAGGCTACTGTGCATATCGAAAAGTGACGCCCGGAACCCAGACGAAGGCGGTTGTTATTACCGGCGAAACCCGATGATATCCCCATGACGGGCTTAATGACTAAAAGAGAGATTAAGCACTGGATGAAGAATTGAAACGATAGGTATCAGTCGCTGATTGATATGACTGGTCAATCCACCATGGTGCTTTATTATGATAGAGATTGTTGAATACAACGATAAGCATGAGGCTGCCTGGACTGAATATGTCGAGCGCTCCCCCGACGCCACCGTCGCTCATTCAATCGGATGGAGGCAGGTGATGCGGGATGGTCTGGGGCACCGACCCATATATCTAATGGCGTTACGGAATGGCCGGGTCACGGGGATTCTACCGCTCTTTCGTGTGCAGACATGGTGGCGATCACGTTATCTCATCTCGTTACCCTGGATCGATTACGGCGGCGTGTGTGCCGATGACCCCGAGAGTGCGGAGCTTCTGGTCTCCAAGGCACGCCTGTTGAGCGATGACTACGAAGTAAAGTTTATGGAGCTGAGGTCTACTGAAGGGAAGGTGGTTGAGCTAGCTGCCCGAACGGACAAGGTAACCTTCCTGCTGAAGTTGCAGCCGGACTCCGAAGTTCTCTGGAAGAGTTTTAATGCCAAGCTTCGAAATCTAATTCGGAAATCGCGTAAATTCGAGCTGACCACCCAGTTTGGCGGAGTTGAATTGCTACGGGAGTTCTATAAGGTCTTCTCTCATAACATGCGAGACCTGGGTACTCCCGTGTGGGGGATTGGATTCTTCGAACGTATTCTCAGGACGTTTCAGGATAGGGCCCGGATTGTCCTGGTGAAGAAACAGGACCAATCCATCGCCAGTGGCCTAGTGTTGTATTTCAAGGACCGGGTCTACATTCCCTCGGCATCGGCGTATCGTGGCAGCCTCCGTTATGCCCCCAACTACTGCTTATACTGGAGCTGTATTGAGAATGGGTGTCGGGAGGGGTATCAGTATTTCGACTTCGGACGATCCAGTTGGCACTCCAACACTTTCAAATTCAAGAAACAGTGGGTGGCTGAACCGACCCCACTCACCTGGCAGTATTATCTCTGCCGGACTAAGGAGATGCCGGCCATCAATCCCGACAATCCAAAGTACCGACTCATGATAGGTTTCTGGAGAAGGCTTCCCGTCGCCATAGCCAATATCCTAGGGCCGAGAGTAATCAGGAACTTTCCATAAGGGATGGTGGGCTGATTTAATCAGCATTTGCCTGCATGAATAAATGTTATATTTGGTACCACCAGCAGGAGCCCCGGTCAAGTTGAGCGACATCGTGCGAGCCATAGGCTCTCGTCTGTTTTCGCCATGGAGCGCCGGAGATTTTGGGCAGGCCATCAAGGCAGAGACCGGTGCCAGATACTGCTATTTCTTCAACCTCGGCCGTACCGCCCTCCTGTATGCTCTACGCGCCGTTTCCGAGCTAGTTGGTTCCTTTCGAAATGAGATCATTATTCCAGCCTATACGTGTCGTTCGGTGGCAGATGCGATTACTATGGCCGGATTACGAATCAGACTAGTAGATATTGATCCGATGACCATGGATTACGACTATGACAAACTTGCAAGAGCTGATTTTTCGAGAGTGGCGGCCATGATCGGTTGCAATCTATTTGCGATTGTCAGCAACTGGAACAACCTCAACCGCATTGCTAGGGAGAAGCAGGTTTTTCTGATTGATGATGCAGCCCAATCGATCGGTAGCCGATATGGGGACTGTGAGTCAGGCTGTCTGGGTGATGTTGGTTTTTACAGTTTGGGACGAGGCAAGAACCTGTCCACCTATTCGGGAGGAATCCTGCTGACCGATAATGAACGTATTGCCCGGCATGTTGAGACTGGTATCCAATTACTGGCACAACCGGGCTCTAAGCAGGAGATCAAAGCGCTGGTGGCCATGACATTATATAGCTTTTTTCTCAAGCCGGGGCTTTATTGGATTCCTAGTATGATGCCTACCTTACATTTGGGGGATGACGTCGCGATAGATTTCCCGGATCGATTTTCCCCCGGCCGTTTGACGCCCTTTCAGCAGCATGCCGGGGCCATCCTGTATCGTCGGCTCGATGACCTTAACGCGATACGCGCAGCTAACGCCCGGAAACTGGGTCGAGCCATTAAAAGGAATAGCTGCATCCAAATACCGGGTTTTGATGAAAATAATTGCCCCAGTTTTCTGCGCCTGCCATTACTTATGCCCGACCAGCGTCTGCGGGACAATGCTCTCGT
>CAZYRH010000026.1:9170-21081 GCA_964650395.1 uncultured Ignavibacteriales bacterium
AGGAAAATGCCCGATAGCATATCTATTCCACTAATTCTGTTCTGGCTGTCGCTCTTTATGGTTGTGTGGACTTACTGCGGATATCTGCTGACTCTCAAGATCATATCTGTGTTCTATACTCGGGGGGTAGCAAGAACAGAATCGCTTCCCAATGTCACCGTGGTCATCACAGCCTACAACGAAGAGCGGAGGTTGGCAGAGAAGATCGAGAACAGCCTTGGCCTCGATTATCCCCGCAACAAGCTGGAGATAATAGTCGTTTCTGACGGCTCTACCGACCGAACCTGTGAGATAGCGCGATCCTACGTTGATCGTGGCATCCAGTTAGTGACGATTCCCGAGCGACGTGGCAAACACTACGGGCAGGGGAAAGGCATTGCCCTTGCCCACAGCGACATCGTGATACTCTCCGATGCAACTACCTTTCTGAAGCCGGACGCCGCCAAGAAAATCATTAGTGGTTTCGCCGACCCATCGGTAGGCTGTGTTTCCGGTGTTGACCGACTCAGGAGCGCTGATTCGGCTGCTTCCGGTGAGGGTATTTACGTACAATATGAAATGTACCTAAGGAGTCTTGAAAGCAAAGTGGGATCATTGATCGGTGTGTCCGGTTGCTTCTTTGCGGTGCGCAAGGAAATCTGTCGAGAATGGATTGACGACCTGTCGACTGACTTCTATCTGCCCAGCATGGCTCACATTCTTGGCTACCGGACTATTAAGGAACCGGAAGCTATCGGTTTCTACGAAGTTGTGCAGGACCAGCGTCAGGAGTTTCAAAGAAAGGTGCGGACCGTAGTTCACGGTATGGAAGTTCTCTTCAGGTTCAAGAAGGTATTGAATCCGTTTCGCCATGGAACCTACGCAATGCAGATGCTCAGCCACAAACTCAGTCGATGGCTGGTACCTTTGTACCTGACAGTCGTGATGTTCTCTAACGTCATTCTTTGGGATCAGGGGCTGTTCTACAAGGTCCTTCTCACGGCTCAGGTCATCTTTTATCTTTTGGCTGTGCTGGCGCTCTTGGTGCCCCGGTTACAGCGAGGGCTGATTATGAAGATACTCGTATTTTTCGTTATAGTTAATTGGTCGATTGTAGTATCATGGTAC
The DNA here is from genome assembly GCA_964650395.1 of uncultured Ignavibacteriales bacterium. Lineage (GTDB taxonomy): Bacteria > Zixibacteria > MSB-5A5 > GN15 > FEB-12 > CAZYRH01. Next base: position 10,278 of record CAZYRH010000026.1, read on the forward strand.
TTCTTCCTCACCGGTAAGGACTTCGTCACATGGGATGCGACCAAAAGATAAAGGTATGCCACCTGATTTCGGGTGATCTCTGGGCGGGAGCAGAGGTGCAAGCTCACCATATCTTGAGCACGCTGTCAGTCGCCCCGGAATTGGAGCTTGCTGCTATTGTGCTCAATGAGGGCAAACTGGCCGAGAAACTTCGAAGTTGTGGTCTGCCCGTGAAAGTGATAGATGAAAGCACCTGCGGTTTCTTCACTATTCTGCTCCGCGCTCGAAAATACTTGCAGGATATCGAGATAGATATTCTTCACACTCATCGTTACAAGGAAAACATCCTTGGTGCCCTTCTAAAAAAGGATGGCAGGGCGAAGCATCTGGTTCAGACCGTCCATGGTTTACACGAATCGTTCAAAGGGATCAGGCTGCTAAAGGCTAAACTATATAGTTTTCTGAACGGCTACTGCACGCGGAAGTACTTCGATCGGATTCATACCGTATCGTTCGATATTCGGGACCAGATGAAAAGTCAGGTCGATGCCGATCGGCTGGTTACGATACACAATGCGATTCCCGTTTCGGAAGTCAGACCATCCGGACGCGTGAGCGAAGTCGCCTCTGAACTGGGTGTGGAGAATCGAAGACCGTTGGTGGGGTCCGTCGGAAGAATGGTACCCGTGAAAGGTTACGACCGTTTTCTTCAAGCAGCCCATAAGATTCTCAATACTGTGCCCGAGGCGAGGTTCGTGCTGACCGGTGACGGTCCACAGCTGCCAGAGCTGCAGAACATGGCGGTTAACCTGGGCATTGCTGACAAGGTAACCTTCACCGGTTTCCGGGATGATGTGCTGGATATAATTGATTGCCTTGACATTTTTGTTGTCTCTTCACAAAATGAAGGGATTCCCACGGTTGTACTGGAGGCCATGTATCTAAAAAAAGCTGTAGTGGCTGCTCGGGTCGGAGGTATACCGGAGATCATTCAGGACAATGTCGACGGTCTTTTGGTGAAACAGGGTAACGCGGAAGCTCTCGCAGCGGCATGCATCCGAATACTGCAGGATCCGGATCTAAAACGCAGGCTTGGTGAGGCTTCTCGTATGAAGGTCAACGAGGATTTCAATACTCGTGTGCAGGCTGAACGGGTACTACAACTCTACCGGGAGGTTCTGAGGCAGACATGAAGATTCTTATGATCCTGCATTTTGTGCCGTATCCTCCTCACGGTGGATCATTGCAGAGGACCTTCAACCTGCTGAGAGAAGCTTCGAAGGGTAACGACATCCATCTTGTGGCGCTATCCCAAAAGGCGCTCCACCCGGAAGACAAAACACTCAGTGAAGCAATTGGGGCATTGGAAGAATTCTGTAACTCGGTAACAGTCTTTCCAATTCCATCTGATGCCAGCAAACTCAGGTGGTATTCACTCTTGCTTCTTAATCTGCTTTCAAGGGAGCCATATTCTGTCTGGAGATTCAAGTCGCCTGATATGGCAGAGATGATCCAATCACTCGCTGCCGCACATAAGTTCGATCTTGTCCATCTGGACACGGTGGAACTGGCGCAGTATGCTCATCTGGCGCCCGGTGTCCCCACTGTTGTCAACCATCATAACGTGGAGTCATCTCTCCTCCTGCGGAGGGCGACCAGTGAGGGGAATTCCCTGGTCCGACTGTATCTTGGCTTTCAAGGATGTAAACTGAAACGATACGAGCAAGAACATGCTCCCAGGTTCACAGCCAACCTGGCCGTCTCACAAAACGACAAGGAGCTGTTTGAGAGCTACATACCAAAGGCCCGCTTCGAGGTAGTCGCCAATGGGACAGATGAGGAATACTTCACCCCAACTGGCGCGTCGGCTGGCAAAGAGCTCGTATTTGTCGGTGGCATGAACTGGTATCCCAATCGGGATGCTATGATTCACTTCTGTGAGGACATCTTCCCCCTGATCAAGAAACAAGTGCCGGACACGATCATGAATGTAGTGGGCGGATTCCCTCCCCGCAGGGTTCTGGCCTGCTCCGAAAAGGACCCCTCGATCAAAGTCCACGGCTATGTGGAAGACATGAGAGTCTATCTGGCTCGCTCGGCAGTATACGTAGTGCCGATACGAATAGGTGGTGGGACTCGACTGAAAATCCTCGATGCTTTTGCCTGTGGGAAGGCAGTAGTCTCCAGCGCCGTCGGCTGTGAAGGGATCCAAGCCATACCGGGACGGGATATCCTGGTCGGCGATACGCCCGACGAGTTTGCGGCTCAAGTGGTCAGACTCCTGAATGACCATTCTCTGAGACAATCACTAGAAGTCAATGCCAGGAAAGTCGCCGAAGAAAAATACTCCTGGCAGGTAATCGGCAAAATCCTAAGGGATGTCTACCAAAGCGTGATCAGATGAACAAAGCCCTGGAAGCAATCTATAACCACAGTCCTGTCTTTCTTCAGAACATCGGGATAAGTCTCTATGGTCTGGGCCTGTACTTCCGCGAATACGGAAAGAGCTTTCGTAGAAAACTGGATGAGTTTGAGCAACTGGAATGGTATTCGAGGGAGCAGCTTGAAGAGTATCAGAGCCGGAGACTCCGGCAGTTGATCCAACACTGTTATGCCAACGTGCCCTATTACCACCGGGTCATGAACGAACGAGGATTAAAGCCGAATGATATACAATCAATTTCAGAACTGAAGAAACTTCCCCTGTTGACAAGGGACGATGTCCGGAGCAACTTTGACCAATTGATTGCCACCAACATCAGGCGTGCAGATCTTCGCTTGGGACACACTAGCGGCACCACTGGTTCTCCCCTGGAGTTTCTCTACGACCGCGAGATCTGTCTGGTGAAGAACGTGGTTGATTGGCGTCAGAAGAAATGGGCGGGGGTCAACCCCGGCGATAGAATGGCGTTTTTCCTTGGACGAGTGGTCGTCCCCACCGATCAGAACAAACCACCTTTCTGGCGCACCAACTGGATTCTCAATCATATGTTCCTCTCCAGCTTTCACTTGTCTGATAAGCACGTCGACAAGTATATCGAGCAGCTTGTGAAGTACGCTCCCGTGGCGCTGGAGGGTTATCCTTCGACTGTCTCCATTATTGCCCGATTCCTTCTGAGTCGCGGCAAGACGCTTCCCCTGAAGGCGGTATTTACATCATCAGAAACCCTTTTCCCGCAACAGCGGGAGGCTATCGAATCCGCTTTTCAATGTCGTTTGTTCGATTTCTACAGTGTCGCAGAACGGGTGATCTTTGCCACCGAATGCACCGCCCATGAAGATCACCACGTCAATTTGGATTTCGGCATCATTGAGATCCTCGACGCCGCCAGCAAACCCGTCGGTCCCGGTAAGATGGGAAGAATCGTGGCTACCGGGCTGCATAACTTTGGTATGCCGCTGATTCGGTACCGAACCGACGATGTTACGGCGCTTAAGCAGAAATCCTGTTCATGTGGACGAGCTTTCCCTCTCATGGAGGATGTCACTACCAAGGCCGAGGATATTATCACCACCATGGACGGCCGGTTGATTTCTTCATCGATTCTGACTCACCCTTTCAAGCCGATGCACAACGTCGCCGAATCGCAAATCGTGCAGGAAGATCGGAGTAACATACGTATCAAGATAGTCAGGCGGCCCGGCTACAACGAATCGGATACTCAGTACTTACGGGAAGAGTTTGGCAAACGCGTTGGTGTCGACATGAATATCGAATTCGAGTTCGTGGATAGCATCCCGCGCACGAAAGCCGGGAAGTTTAGATGGGTAATATCTCATGTTCCGTTGGAGTTTTAACTAGTATGAAGTCGGCCATATGTGTGGTATCTGCGGTATAGTCAATCTAGATCGGCACAACCGGGTCGACAAGAACTTGGTGGTCGCGATGAAAGACGTGATGACCCATCGTGGTCCGGATGACGACGGCCTTCATCTGGATGGAAACGTCGGTCTGGGATTCCGCCGCCTGAGTATTGTCGACCTGAATACTGGCAATCAGCCGATTGGCAATGAAAGCGGTGACATCTGGACGATCTTCAATGGTGAGATCTACAATCATGCCGAGATCAGGAAAGAACTGATCTCAAAGGGCCACGTCTACAGGACTCACAGCGACACCGAGACTATCGTGCACCTCTATGAAGAAGAGGGTCTTAACAGTTTCCGCCATCTTAATGGGATGTTCGGCATAGCCATCTGGGATGCTCCAAGACAGCGGCTGGTTTTGGCGAGGGATCGTCTGGGTATCAAGCCGCTCTACTACACTCGCACTTCTGAGGGGCTGCTTTTTGCGTCCGAGATCAAATCACTCCTCAAAAGCAGGACTGTCAAGCTCGGCATCAACCTCGAAGGCTTGCAGGAGTACCTTATCTACAGGTTCCTCGCTGGTGAGAGAACGATGTTCCAAGGCGTGTACAACCTGCTTCCCGGCCATTTCTTGGTTCTAACGGGAGGAGAGATTCAAATCACGAGATTCTGGGACTTGCCGGAGCCTGGCGCATACAGCCACATTGATGAAGCTGGAGCGGTCGATCAGTTGAACGAGCTGCTTCGAGATGCGGTTGAGAAACGGCTCATGAGCGACGTACCGCTCGGTGCCTTCTGCAGTGGCGGTGTAGATTCCAGCCTTACTTCGGCGTACGCCGCCAAGGCGAGCAGTGTACGCTTCAATACTTTTTCGGTGGGATTCAACGAAGCCGACTACGACGAAAGCCGTTACGCCGAAATGGTGTCTAAGAGACTCGGCACTCACCACCACCAACTCACCGTTGACAACAAAACGTTTGCCGATTCTCTGCCGAAGCTTATCTGGCACAATGACGAACCGCTCAATCATCCCAATTCTGTGCAGATCTACCATATCAGCAAGCTGGCAAAACAGTACGTAACGGTTGTGCTGACAGGAGAAGGGGCAGACGAACTTTTCAGTGGCTACCCCAGATACCTGATAGCCAAATGGTGTGGAATGCTGCTCCGGGTGCCGTCCTCTGCCAGACATATCCTGGGACGAATGGTCGGGATGAGTCCGTCGCGAAAGATAAGAAAACTGGCTCGCTTTCTTCCGTTGTCGGGCCCGGAACTGGTGGCGCTCAATTCGTATTTCACAGACTGGGAATCATTAGGCAGTGTGCTTGCTGCCGAGAGTGACTTCCACAGCGTGATTGAGTCCCGACTTTCGCTTTTGGGAGACACGGACTGGTCAACCGACTGCGTGTTGGACTCGCTTACCCGCATTGACCTCAAAGCCTATCTGGTGTCCATCTTGAACCGCCAGGACAAAATGAGCATGGCCGCGAGCTTAGAATCCAGGGTGCCGTTCCTGGATCATCGACTGGTCGAATGGGCGTTCCGGATTCCGGCGAGCTTGAAGCTGCGAGGATTCCAGACCAAGGTAATCGTGAAAAAGCTGGGTGAGCGGGTATTGCCGGGAGAAGTTGTTTACCGCCGGAAATCAGGCTTTGGCGTGCCTCTCTCGGAATGGCTGCGTGATCGAAACGGTATGGGAAGGTACCTCGAACTGTTCTCCGAACCGAGGTTCCAGCAAAGAGGCTATCTGAAGACAGAGCAGGTGCAGCGGATGGCCCACGAACATCTTTCCGGGGCGGCAGATCATAGCGAAATACTATGGGAGCTAATCAACCTGGAGTTATGGCAGCGGGTATTATTAGAGGGCGACACGTATTAACCACCACTCGTATGATTCCGTGATTATCCGATTATGATTATAAGATGCATTTTGTACGGCCTGGTTTAATATGGGAAAACGGGAATGAAAGATAAATACAAAATACTGTATTCATTAAGCGAATTTATGCAGGGATCGATGGTAAAACACGTCTGCCATTTTGTCGAAGGGCTCAATAAAGATATATTTGAGCCTGAGATTTGCGCTGAAGCAATTGACGATGAAGCCGCTGACGCCATTAGGGCCTTAAATGTACCGTACTACGTAAGTCCGCTATATCCTCCGCGTACATTAAAGTTGGCCAGTATATCAAAATTTTTAATGAGTCCGCTATTTATGAGAAAAAAACATTACGATATTATTCACTCATTACATTATTCTTCATTATGCTTTGAACCTTTAATAATTAAATTGTCAGGAAAAACTAAGTATGTCTATACAAAGTCGAACTTACAATGGGATAATCATCGTATTAATTGGGTATTAAAATCGAAACTTTCGGATAGAATAATAGCTCAAGCGGGGAGTGGTTTAGATCTTCTCTATGAAAAGGGATTTAAGAATAAAACTACATTAGTTTATAATGGCGTGGATTGCGCTGACTATACTCCTCTATCGGAAGAAATGAGATTTAGCGCTAGAAAAAATGCGCAAATCGATGACGACGTCTTTGTATTTGGTTACGCGGCACATTTTATAGAAGTAAAAGACCATATAACTTTGTTGAAGGCTATAACAAAATTAAAAGCCGAATATCCTAAAATGATTCTTCTATTATGCGGAGGAGCTCATGATGAGGTTTACCATAGAAATGTGATGGATTATATCAAGCAGAATGATCTGACAGATGATGTTAAGGTAATGGGTACGATTTCCGATATGAAGAGATTTTATGCCATGTGCGATTGCCTGGTTTTCCCAAGTAAATTTGAGAATTTTAGTACTGTCATACTGGAGGCGTTGAGTTCGGGATTGCCTATAATCGCTAGCCGGCGCGGCGGCAATATAGAGCAGGTTGATGACGATAAAAACGGCTTCTTAGTAAATCCGGAAGACAGCACGGCATTTGCTGACGCTATGAAAATATATTTGAATAATCCGGATTTAGTGAAATCGCACGGAAGAGCAAGCAGGGAGCTCGCACTAAAAAAATACTCCGTTGAGGTTGCGGTTCGAAAGGTTCAAGAGCTTTACTTGGAACTGCTTGAAAATAGTTAATTTTAGAATTCGCTACTATGAAAAATAATGTAATATCTAATATATCAAATTATATTGACCATACTTTACTCAGTCCCCAAGCGACGCCGGAAGATATTGAGTAGATATACCGTCACACAGATTTCTAACCTGAGATCTGTACATGAATTCACTTATTGTCAAGAGTAAGCTGTACTTCTGCGCCATAGTGTATACTCTGGTCTACCGGTCTATTTATGTGTGAGTGAACAGAATCAGCAGCTTCTGATTGTATTTGAAAAACTTGTCCAAAACGATCGCTGTAATTAACGCCATAAACGGTATCATGGGAATATGATATCTGGTAGCACCATAGGTTATCAAATGTGGAAGCAAGAGAGCAAATAGAATGACGAGCCAGAACCATAGCATTCCAGAGTCCCGGCGCAGATAAACGGGCCCAATCACAAACGCAAAGATAAGCAGCAACACATGCATAATCAGCCAGATTAGCTTAACCGTGGTCTCAAGTTTCGATTCCTCGAAATCTATAACCCGATACGGTGGCTGCAACATATGCATGATTCTCTTTCCGACCAGCACCATGAATTGACCGGGATTTTCTGTGATGAATTGAAGTCCGTGTTGGTAGCCCAAGGTGCTTGCTTGGGTTTCATAAACACCGTTCGGGGATTCCTCGTTCCAGGTTGCTCCTGGTGGAAGGGCCCATTCATATGTGCCATTAGCCTCGGGATTGTTTCCCATATAGAAGTTTATCCCACCGTTAGTGGAGATGGGAACAACCCGGTCAAATACCAGATAGTTTCTGATAGTCCAGGGGGAAATTGTTATGATCGCAAAAAGCGCAATTGGCCACCATTTCTTCAGAGAAATCAGCAGACCTCTATAGTGAAGCACGAAGTAGAAGCCAAATGCAAACAAAACCAGCCCCCCTACTTCCCGCGTTAGAGCAGCAAGCCCAATAATAACACCGGTCACGATTCTCCATGGGATCGAGGATCTCTTCTCCGAGACTAACAGGCACAGTACGGCCATCATCATCAAGAACGTAAAAAACTGCTCTGACCACATTTGAACGGAATAATGAACCAGTGCGGGATAGACAGCACAAAGGCCCGCTGCGATGAGGCCGGCTCTCTTAGAGGCACACATTCTCCCGATGAAGAATAATACTAAACACACTATGGAACCAAGGAAGGCTTGTACGATACGGACACCATCGATACTTCTCCCGGAAACAGCAAATACTCCAGCCATGAAATAAGTGTAAAGCGGGGGTTGATATGCTAACAGATTGTCTACATGGTATCCCTCTCCGTCAAGAATGCTCTCCGCCGTACGAACGTAATAGTACGGGTCATCGCCTGGCGTGATCTCTGCCTCGAAGACAACTACGTAGGCTAACCTTAGGAACAGTGAAGTAACAACAATGGCGCACAGATAAAGATATTGTCTTTCCACAAGCGGCCTCCGTAGGTGGGCACTGTTTACCTAACACTCGCGATGGGAAAATGGCTTGTTATTCCCGTTTTGTCAATCGCTTATTTCTTAGGCCTGAAAACGATGAGTGTCAAGTCGCGGTTTATGACCACGTCCATGCCCAGTCTACTAGGCGTTCTGACGCTTTTCGGTGCCGCGTGACCTAATCCAGCCGTAGGATGAGTCGACCACGAATCTTTGCCCGCTTTCCAGTCGTCGTAACACTTGTCAAGTCAGTTCGGCAAGAATCTGGACTGCTCTGAAGACCATAGACAGTAATTAACTATAGTTAGCATATTGGACGTAGCCTCTACTGTGCAACCTAGTGTGGTGCGTCCAACACTTCTTCACATTCGGTGGTTTTGTTCAGGATTCGCTCGACCGGAGTGCTCCAGAGAAAGACTTGCGGATTTTGGCAGTGGCTATCCATGTATACGTAGATTGCGCGCATCAAATCGTGCCCGCTGTTGAAGGATTCCCAACGAATTCGTTTCTGAGTTAGCTATCGAAACCAACGCTCGACCAGGTTGAGCCAAGAGCTGGATGTTGGAATGTGATGTCAAAGATGCTCTGGTGCAGGTTCACTGTCTGTATACATGTTTCTCAATGTGCAGCACCTGAACAGTCATGCAGGGTCCAAATGTTGTCGAAACGCGGAGGCTAAAGATAATACGTTGAAGCACTTAGTGTTAAAAGAACACAAAAAGTAACGTCGCGGGATAACTTTTTGCTTTACATCTGCCGAATTACTGAGTATGAAAGTAGAAGGTAATTGAGTATGAAGACAATAACTGTGAGAGACCGAGAAAAGGAAATGTCAATGATGAGTAAGGTAATACTAAGCCTGCTAATAATCCTGGTCTGGTGTCCCAATTCATTTGCCACGAAATATTATGTGAGCAAACAGGGTAACGATGAAAATAGCGGGACATCGTGGGCGACGGCTTGGGCTACGGTCTCGAAAGTGACCAACACTGATGTTGGTGGGGATACCGTTTTCTTTGGGACTGGTATATTCAGGGGACAGCTTCGACCGTACTCAGGCACTGAAAGTGCCCCGACCGTCTATGCCTGTTCTTCTTGGACGCAAGGAATCACAGAGATATGGGGTAGTGATTCAGTGACCGGGTGGACTCAATACAGTGGAAATGTTTATAAGGTTCCTTGGGTCTCCAGTGGGTATCTTGTTTGGGGTGCCAATGACGATGCGGCGGTACTGGGGCAAAAGGATGGTACTTATGACACTCTATTAAGGCCGGTTGCCAGTATCGCTGCCATAACTGCTGCCGGTTTGTACTTCCACGATCAAACGAACGATACCTTATACGCATGGAGATTTGGTGATGGTGATCCCGACAATTCCGACATGGAGGCATCGGGTCGTCCAACAATTATGCTCACCGGACAGGATTGGGTTGAGATTTGGGGGTTTAAGGTTAGGTATGGACATTACGGAGGGATACTTTTTGCTGGTAATTGGGGTGCCAACAACCACTGCACAATTGAACGGTGCTATGTAACCCGCTGTGGCACACACGCTGGAGAGAATGCGTGTTCAATTGGTGCCCTCGGCCCCGTTACTCCCTACGGAACCTATAATGTTATCAGAGCTTGCACCGTTGGCTATGCGATAGAATGGCATGATAGCTACGGTGCCTATGACTATGCGGGACATCTCTCTAAGGGGATGAATTGGTACGCAACGAGACATCTGGTTGTTGAAAGCTGTGTCGTCATTGCCGATAACGATGGTGTGCCAAGGGGTCATACAGGTATAGACGGTAAAGGTTGGGCACAATACCACACTTATCGGTTCAATACTGTGTATAGCGGATATGATCGTGGCATTTCGGTCTTTAGTCAGCCGTACTACGATTCGGTCTATGGCAATATAGTCATCGGTGATACTTCTACTGGTACACATTATAGTATCTTCTGGGGGCCAGGTTCTGGAGAAGGCCATGGTCATTGTGTGGTGTTGAACAACACTGTCTATGGTTTTACGACCGCAGGTATTGAAATGGGTGAGCAGAAAGGCTGGGACAGTACGTGTTACACTAAATACAATGTTATTCATGGAATCAATAATGTTCTGATGCAATATCTCATCAACAATACTTACCAGATGATGGAGATTGACTCAAATATGTACTACAGTAGTGGGACACCAACTTTTAACATCAATGATGGTGGAGTAAGTTGGAGCGCTTGGCAGGATACTTATGGCTTTGATTCTAATGGAACAATTAGTACAGACCCCGGATTTGATTCTGTTGATGCCTCAAATCCCCGGTTGGGATTTGCTCGAAGCGGCGCTTCCAATGAAATGAGCCTGATCTATGGGGGTAGGGATAGTGCTTGGACGGTTTTCGGGGCTGTGCAGCCGGACGGCCCGGTAGTTCCAGATGCGGTTGATCCGGTTATCAGCAACGTTTCGTCCTCCAACATAACCAGCACCTCGGC
>CAZYRH010000027.1:0-20773 GCA_964650395.1 uncultured Ignavibacteriales bacterium
CTGGAAAACATGAAAAAACTTAACATAGACCCCGCCGTGGTTGAGGAGATTTTCATTTCCCATGCTCACTGGGATCACACAGGTGGACTTGCGGATTTCCTTAAGATAAATCCCGTGAAAGTTTATGTTCCATCATCATTCAAAGTACCAGATGATGCTGCGGAGATAATTGAGGTAAAAGAAGCCCGTAAAATCCATGACGATATTTTTTCAACGGGGGAGCTTGAGAATATCGAGCAATCTCTTGTGGTCAAAACGGAGAAAGGATTGGTTGTAATTGCGGGTTGTTCTCATCCGGGAGTTGAGAATATTCTAAGTGCGGCGTCACGCTATGGGAAACCTTATGCGCTTATCGGGGGCTTGCATGGATTTAAGGAATTCGATTTGGTTGAGGATTTGGAATTGATTTGTGCCACTCATTGCACGCAGTTCAAGTCAGAAATAAAGTCGCGCTATCCTGAGAAATACATTGAAGGTGGAGCCGGTAAAGTGATAGAGTTATGAAGCTGCCGCTACACCGGCAAAGCAGCCGGTTACTTCTTCAAATACATCGCCAGCTTTTCTCTGAATTCTGACTTGGTGATGTCCGAATCGAGAATGCCGTCATAAGCAATTGATATTTTGCTGGTTTCCTCGGAGACCACCACTACCACTGCGTCCGACACCTCGGAGAGCCCAATAGCTGCCTTGTGACGCATACCATACAGCTTGCGATAACGGAGATTTGTAGTGAGGGGTAGAGTAACGGCCGCCGCTACAATATACTCACCGGAGATAATGACGGCGCCGTCGTGCAGGGGCGTATACGGTGTAAACAGAGTTACCAACACCTCCCACGACAGTTCGGAATTCATTTCCTTGCCGGACTCAGCGAAGTTCCTCAGGCCGGTACGCCGTTCAACGACAATCAAACCGCCGTAGCGAAGCTCTGAGAGACGCAGAGTCGCGCGGGATACCTCCTCAAGTGACTTTTTCCGCTCCAGTGTCACAAACTGTCGAAGAAAACGACTCTGACCAAACTGCGCCAAAACTCCGCGCAGTTCCGGCTGGAAGACGACGACAAGCACAATAAGCCCAAAGGTAGCGAGGTTGGAAAACAGCCAGGTCAATCCTTCCAGTTGAAACCAGTAGGCAATAAACGCCACCCCAAAGATCAAAAACAGCCCGATGATAATCTGTGCCGAGCGGGTGCCCTTCATCAATTTCAAAACCTGGTAGATAATGAACGAGACCAGGAGCACATCAAGCAGGTCCTTGAAGCCGAACCGAATGAAATCGTAGTGAAAAATAGTCATGCCGTTTCCTTGATTGCCTGAATCACTTTCAACGCTTCCACAGTCGGGGCGACATCGTGCACTCTCACAATATCGGCGCCGTTCAGCGCTGCCGCCACCGCGGCCGCTATCGAGCCGCCCAGTCGCTGACCGGCGGGACTACCGCTTGGATGGAGCCTGCCAATAAATGATTTTCTCGATGCTCCGACCAGTAGAGGCAGTGAGAACTTTTTGAATCTTCTCAAACCGGCCAAGATTTCGACGTTGTCGGAAAGGCGTTTACCAAAGCCGATTCCGGGGTCTATAATAATCCTCGATCTATTAATTCCACTCTTTATACAAAAATCGATCCGTGCTGCAAAAAACTGGGCGATCTCTTCCACACAGTTTTCATAGTGAGGGTTCTCCTGCATGTTGCGCGGCGTGCCCAGGATGTGCATAAGGACTACAGGCACTTCTTTTAAGGCTATTACGTTAGCCATGTCACTGTCAAAGCGTATAGCCGAAACATCATTGACCATGTCGGCTCCGGCCTCCAGGGCGGCTTGTGCCGTTGGTGACTTATAGGTGTCGATAGAGATGAGTATGTCTGTCTGTTGTCTGAGCTTTTCGATCACGGGTATAACCCGCTGGATTTCTTCTTCTACCGATACCGGTTCAGCGCCGGGGCGAGTGGATTCACCGCCGATGTCGATTATATCTGCCCCTTCTCTCTCCATTTGCAGCGCCTGCTGTACAGCATCAGACAAACCAAGAAAATGGCCGCCATCGGAGAACGAATCGGGCGTAACATTTAGAACACCCATGACAAGCGGATGAGAAAGCACTAACTGCCGCCCCCTGGATAATGCGATAACCGGCTTAATATCTTCACGATTGCTGTAGGTTAGCCTTGTCATTGGAATCTCTCCACTATAACTGTATATAAAGACAATCTTAGACCAAAAAGCAAGGCAGAAAACATCCTAAGAGCAGGTGCCCGAGTTCCTCCCAAAAATGTGGCGTTGCCACTGGTTTGGCCATTTATATGATCCAATAATCTGCGAAGATGTTCTTATGGGTCATCTACAGAACAGCCCCGTGTATACAACACCTTTCTGAACAGCAGTTTCTATCATGAACCTCAGTGCTTCTCGAAGGTCGATACGACCCTCAAGAATGTGGGTAAGGTGTACCCCGTCCATGAGTATAATGTTAGCACCTTGTCCATTGAACTGCGTCGCAACTTCCTCCCTGAATCCAACAATCGACACGAAAAGGCCACGCGTGCTCTCAAGCTTTGTGTTTACTTTCCTTTGGAACTCACCAATCTTACCTTCCGTTGGCTGTTCCTTTCGCCATCGTGCCTCAACTAAATAATCGAAGCCATCAAGGCTAAAGTACCCGTCAATCTGCTGGGTTGGAGTTTTGTATGGTCTCTTATATTGTATCTCAAAAAGAGAAAATAGCTCGACGAGTAAGTCTTCCAACGAATAACCTGCAGCTTGGCGGTCGTTACGCACAACATTGGCATTGAATATATCTCGAAGCTTTTGCAGCTTAGTCGCACGCTCTTGAACCAGCCGGACTTGTTCTTCTCCATGACTAATAGTCGATTGTCTTTTCTCAATATCTTCGCGAACAACCAAGTCGTGCTCAACTGCCAACTTCTTTAGGGTTCGAAGTGCTTCTAAACCTACGTTTCGGTCTTCCACAGCGGGATCAGGTAGATTTCTTAACCTACAAAGAGCTGTCAGTACTTTTCTTTGTGTAATACGACCTTCATCAGACTCACCCAGTTCAGTCAAAAGATGGCGTGCCCACACGAATTTAGGTTCATGCTTGTACTTGTCCACTACTGGTCTGCTGACCCCTGTACCAATCAGGAAGCTCGCCATAGGGTCTTTATAATGAAAAGCCCGCCCAAAGCATTGGATCATAGCATCCAGGATTTCAAAGGGTAATGGCTCCAAATGGCTAATCCTCCATTATTTGAACAATTTAAGCTCATCCTTAGGCAGTGCGCAATTCCCTTCTTCTGTATAGATATGTCTTTTAAGGGTCAAAGTTATCGGGACAAAAGCTCATGTTTTTGCAAGTTATTGCGCAAATAAAAAAAGGCAAGATCGTTGGAATCCTGACCTACTTTACTCAAGTGTGTGGTCAATAAGACTTTTTTTTGATTCTCTAAATCGCTGATATCCATTTTGCAGTAACGAAATATGCAATACCAAGATTAATAAGATTTAGCACAAGAAATCTATTAAATGCTCTTTGATTGTTTTCCCATAGCTTAAATCCGCCGGCCGTTTTAATAATCAGCCAAGCACCGATTGCTCCTAAGTTATCGGTAACAATTAATACTGGATAAAATGAAATTTCGGAAAAACCTATCAAGGCTCCTAACCAATGGTCTGCCAAACATTTATGTTTGAAACCGTAGAAGGCTAATATGAAACGTTTAAAGTAAGGCCATGTTTGAATTTCCTTACCATGTTCACCAAGGCCGCTTTGAAATGCTTTGATTAAGCACTGGAAAATGCGTATTGCGATTGTAATCAAGGCGCACTTAATAAGATAAGACCCTAATGAAATATTAAGTTTCCAACCGGTTAACAAAGCTGACCCAAGGTTGAAATCTTCCATGCTGAAGCCTCCTTTAGATGGCTAACATGTTGTACTAATCGCTATACGTCAAGCAGTTTTTAAGGCAATCCCGTGGCTGGTTTGTGGTGGGCGTACGTCCTCGTGCGCCCACCATCATGCGGCGGACGAGGACGTCCGCCGCACACATTAAGTCCAAGACATTCTCACTTCACTTCAAATTCACACTCAATATCTTCACATCCGTCATGTCCTCAATGGCGTAGCGGACGCCCTCACGGCCGAGGCCGGAGTTTTTCATGCCGCCGTAAGGCTGGTGGTCGGCGCGGTAGGTCGGGATGTCGTTGACCACCACCCCGCCGCACTCGATGTGCTTGAAGGCATAAAAGATGTCCTTGAGACGGTTGGTGAAGATTCCAGCCTGCAAGCCGTATTCAGAGTCGTTAATCTCGTCTACAACTTTCTTGAAATCCCTGTACGTAAACAGCACCGCCAGCGGGGCAAAGGCCTCTTTCGAGCAAACATCCATTGAGTTTTTTACATTCGTCAATATGGTTGGCTCTAACGTGCGCCCGCGAGCTTTGCCACCCAAGAGAACCTTCGCACCACCCTTGACGGCGTCATCAATAGCCGCAAGCGTGTTCTCAACCGACTGCTGATCGACCATAGTGCCCATATCAGTTGAAGGATCAAGCGGGTCGCCGATCTTGAATTTAGCTGACTTAGCTTTGAGCAACTTAATGAATGGGTCATAGACCCTCTCATGCACATAGATCCGTTGCACCGAAATGCACGACTGCCCGGCCACGCCAAAAGCACCAGTCACCAAACGAGTAGTGGCATACTCAAGGTCGGCATCATCGGCAATCGCCACCCCAGCATTGCCACCCAACTCCAGCACAACTTCCTTCCGACCGCAATGCTGTTTGATCCACCAGCCAACTTCGGCTGAACCGGTGAAGGTAATCAGTTTCACGCGATTGTCTTCAAGAAGCGGGGAAGCATCTTTCGATGAACCGGGGAGGATCGAGACGGCACCCTTCGGGTGATCGGTCTTGTCAATCAGCTCCGCCAGCAGCAGAGCGCTAATAGGTGTCTTCGACGCCGGCTTAATCACAATTGTGTTACCGGATGCAATCGCCGGGGCCACTTTGTGGGCTACCAGATTAAGCGGGAAGTTGAACGGTGAGATACCGGCAATCACCCCTTTCGGGAAGCGGCGCACAAGCCCGATACGCTCTTCAGCGCCCGGATTCCAGTCGAGGTCAATGATTTCGCCTTCGATCCGCTTGGCTTCCTCGGCTGCCGTTTTGAACACACCAATAGCGCGGTTGATTTCCCCTCTGGCATCCTTTAACGCCTTACCGAGCTCCAGCGTCATCATTTTGGCAAACTTGTCAATGTTCTTTTCCAATCCGGCGGCAACGGCCCGGCAGGTTTCTTCACGTTTGTAGGAAGGGAGATCACGAGTAAGCTTAAAAGTTTCGTCAGCAATCTCAATCGCTTTGGTGTAATCTTCTTTTGACGCTGCGGCAACAGTAGCAACCAGCGAATCATCATAGGGGGATTCCACTCGAATCTTGTTCTTGCGGTCAACCCACTTGCCGCCTAAGTACATTTTATAGTTCTTAGCCATATTTTTACTCCACGATTTGAAGAATGTTATGTCCTTGAGCTTTGGTTTTGCAAGCGCAGTATAGTCAGATGCCGGATTGCCTTCAAGCTAAATAAATCAGTCACGCCATGAGAGCATCAGGTCCCCTATTCAATGAAACTGGCATTCTTTCCTGGTATGGGCTGGTCCCCATATTTTATGGTCAACGTTGTATTGTCACTGTTCTTTTTGGACAGATTATCAAATGACGAGTCATTAACTCTGCCCCTCGGCAGAATGCCGGACAGAAATTTCCCCTTGTATCACAAGAGGTTAAGATGAAGCCTTGGCTCCAGCTCTATATTTGTCGGTTAGCGGCATAAGATTTACACAACTTGCGGAAAACAAAGGGTAGAAAGCATGAAAGATAGAAAACTTGTCAATCAATCCGGCCTGACCCTGCTTGAAGTCATGATAGCCATGATCATTATGAGTATCTCGCTCCTGCTGTTGTTGAACATGGCTATGGTTGCTCTCGATGGTAATGATTGGTCCAATAAAACCACGGTCGCCACCCAGCTGATGCAGGAGAAGTTAGAACAACTCCGCTCCAGTTCAAGTCCGTCCGGCGGGACGGATACCATCCTCGGGGTCGCAAGGAATTGGACCGTCATCAACACCAGTAATCATCTACGTCAGGTGAGTATTTCCGTGACGTGGGAGGATATCAGGGCTAAAACCAGAACCGACTCCCTGACAACCTACATCAAAACCGATTCAGTATAGGTATAACCATGGTAACTTGTAAGCACAAAACGAACAGTCAGCTAGGCACTTCCTTGTTGGAAGTGTTGATTGCTCTTTTAATAATGGGCGTAGTGACAGCGTCCATTTTCCAGTTGTATGTTACCCAGCACAAAAACTATATGACGCAAGACGACATTACCAATATCCAGCAAAATGTCAGGGCCTCGATCGACGAGTTAGGGCGCCAAATCAGGATGGCCGGGTATGACCTCCCTCTCGGAGTGGCTCCCTTAGCCGCGGCAAACACGAATCCAGATACAATAACCATTACCTATCGCAAGGGGGGGTGTGACACCTATCTCGCGGCTCCCATGCCGCTACCCTCGTCAGAACTGAAATGTGCCATTGATGTCTCCTGCTTTTATGACGGTGAGTGGGTGTACATTTTCGATCCGGATTCTGGTGGAGGAGAATGGTTCGAGATTACGCATGTTCAAACGGGTTCTAATCACTTGCAGCATAACACTATGACGCTCTCCAGGGCCTACGATGAAGATGCTATTGTACTGGCAATGACACAGGTGAAATTCTTTGTGGATACGACCACAGACCCGGACCATCCTAACCTCATAGTTCAACTTCCCGGCCAGTCCCCGCAGGTGTATGCAGAAAACATCTCTGACCTGCAATTCCGGTACCGGATGAAAAACGGAACTGTCCAGGATGTTCCCACGCTTGTTGACAACGTTCGTGAGGTGTTAATCTCCGTCACCGGAAGATCGAATACCCCTGATATTGAGCTGGCCGAGGTGGTCGCGGACCAGTATCGGCACAGAACTTTTTCGACATCAGTCTATTTGAGAAACGTCGGCTTATAAAAGGCAGGTAACTATGAGAATGACTCTAATTAATTCCGAGCGTGGTATGGCCGCATTAATAGCTCTGATCATGGTGGCCATGCTGACCCTACTTGGTCTCGCTGCTCTCTCCACATCCGACGATGAGGTAACCATCGCAGGAAATGAATTGCAGGAAACACGGGCTTTCTATGCCGCCGAGGCCGGACTGGAGAAGTCCGCTGCTGACCTGCAAAGTGAGTACGACACGACCGGCCTGCCGCCGGTCGCTATGCCAGCAGGAACTGTTTCAGTGAACAACTGTCTAGTGAACTACACCACTACTGATAACGGTCCCGCTGTCCAAAAGAACCTCTCCAGTGGTACCCTGGCCGGTCTGCATGCTTTGGTAAAGTCATTTACTATTACCTCCGCGGCGTCAAACCCTGTCGATAATGCTAAGGTTCAACTGTCGCAGACCTTTGAAACAGCCCTGGTGCCGATCTTTCAATTCGCGGTTTTCTATGGCAACGACCTTGAGATCGCACCTGGACCTGACATGACACTTATGGGGCGGGTTCATTCCAATGGCAACCTCTGGCTTCAGTCTAACAATAACCTTTATATGGACAGTTACGTGACTGCCTCCGGCAACATCCTCCATGGCCGGAAGGGCGCTGGCGGTGTGGGCACCGGCGACGTACAAATAAAAGACACTGACGGCAACTATGCCTCTATGAAAGAGGGCTCCGGATGGCTTGATGCGGATGACTCATACTGGTACGATTCATCGGTGGCCCGGTGGCAGGGACGAGTTCAAGATTCCGCCCACGGGCAGGGACCTCTAAATCTACCGCTGTCCAGTACCGCAGGTGGCGATCCCCACAAGCTGATCGAGCAGGAGAGCAGCAACCCCGATTCGTATGAGCACAAAGCCACGCTGAAGTTCATTGACCGTCAGGCATATCAAAAGGTTGGCGGCGCCTGGGTTAACGTAACAGCCAATATGATTTCTGATGGTGTCATTACTTTCACCGATGACAAGTTCTACGACGGTCGGGAAAAGACCAATGTTGACTGCATGGAACTGGATATCAAGGAACTATATGATGAAGGCTATGCGCCGTCCAACGGCGTTGTTTACTTCTCGGACCAAACGTCCGACTTCCCGGCCATGCGTATCAATAACGGGTCAAAACTCGATGCCGGGTTGACTATCGCCAGTGAAAACCCGGTCTACACCAAAGGTGACTATAACGAGGTCGACAAGAAACCAGCATCTATTCTTGCCGACGCCATCACGTTTCTGTCATCGAGCTGGGACGATAGTAAGGGTTCCGGATCGAAATACAACCGCATAGCAACACCAACAACCGTGAATGCGTCTTATCTGACGGGCAACATCGAAACCACCCAGTCGGACTACAACGGCGGTTTTGAGAACCTCCCTCGCTTCCTTGAGGAGTGGTCGGGAAAGAAGTTCACCTGGACAGGTTCAGCGGTCAACCTATGGTACTCGATCCAAGCCAATGGCACCTGGAATGGTAACTACTACTCACCGCCGAATCGAGACTGGTCGTATGACCCCGACCTCGATGACCCTAACAAACTGCCGCCCGAGACACCAGTCGTACGTATTTTCCAACGGACTGGCTGGCAGCAGCAGTATGTGGGGTACGAAGAATAGCTCTCTGGGAACAGTCTAAAGAATAAGGACCCGCCTTATTGGCGGGTTCTTTTTTTTAGCCCGACAGGATAAGAGGAAACAAACCACGAAATAAAAGCCTCCGCGACTCTCTATTCGATAGTGATGTCAAATGGCAGGCGGGCGAAAATCTCTCCGTCAGTCGGGAAACCAACTCCCTCTTTCAGTGTTTCATCTCCAGCTCTACCACGCCAGAAGATACGTGCTATGGCTCTCAGGAAAGAACGACCGGGCAGAATAAACCAGGGACGTTTTTCAGGATAAACGGCCAGCCTGTAGTTCTTCAGTCCCAATAGAGAGGCAGTATAGTCAAGCGACCTTTTAAGTCCACCCAGTTCGTCGATGAGGCCATTTGACAGCGCCTCACGACCGGACCACACTTTCCCGCGAGAAAGGGTATCCACGGAGTCAACGGAGAGAGAACGATTGTTGGAAACCAGGTCGACAAAGTGATCGTAGAAGGCCTTCAAGTGTGAATAGTATTTTTTTCTCTCCTCGTTCGTAAATGGCCGCGTCGTGCTGAGCATTCCGGCGAACTTTCCGCGTGTGTAAAGCTCTTTCCCCAGGTCAATCTTCTTATAGAGAGCGCTCAAGTCCACCTTGCCGCCATATATCCCAATTGAGCCGGTGATTGTGCCGGGGTTGGCAAAAAGCCGCCGGGATGGTATGGCTATGTAATACCCCCCCGAGGCAGCAACATTGGACATAGAAACAACAAGAGGTTTCTTTTCGGCGGTTTGGTGGGCGCTGTGGTAGATCTCTTCACCCGCTAGTGCCAGACCTCCGGGC
Source organism: uncultured Ignavibacteriales bacterium (assembly GCA_964650395.1). Lineage (GTDB taxonomy): Bacteria > Zixibacteria > MSB-5A5 > GN15 > FEB-12 > CAZYRH01. The sequence continues at coordinate 9,529 of CAZYRH010000027.1, forward strand.
GAGTTGATTCGAAAAACAACTCCTCTCACCTGCGGCTCACGAGCAACACGCTCAAACGCCTGCTTCATGGACGAGGGAGTAGCCTTATCATCAGTGCCAAAGGGGAAAAAGCCACCACCGTCAAACCCGATTTCTCCCTCTGCTACCACCAGCGCCAGCACTGGCTCAGCTGGCCAGCCATCGTTGACAAGGGTATCGCTTACATACTGCTTGAATGATACTTCGGGCAACGCTGAAAGGAAGTTGTCGTCTAATTCGTCCCGATAGCTCAATCCGTCAACAAGAGCATACTTCAAAGCTTCCCCTGAAATGTATGGGCCGCCATCAATGATCTTCCGCACCGAATCTTGAGGAATGCCTCTGCCCTCTGCTATGCCTGTCACAAATTGGTCATAGAGGTCATCAAGAAGACGGTTAATTTGCTGTCGGTTCTGCTCGGTGGCCGCCCTGCGAGTATACCTCTCTGCAGCACTCTTGTAATCCCCAATGCGCAGCACGTCGGCTTTCACACCGAGCTTTTCGAGAGTCCCGGCGTAGAATGATAGCTCGGCCCGTAAACCGACCAGGTTGAGCTGGCTTACGGGGGACATCAAGATTGATTCAGCTGTCGAAGCAATAAAATAGGCAATGTTGTTGGGATAGGATAGATGACAAACGATTGCCTTGTTTTTACTCTTGAAGAACCTTAGCGCGTCTCTAAGTTCCTGAGCCTGGCCAAAGCCTAAAGTGAGATTCTTGAGGCTGAGAACCATTTCGTTTATCGACGGATCCTCGGAGGCACGGTATATTGTCGTAAGCAAGGTTATAAATGAAGCTTTCTGCCTTCCGAAATAAGGACGAGGTGGGTTTTCAGGCAGCTTTCCGGAAAGGTCGACAGAAAGTCTTCGCCAAGGCTGGTGAATCAGTGACGGCTGCCTCAGACTGGTAGCGCCTAAGATCGCCGTGGTTCGGAGGTGGTTTCCCCCTTTCTTAAAACTGCTTTGAGATCCGATGAAATACTGGAGAAGATTGGCTCTGAGCCCTACTTGGAAATTCTTATCGGAATCTACATATCCCTCGACAGTCAAACCTCGATGTGGAACCAGTTCAAGGTGATATACATAATCAGCGTTGCTCAGGCGGGTCTTGGTAGACAGGAACATGTCCACAGAAAAGGTGGCCACTTTCCCCTGAGGACGATAAGAAAGCGAATACCGCTGCTCGGTCTCAGTACGTTGCCCATCTATTTTGCCTCGGTTCAAATTGGAAAAGACGGCCGCCCAGCTCAACGGGCCCCTGCCCTGGACCAACAATCCAACGTTCCAAAAGTGACGTTTGTTATAGATTCCGGGCGCAGACTTGAAGTGCCGATACGATCCACCGAAATGGACTCTTTCCCCCAGTGGTATGCTGGCAGCATATAGATACTCCCGGTAATTAACTCCCCCCGGATTGTCAAGGTACCGATAAGCCACCGCCATTTGTTCCCGACTTACCACTGTTCCCCAGCTTTTACCATACCTGCCAGCCTTGTAGTCCGCCATGATCTGAAAGCTGGAAGCGTTGTAACAGCTCAGTCCGGCTGGATTCACCCAAGCCGCTTCAGCTCCAAAGATCGACGCTGCTGGTTGGTAGTAAAAAACCCCTTCGGGGAATTGTATTCGTTCACCATGAATCGTGGGCGTGGCTGCAATAACCAACGCCGCCATAGCACCAATTGCTCGATACACCACCCACCTCACGTCTATTCCTCTCCCTCTATGGTTCGCACGAAAATGTTTCCTTTACCTCTAATGGAACCGCTAATAAGTGACTCACCATCGCCGGCCACAAGGTTGAGCCGATTAGGTTGAACCAGATCGGTTTTGAAGGTGAAGTTGCCGGCTTCAATCTTCCCTCCTTTGTCAACAGCCAGTGATAGTCTTGCCGAGAGGTCACTTGGAACCGTTATTCCTATATCTTCAAAGCGGTTGTTAATTACTACCTGCCCGTCAGTGATTCGTTTTATATCGACAATAACTGGCCCCGAGAACCCGCGTATCAGGTTACCGCTCCCCTGCGGCTCGAAATCTGTAATTTCAATGCGGCCGTAACTGTTTTTCACATTGACCCTGCCCACGAAGCCACCAATTCGTATATCTCCACCATCATTTTTGAAGCGTGCCTGCTTATCAACGCTCGAGATGTCTTTTGCCGCCAGTTCAGAATTGCTGGTAGTAACGGAAATATCTCCTGAGATTTTTTCGATGGAGACACGTCTGTTAGCTGTTTTTAATTCCAGTTGTTTTGACACATCAGTAACCTCAAGCTTTCCCAAAGACGAAGGCACAACCACCCCTTCAAACGGTCCATGAGCCTCAATATCAAAGTAAGGCGCTTCAATCTCAACAAAGCAGCTTTCCGGGATGGTCAGTTCAGCTTCGACCAGTCCGGTTTCGAGGTCTGTCCACGGTGCCGGATTGGGTGCGCTTAGTTGTAACCTGATCCCGTCAGCGATGCGCTCCAGCCTGACCGCAATGAGGTCAATGAAATCGATTGCCCTGGACTTCGAATCCGCTTTTGACTTTTTGAAATAGGAGACTGAAACCTCACTTACCTCAGCGGTTGCTATGTTGATTTTACCCCGCAAAGTGGAAGCTGATTGTATCGTAACCTTCTTCTGAGTGCCAATCGGAACTGCAGTCCCTATTTGGCGTGTTGAAAACAACCCGGGCGTTTCTTCAAAGACCTCCTGGGCATAGCTGGGCGCGGCCCACATAAGATAAATGCTCACGCTGAATACAAAAGTGGTAAGCCACTTCATCGGCTATCCTTCATTAACAATACCAAATAACTCTTTCATTATTATCGACCCGGCTACGGCAGCGTTTAACGACTCGACCGTGTGAAGATGCCGAATGCGAACACGGATATCGGCTCTTTCCAGAATTACCTTTGATAGTCCGGTCGCCTCAGAACCGATCGCCAGCAGGATTTTTCTGTTTTTCACTCTCTCTTTCAAAAATCCGAAATCAGCCTCCCCACTCAAATCTGAAGCAATGATCGATATTCCTTCCTTAGCAATCAAGGCGTCAACTTCCTTTGACGATACCTCGGCCATCCTCACCCCGAAGACAGCCCCCGCTGAGGCCCGCACTACCTTCGGAGCGTATGGTTCAGCCGTATTGCCGCACAAAAGCACTAAGTCAAAGCCAAAGGCCAATGCGGATCGTACCAACGTTCCCAAATTACCGGGGTCGGATACGTTTTCACACAATAGTAGCATACGCTGGTGGAGCGAGTAAAGTTCACCCATATCGTCAGCGGGCATGGAAAAAAGACCGACAATGCCCTGAGGAGTCTCAGTGTCCGCGAGTGAGTTTAGCTGCCTCGCTGACAACTTCACTGTCCTTACACCACTGCTTTCAAATTGCTTTAGCAGTTCTTCGCCTCGGTCAGACAACATTGAGGGAGTATAATATACTGTGCGAGGCCAAAAACGAAAGCGTATTGACTCTTCAAGCAGCCTGATTCCTTCGGCCAAGAACATCCGTTGTTCTTTTCGTCCTTTTTTTGTCAGGAGCAATTTAACTTTTTTTAGTTCCGTGTTGGAAACCGGCATTGTTTATTATCTGTAACCAAGCTACCGGGAGCCAATAAACTCATAGTTGAGGCGGAATGGCAAGTGAAATCTTGTGCTAGGTTGGCCCTGCTTCTATGCTGGTCGATTGCTCTACCCGCCGGTGGTATGGACAAAATTGTCATTGGCGGATTGGACGGGCTTGACCCGTCCCACGAAACAGAACATTACTCTATCCTGCTGGCTTTATCCGGCGGCGGTGCCCGCGGGTTGGCCGCAATCGGTGTCCTTAAGGCATTTGAGGAAAAAGGACTCGATGTGGTAGCCGTGGCCGGTACCTCCATGGGCGGCATCGTGGGGGGGATATACGCCGCCGGTTACAGCCCGGACGATCTTACTTCCATAGTGCACAACACAACCTTCAGCGGATTATTTACTAACACCCCACCTCGTAAAACCATGTTCTTGACCCAGCGTCAAGAAAGGGGACGACATCTTCTATCTGTCCGCTTTCACGGTTTTATGCCTGTCATCCCACGAGCACTTGCAGCCGGACAAAAACTGACCTCGCTCTTGACAACCCTGACTACTAAAGCCAATTATCATTGCAACAGCGATTTCAACAGGTTGCCGATTCCGTTCAAAACTATCAGCACTGACATTGTGAGTGGCCATCAAGTAGTACTCGACAGCGGCTCGCTCGCCGAAGCGATGCGGGCCACAATGGCTTTTCCTCTGGCATTCACCGGTCTGGAAAAGGATGGCCAGGTGCTCATGGACGGCGGCATGGTCACACCCATACCTGTCGAGCTGGTCAGACAGATGGGCGACTCTATAACATTTGTCGTAGCTGTCAATACCGCTAGTCCCCTTCTTCCCAAAGATGACTTGATAACACCGGTTGATATTGCCAATCAGGTAACTACTATAATGACTGCCGACAAACTGGCCAACCAGTTGCAACTGGCCGATTTCGTTATCACACCTCCTCTTGATAGCTTTAACTCAATGGATTTCAAGTTCAAAGACACCCTTATAGAGATCGGCTATCAAGCCGGCCAGGCGGCCGCTGACAGCATAATCAGCCTGCTCAAACAAAAGCACTGTGCCACGAGATACACAATAGTGCAGGTTGAAGTCGATAGCTTAGCCCATACCTTTGAAGATAGTATCAGATTCAGGCTTCTGGGGAAAACGGTTAACAGAAGTGAGCTGATTTCTATTCTCAAGTCATTAACGGTCGAGTGCGGTATGTTCCGATTGGAAGCCATCTTGACTCCCATAGATAGCATCGAAAGTGGTGTAAACGAGGTCCTGCTTTCTATAACCACTTATCCTAATTTTCGTATGCAGGACGTTCAGTTCGCATTTGCTGGTAACACTATCTATGATAACAGCACACTGGCTGAGCAGTTCAATCTCAGTGACAGTCTTCTGACTCCGAAGAACTTGCGGGTGGGGCTTGACCGTATTCTCAACTTGTACCATGCCGACGGATATGACCTGACGGATGTAACAAAGGTAACAATAAAGCCCCAGCAAAAGAAGATCACTGTGGTTCTTGATGAGGCTATTATCGAGCGGATTGATGTTGAAGGAAATGAGCTAACCAAGGATTGGTTTGTCCGCTCTCTTTTCCCGCTAAAAATCGATGAGCCGTATTCAACCTCTCTTGCCTCGAAGGGCATTGCCAACATTTATGGAAGCGACCTGTTCGACCAAGTGACAGTTGATCTAGTGTCGTACCGAGGTGGGGCAATTGCAAAAATACGAGTTTCAGAAAAAAAGTATCGTCAGATGCGGCTGGGCTGGCACTGGAACGATGAATACCAGTCTGAAGAATTCCTTGAACTTCTCGATGACAACATCGGCGGGATGGGGTTGGAGCTGCTGTTTCACGCCCGCTATGGCAGGGACCGTCAGCGCTATTTTGCCAGCTTAAAGGCAGATCGTATTTTCTCAACCTATCTCACGAGTAGAATACGCGTATACCACCACCGGCTTGATCGCCACCTCTTTGCCAAGGACGGTTCGCGCGCCGGCGAACGGGAAGAAAACAGAACCGGAGCGGAACTGCGGTTTGGTCAGCAGATTTTCAAGCTGGGCACAGTGACCGCTGGCCTTATTCTGGAGAAAATTGAATACAAGAACCCTGGTGATCATGTGTATGAAAAGCTTGGTCTCAGGATCCTCAAATTCGAGTCGCTGGTGGAGACATTCAATCGCGTGCCGTTTCCGGAAACGGGCAAAAAGCATCTGTTTGAACTGCGGTTTGCCGGAAAATACCTCGGGGGCGAGGTTGAGTTTACCAAGTTTTTCACCTCGCTCGAGGCTTACTTCCCCCTCGGAAAACGCCTGAATTATCATCCTAAGCTGTCAATCGGTCTGTCGCGCTCGGGACTGCCGCCCCCGGAGAAGTTCTATCTCGGCGGGATGTACTCGTTTGGCGGGTTTCGCACCGATCAGCTTTACGGAGACAAACTGTTTGTCCTGACCAACGAACTCCGCTTGAAACTTCCTCTCCGTTTGTACCTCACCGCCCGACTCGATATGGGCGAAGTCTATACAGCCACAGACCAGGTCAAATTGCGCAACCTCCGGCATGGAGCCAGTCTTTTCCTCGCTCTCGATTCTCCCCTCGGCCCGTTTGAATTCGGCTACGGCATCGCCGACAACAACCAGGATCGGTTCTACCTGAACCTCGGCTACGGTTTTTAGCTTCTTCGGATATTGCACGTTCAAAGTCACACTTTGCTTTGACAACATGTCATCCTTGTTCGTTATATTAACAGGGAAGTAGGACAGCGGTCCTGCGATCCTGCCATCTCCAAGTTAATGAATTGGCAGAAGCACAGGGAGGCTGTAACAAAAGAGCGTTCGTCCTGTTTCGTCGGCTCTTGGCCCCGACGAAGTCGAGGGTGTGAACCGACGAGTCATTTGGCAAGTGCGTGCGTTCCAAAGGAGTACGTTTTCGGTCAGGCCACACCCGCCCAAGCGGGCAAGACCCGACCGAATGGCGGACTTTTGTCACAGCCTCACAGGACTCGTGATCTACAAAAATAAAGGAGTATCTTTAGTGAAAGAAGTGACATTTCCTAAGCTCAAGTTGTCTCTCAGTTTCGTGGTCATTGTCTTGTCTGTTATTACATGCTCCAACGAGGAGGTGATCGTTGGAAATGGAGCTACCACGTATGAGTTCAATGCGGTTACCCAAAATAGTGGAACCACAATGGATTTACTGGACATCTTCTTCACAGATGCAAGAAACGGCTGGGCAGTTGGTGATAGTGGCACAATTTTGCACACCAGCGATGGCGGTGCGAACTGGACTCCTCAAAGTAGCGCCACGCTAAAGGTGCTCCACGGTGTTAGTTTCATAAACGCTGACACTGGATGGGTGGCGGGTGAAGGCGGCACGGTGCTCCACACATTCGATGGCGGTGATACCTGGCAGGACCAATCCCCTGGTGGGGTAGACCTTACCGATGTTACCTTTTTCGACAGCTTTCGGGGCTGGGCAGTCGGTAACAAAGTCATCCTGAAAACTACTAATAACGGCAAAGCATGGGACACAACAGCGGCGGATGATTGGCTGTTTGGTGTCAGTTTTCCGGACGAAAATAACGGTTGGGCTGTTGGCCACCGTGGAATAATATTGCGAACGAACAACGGCGGGCGAAGCTGGATATCGCAGGGTAGTAATGCGCTCAACCCGCTACTTGATGTCACATTTATTGATCTGAACAACGGCTGGGTGGTTGGTGTTGACGGGACGTTCATCCTCCACACTAGTGACGGTGGCGCGAATTGGAGTAAACAAGACAGCAGAGCTAATGAAGTTCTCCGCGGGGTTGCTTTTGGGGACTCTCAGATCGGCATCGCTGTCGGCGACAGCGGGACAACACGAACCACTCTCGACGGCGGCAAAACTTGGACAGTAGAGCCGCGTGTTGTCACCGGCACGCTGCGCAAAGTGGCTTTTGGCGATGCCGACAATATCTGGATTGCTGGAGATAACGGGGTTATTCTCAAAATGACCAGAGTAGAAGTTAAAGGAAGCGGTAAGTAGCTGCTTGTTCCTTCGATCACGAGTCACACATCATAGAATCGGTCTCCCCAGTCGTACCGGCCCAGCCAGAATTCCCTTGTAACTCTTTGACAGGTTCTATATTATATGGCCACTTGGTTGAAACAGTCCGGCGCCAAGGACGTAAATAGAAGAAAGAAGTAGTTGCAGGACAACGACGTAGAACTGATTGCTCAGGCGCTGCGTGGCAATCAAGAGGCTTATAAGCACCTGACAGAAAAACATCAACCGTCTGTCTATCATGTTGTTTACAAAATCGTGCGTGATAGCGAGACTACCAATGACCTGGTCCAGGAAACATTTATGAAAGCCTTCGCCTCACTTGCCAGTTATCGGACAGAGTACCGCTTTTCGACCTGGCTGTATAGAATAGCGGCTAACTGCGCCATTGATTTCCTGCGCAAAAAAAGGATAAAAGCGTTATCGCTCGACCGACACCTGGATGGTGAAAACAACCGAGAGATTGAGATTGCCGACTATTCCTACCACCCGGAAAGAGACCTTGAACGTAAAGAACAGCGTTTCAGTATTGAGGCTGCAATTTCATCGTTGCCAAAGAAATATCGCGAGGTGATTATCTACCGACACAAGGACGATAAATCGTATGAGGAAATCGCCGATTTACTAAGTATGCCCATCGGTACCGTAAAAGCAAGGATTTTTCGGGCACGAGAGCTTTTGAAAAAGAAACTGAAATCCATAATGAATGCCTGAAGGTTGAACGAGAGGACTGCCGTATGCCCTCATTCAAGACTACTGTACTTTTTTGCGTTTGTGGCTTGTTTTTGCTGGCTGCTAAAAGAACTTATGCAGCAGAGTTCACGTATGAGTACCAGAAAACTCTTCAGGTTGAGTCTCCGGTTGTGCTGAACTTGAATCTGGTGAGGGGAAATGTTAACATATCCGGCAGCGAGGAAGGCAGATTAGTTATTGAAGCCATCAAGAGAGTCCGGGCTACAAACGAACTGGAGGCACAAGAGGTGGCTGACCACATTGAAATAAAAGTGGACGTTTCATCCGAACAGGTCAAAATCAATACTAATTATCTCAAGATGTTGAACCGCAACCCATCTTTCTGGCAGAAAGTTCTTGGGGCTGGTTCGGATTCTTATGGAAGTGTTGACTATACTATCACCCTCCCCTCGAACAGTTCCATCGAAATCAATAGCATGGCGGCTGATATAGAACTATCCAGTATCGAAGGGGAAATACACATTGAAAATACTGCCGGTTCCACCCGAGGCGAGTTTTTGTTTGGTCCGATAACCGTCCGCCAACCTCAGGGAGTAATTGACCTGGAGTGGATTGAAGGCGACATTCGTATCAAGTCCTCCTCGAGCAAAATAACCATCAAACAGGTGCGCGGCGCCATTGATCTTTCAACCTATTCCGGGAACGTGACTATCCAGACCGAGCTTGCCAGCCCACGGGACTATTTCGTTGAAACTACCAGCGGCGCCATCACCTTTTCGATTCCGGAGGCTGCCTCGGGTGTGTTGAATATTGAGACGAAGGTAGGCGAGATTCGGACGGAAGTGCCCGTTACCATTAAGTCGGTATCGCATCACCGGATTATCGGAGAATTCGGCGGGGGCGGACCGACTATTACTCTTTCATCGTCGTCGGGCAACGTAACTGTGGCTCAATATTGATTCTCGGCCTCGTACATAGGACGTAACATGAGAAAAGTGCTGTACATTGGACTTTCACTTCTCATTTCGGGATTCTTTGCCCTCAACTACCTGACCGCAGCATATGCCCAACCGGATAATTCTGAATTTGATTATCAACCCACCGATACGGTTTTTGACCAGATACTGCTGACTGATGAAGGTGTCATAGCCGTTGATACTGCTGGATATGAATGGTACTATGATTTTGATAAAGGGGCTTTTGTCGTGGGTAATTTGCCAACCGACGATCAGGATAGCAGAATCAAACGGCCTACGCACCCCTCCACTGACGAAATCCCCATTGAAGAGAGATGTACTGAAGAGAAGGAAGTGAGGCCTTTTGAGCGATCATCCGTGAGGGTGGGGTATGACGAGTACGTGGACAGTGATATTATTGCTTATGGTAGGGTAACGATCAAGGGCTGGGTAAAGGGAAATGTAAGATCAATTAGAAAACGAGTTTTCGTCACCGAGTCGGGCCGCGTCGATGGAGACATTGAGGCGCCTGAGATAATTGTCAGAGAAGGGGGTATAGTCCTGGGCGAAAGCATCGAGACAGGCTCTCCGCTTGAACTCAAAGATATTACCCGTTCCTTTTCAGCCGACGGTATCATAATTGTCCTTTCGTTCACCGTTTTCCTCCTGTTCTGCGGTTTTCTTGCCGTTTCCTTGATGCCCAAACAGATGGCCAATTTTGACCAGTGTCTGAACCGGCACAAGGTAAGATCCTTCTTTTTAGGCATGTTGTTCATATTCTTGATGCCGGCAGTCTTAACTGTGGTTATGGTTACCATCGTCGGCCTGATAGTTGTGCCCTTTGTTCCGCTGATCTATCTGATTGCCTTTGCCCTTGGGATTGTTTCCTTTGGGGGCACGATTGGTAGGCAGTTCTCCCTGAGATACCTCGGAGGAGGAAAAGGCATGCTGTTGGAGTCAACAGTGGGGATTCTCCTGTTGATGTCTTTTTGGTTTATTGTGGCGGTGTTGTTGGGCTCGAACAATGATGTCTCTCAGGGTTTTGGGATTTTCTTTCTGGTTGTCTCCATCGTACTGACCTCTTTTCCGGTCTTCGCGGGCGTTGGGGCCGCAATTCTGACACGATTTGGATTCAAAGAGTATGTCGGTTGGAAAGAGCGTCAGGAGCAGCAAGGTAGTACGCCCGCGCCGGCTCCGGCTCCTCCCCCCATACCGAAGGCTCCCCCCCTCGGTTCTCTGCCGACCACGTCGGGACCTTCCGTTGCAACCCCACCGCCTTCCTCTCGTATACCAAGGCATGAAGAGTAACCTCCCACAAAAAGGAAGGAAGGTAATGAAAAAGGTTCTAATGGTTAATCTCGCTCTCGTGTTCTTATTTGCCAGTTTCGCTCTGGCAGGTAGAATAGAACACGAAACGCGCCAGATCGATATCGAGGGAGCAAACAACCTTGATGTTGAACTTGAATTCGGCGCCGGTGAATTAAGAATTAGCCCTGCAGATATGTCTCAAGCGGCCACGTTGGATATCCGCTACGACACCCGCCAGGTGGAATACGATGTCGACTACAAGGTCAACAAAGGCATTGGCCATCTTTACATTGAAAGCGAGTACCGCAAACACTGTGATATCGATACCGACAATAATAAGCTTGGTCTGGTTTTGTCCACTCGGTATCCGACTTCTCTTGAAATGGATATCGGCGCCTGTGACGCCGAGATTGACCTGGGCGGCATCCCCCTTGAGCGCCTCGAAATCGACGTTGGGGCGGCGTCCGGCGACATTGACTTTTCCAAACCCAATCCCCGCCGGTTGAGTGAGATAAACATTGACGCCGGTGCTACATCGCTGGACATGCACTCAATTGGCAACGCCAACTTTGAGCTGATGACCTTCTCGGGTGGAGTCGGCTCGTTTGACCTCGATTTTAGAGGCGAATACAAGGGAGAGTCAAAAATTGATATTGAAGTTGG
>CAZYRH010000028.1:0-6048 GCA_964650395.1 uncultured Ignavibacteriales bacterium
TCCAGTCCAGAACACCCGGGCAGTCGATAGTCGCGCCCTCAGTTGTTCCGCTGGCTGTCGCCGGGAACGGCGAGGGGATCAGCTCAGCGTTGACACACTCATCATTGGGAGGAGCGGTGGGGCAGGGATTGTCGGTACAGTTGAGACCTTCGTCCCAGCTATACCCTCCCATAGCCTCGCACTCCAGTTCGGTCACATCAGCGCATAACGGGGCTGTCGGGTCATCGTAGCAGCAACGGCCAATCGGCGCCTCTTCGTCGTTGACTGAGATTGCGTCGATCGAGAACTGGGCGCCGTCATAGCCATAGTATCTGAAGCCCAGTTTCACGTTGCTTTCGGTCGAGTATCCCGATAGATTAACGGTAGCCTCGTACCATTCCCAGCTTGTGAACACGCCGACATCCTCTTCACACCAGAGTTTTGTTGTGAAGTTGGCGCCGCCGTCAGTCGATATCCAGACTTCCAGATCGTAGTTGTCATAGGGATCAACAGACCAATAGTAGCTGCCCATCCAGGCAAACTCCAGCTTCCAGTCGGTTTTCCCAGCCAGGTTAAGCACCGGGCTGACCAGCCATTCGTCCTGCGTGCCGGTGTAGTCCGCGTCATAGAAACAGGAAGCGTTGTACGTGCCCTCAAACGGGTTGTAGCTGTCGATCTCCCATGTGTAAGGATTGTTTACGACGGCAGTCCAGCCCGACGGCGGAACGCTGCCGGTTTCAAAACCTTCCCACAGAATCTCGCCTCTAGGGGTGTAGGCTGGCATTGTCGGCTGCGTTTTGAACGGATTTACCTTGAGGTCTTCTTGAACAGCAGGCCTGCTCGCCGTCGGCAGCTCTGCCTCTTCTTCAGCCTCTAACTTTGCCTGAATCTCAGCTTCCATCGCAAGCTTGGCAGCTACATCGGGGTGAATCGATTCAGACTGTGAGGTCGAACGTAAGGCGTTTTGCTGCTGAATATAATCTTCTTTTTGATCGTCGGTGGTGGCAAAACTGAGGGCCACAACAAACAGCGCCAGGGCCGACAGTGTCACCACCAGGATGGGAATTCGTTTTCTCCATTTAGCCATTAGTTTAGCTCTCCTTACAGATTAGTTACTCTTGAGATTGTAGGCCATATAATATGGCCCATGGTCATACGGGATTACCTAATACGATACACATCACCTCCTCGAAAGAATGGTTGTTAATGGTTGCTATACACTTTAGTGCTTTTTTAATGCTTTCAAAAACGATTTGTTCTCAGTCCTACACCCGCTTACGGACAAGTAAGTACCTGTTCTCGAAGGTAACTTTTATGAAAACGCTACATTTATTATATGTTCTTAAATTAAAATAACTTTTTATGTTCCTAAAGTCAAGTTAAATTTTGCTTTTTGCTGTCGATTTGCGGATGTGAATTGGTTACCGCGGCTAATTCAATGCATTAATTCGGCAACACTCCTTCACACTCTCTACTCTTCGAATAATGACATAACCCGCTGTGTCTACATGATTTAACTTGGGTTAGGCTAAAATAAGCCTACTTAAGAAACAGTGTTGCATTCCAAGCAGATTGTTGGAAAAGTGACGTTTGAGCCGTTTTTCAACAGCCCACTGGGATTATTGAAGCTCTTTTTGGAGCGCGTAAAGTTTTTTGACCTATTTGGGAGATTTCTAATGGTGACTGCAGCTTCAACAGCTTCAGTCAAGACTTGACCAGTGCTTTCAACATGTTGACCTCGGCAGAGGTCAAATATCGCCAGGCGCCAGGTTTGAGACCTTTTGCCGACACACCGGCGAATTCCACCCGCTGCAAGTGCTTGACCGGATTACCCACCACTTGACACAACTGTTTGACCTCACGCTTGCGCCCCTCGGTCAATGTCAGTCTCAGATGAGTTACTCTTTTTCCATACCCTAAGATATCGACTTGTGCCCGCCCGATCGCACCATCCTTCAATTTAATGCCCCGCTGAATTCTCATTCCTTCCGCTCGACTGAAGTGACCGTTCACTTTTGCTTCGTATACCTTTGGCACACGATACCTGGGATGTGTCAACCGGTAGGCCAGGTCACCGTCGTTGCACAGGATCAACACTCCTTCGGTGTCAAAATCAAGTCGTCCCACCGGGTAGACACGGTGGGGCAGCTTTTTAAGAAAGTGTCGAACCGTTCTCCGCCTGAAAGGGTCATGCAGTGTCGTCATGACCTTCTGCGGCTTGTTAAAAACGATGTAGACCTTTTGGGAAACGGGCTTGGCGACAGTACCGTCGACTTTGACTACATCAGAAGCTTCATCAACAATTACCCCAACTTTTTCTACGGTAACATCATTGATGGTTACCCGCTGGGCTGCGACCAAGGCCTCAGCCCCTCGGCGGGAGGTGACACCGCACAGAGAGAGGAATTTGCTTAGTCTAACCATGAACCTTCTCTTTGGCTGCTGTGAAATCTAAGACGTAAAGGCGTCGCTGGGATACTGCTCAGTCATTGAGCTGTCAGGTGTTATCCTTCGACTTCGGTTTCAACCCCAAGTCTACGAATCCTTCCCCATTGGCTTCATGTCAACAATCTCGTCGGGCTGTTCCTTCTCGTCATTATTCAGACCGCTTTCTGACGGTTCTCCAGGTACTATTGGTTCAATGGCAAAGTCATCAACTTCTACAATTCGATGGGGGTCATAGGTGCCGTCGGCGATATTCAGCTTCATTCCTGCCTTTTCATCTGCCATGCCACCCTCCAGCTTCAGCTCGGTTTGCGGTTGGGGTTGGCGGTCCGAAATCAGCTCCTCAATTTCAGACATACGGGGAAGATCATCCAGCCGGTTAAGGCCGAAAAACTTCAGAAATTCGTCAGTGGTGCCATACTGAAGGGGTTTGCCGATTGTTTTAGCACGACCCTTGATGGTAATCACGCCTTTTTCAAGCAGGTTGTGTAACACACCATCGGAGGCGACACCGCGAATATGCTCTATCTCAACTCTGGTTACTGGCTGGCGGTAAGCGACAATTGCCAGCGTCTCCAACGCCGCGCGGGTTAAGCGCATTTTGCGGCGTCTGGAGAAGAGTTCCTCAACATAGCTGGTGTATTCCGGCAGGATGTAGAACTGGTACCCTCCGGCGAGCTCCCGGATGCGGTAGGCTGTGTCGGCCACCATGTAGCGATTATTCAACTCAGCCACGGCCTGAGCAACTTTCCGTGGCGACCAACCTTCCAACGCCTCAGAAATTTTCCGGGCGGCAAGCGGTTCCGGCGAGGCCAGAATTAGCGCTTCAACGACTGAATTTCGAGAGCCATTCTGCATAATTTATCCAACCACCTGTTGTTTGTGCTCTGTGAAATCTATCACGTCAATTGGCTGTAGGGGAGAGTCAAAATATTCACCACGATACACTCGCATCTCCGCAAAGGGCTTCGATTGACAAATGGTCACCCTTTGGACGCGGGCCAGCTCCAGGAGGGCGATAAAGGTGACCACGGCCACGATTTTCACCGGGATATCCGCAAACAATTCTTTGAAAATAGCAAACTCTTTTTTTCTCAAGAGCTCAATTATGTATGTAATTCGGTCCTCAATAGAGACTTCCTCGGTATAGACCTCGTGAAATGTCTCATCGTGTCGTCTTGACAGCACCTCCTTGAAGGCGGTCAGCAGATCAAAAAATGTCGTAGCTTCAGACAAACTAGTCTTGCCGTTAATTTCTCCAACCGGTGATGGGGGAATGAAGTTTCTTTCCTCGATGAGAGCTTTTTCCCGCAGTATTTCACCAGCCTCCTTGTACTTTTTGTACTCAATCAACGCTGCGATGAGTTCTTCGCGAGGGTCAAGTTCATCAGGGTTGTCAATGTCTCGAGGTAGCAACATCCTGGTTTTTATTCTGATCAAGGTGGCCGCCATCAGGATAAACTCACCGGCTACTTCAAGGTTGAGAGTGGTCATAAGTTCAATGTATTTCAAGTATTCTCTGGTAATTTTGGCAATGGGGATGTCATATATACTTACTTCCTCTTTCCTGATCAGGTAGAGCAAAAGGTCAAGCGGCCCGTGAAAAACAGCCAGATCAACCCGGTAATTATCACTCTGAGAGCTTAGCGTTGCATCCATCTTTACTTGTTTCCTCTATAGTTCATCTGCATGGCTGTACGAACGTCTTCCATGACATTTTGAGCCCGACTGCGAGCGCGGTCACCGCCCGCTTTCAGCACATCCCAGATATGGTCCGGCCTTTTGAGCAATTCTGCCCGTTTACTGCGGATCGGTTCGAGCGCCCGGTTGAGAGTACGACTCAAGCGTAGCTTACAATCTACACACCCCAGTTCGCCCGATCGACACGGGGTAGCTATTTCAGCCTCAGCTTCGAGCGTATACAATCGGTGCAGCAAAAACACAGGACAGCCCTCCGGATGGCCGGGGTCCCCCTTGCGGATTTTCTTCGGATCGGTATAGAAAGTTTTGATTCGTTGCTCAGTTTGTTTTTCGCTGTACTCAAGCGGGATGTGATTGTTGTACGATTTTGACATTTTGCGGTTGTCGGATCCCAGGATGAGTGGGATTTCCGTGAGCAAAGGTTGAGGTTCGTTGAAGATTCTCTTGTAAGTGTTGTTGAACCGCCGAGCTAAATCATTAGCCAGCCAGATATGCTTCTCCTGATCCTTTCCCACCGGCACCTTGTGAGCATTGTACAGGCAAATATCAGCCGCCTGCAAAACCGGATAGCCCAGGAAACCATAGGAGTCGAGCTGGTTTTTCTTTTCCAAATAGGTCGGCAGTCGGGTAAGAGTAGGGACAGTAATCAGCATGGAGAAAAGCAAGTGTAACTCAGCGTGTTCCTTTACCTCGGACTGGATGAAGATAGCGCATTTCTCGGGGTCCAGTCCGGCTGACAGGAAATCGAGAGCCACCTGAAAGATTCTCTCCTTTAAGCTGCTGAGGTCCTGATACTCGGCTGTAAGGGCATGCCAGTCGACGATACAGAGGTACATGTGGTACTTTTCCTGAAGTTGGACCCAGTTGCGCAGCGCCCCTTCAAGATTGCCCACATGGAGTGATCCCGTCGGCTGCATGCCGGAAAGAATTGTCTCTTCGCCGCCGCCCGTTCGTGAAGTGTCGCCTGTCTGTTTTCTGTCACTCATGTCGTGTTACCAGTCATTACCATTAAGCGTTAACCGTAACCATTAGGTTCAACTAAATCAATTAAAACTTTTACAAAAAGATGAGTGATGATATTCTTTAATTGTGATTGTATAAATTGTACCTACACGAGGTGCGGTTTCTATCTTTTGTCACAGTCTCCGGAGAGATTTGCTTTACCAATAAGGGCTCAATGAAATTTGAGCTGGGACATAACCACCGAGGAAATGCAAAACAACTTTTTTGAAGCAAAGCAGCAGTCAGGTAGTGGCGCCGCCAATACTGGAGTCGAGGAATAGATAGGGCCGCCACTGATCAGTGACGCCGTAATTACGCTGGATGAATGTGATGTAGGTGGGACGGGTCGGCTTCCGCAGTAATTTCATACCTACCTCGTCAGGAGTGCGGTCGCCCTTTCTGTTATTGCACTTGGTACAGGCGCAGACCAGGTTTTCCCACGCTTCCTGTCCGCCTAACCTCTTGGGTATGACGTGGTCAACGGTCATCGGCCCTTTGGAGCTACCGCAGTATTGACAGCGGTTGCGGTCCCGCGTGATAATGTTCTTACGCGTCAGCATGATTCGTTTGTGAGGGACTTTCCGGTACTGCCAGAGCCTAACCACTGAGGGCAGGGAGTAGCTTCGTGAAACAGTGCGGATCATCAGCCCGTTGGCCTTTTCGATTAACTCTGCTTTGCCCTGAAACATGAGCACTATTGCCCGTCGGGCTGTACAAATTGTGAGCGGCTCGTAGTTTTGATTGAGCATCAAAACTCTTCTATTAACTACAGAGTAACTCATGCTAATCTCTTAAACACATGTTCCATCAGTCAGAGTTCCGTCTTTGCTGCCACGCGCCGCCGCCGGGTAGACCAAAGGATAAATTATCTTACTATAATATCGGAACCGGTCTCCATGTCAATAGCTTTTTAGAAAAAGG
>CAZYRH010000028.1:6148-20519 GCA_964650395.1 uncultured Ignavibacteriales bacterium
ACTGAGATCACTATGGATCACGTCGATGGTCTCTTCGGTAGTGACACGGTATTTGCCGGGTCAGCAGTCAGATTTGTCCACAGGCTGACCTATACTCCCGGTGACGGCAGTGCCATCAGAGGTTTAAGCAACGGTTTCAAGGTATGGACGCATCGGAATGGTGCCTATACCAATAGCTTTAGCCCTATCGAGTTCGACAGTCTACCTATTGACTGGAGCTGGATATTTACTGGAGGGTTCTTTCTCATTGCCATGGGTGTGGACGGTTTGAGTACAGATACAGCTACATTCGGGGGTTTTGGAATACTGGGTACCGGTATTGTTGACGGGTTTGATGAGCCGGTCTGGTATATTGAAACAATGCCCTACCAGAGTGGTGACACCTTGTGCATAGACTCGGTGACGAACTATCCACCGGGAAACCACTGGCTATGGTCAACAAATGGTTCTCTCGGTAATATTCCCCCGGATTGGTACGGGCCGTACTGTTTTCACGTACAGCAATGCTGTGTCGGCAGCAGAGGAAACGTGGACATGCAGGGGGGCGTTGATGTTGCGGATTTGACGATGTTGGTGTACTACTTGTTTCGCACGTCTCAGTGGGAACGGCCCTGTCCTGATGCCGGCGATGTTGACGGCCTTGGCGGAGTTAACGTTGCCGACCTGACGTACCTGGTGGACTACTTGTTCCGTGGAGGCCCGGCACCGCCGCTGTGTCCGTAGGAGGTAAATGTGGTAGGTCGAAAATCCTGCGGTTTCGACATAAGACTTTTGAGGTATTAGATTGTAGGCAGTGATGCCTGTGGTTTAGGACAGCTCACCTGTTCACCCCTCATGTTTCATAAAGCGAAGCAGAGTAACTTGGGCAACCGTCTTGAAGAGTCTGAGCTGGAATGACACCTGCAGCTAAAACTCCTCCCCCCTTTCTAAGGCCTTTTCAATATTGTTTTCTATCGTGGAGTTCTCCACTATGCTTTCAAACCAGCTCGAGTATAGCTCTCGGCGCTTAGCGTTAAGGATGGAAAAATAGAGAGAATCTCGTTGGGTGTTGTAAGCATCCAAATCAACCTTTGTCCGCTCGATCAGTTGGAAGATAATAGTGCCCTGATCATAGTCCGCTGGCTTGGAAATCTGACCTGGTTCAGTGAGTGAGAAAGCGGTGCCGATCGCGACAGGGCCGCGACCAAGCCCTTTGACGTAGGATCTACGGGTGAACTCGTCAGGGGTCTCATATTCCTCGCCGAACATCTTGGCCGATTTTTTGATGTTGGTGCCTTTTTGTATTTCGGCATAAATGGCGCCGGCCGTATCATGGCACAGCTTTTGAACCTTGTATTTAAGTATGTCAAGCTTGACTTTATCCTTGGCCTCTTCAAAAGTGGCCATACCCGCTGGCATTCGGCCGGACACCTGCAAAACGAAAAAGGCGGAGTTATTTTCGAAGACGTCAGATATAGCGTCGACTTCGTTTTCAAAAGCGAATTGTCCAGCGTTGGGGTCTTTTCCGATATACTGAATGTTTTTATTTCGGAAAAATGGAGCAGCTCTCTTTATGGGCATTTTCAAATCCTCAGCGGCCTTGAAAAACCCGTTTTTCTTGGCCGCCATCTGAAACTCTTCAAGCCGCCGATAAGCCCTGTCGAGGGTTTCCCCTCCCGCAGCAGCTTTTATCAATATGTGGGAGGCATGAGCCTTTTTGACCAGTTCTTTTTTGGTTTTCCCGCGGGGGACTTCCATCTCTTCTTTGAAATCATGAAGTTTGATGATGTGCCATCCAAACTGAGTTCTAACCGGCTCCGACACTTGTTCCTTTTTCATTGTAAAGGCCTTGCGATCGAATTCCGTAACCATCCGTCCGCGTGGGAACCAATCCAGGTCGCCTCCTTCTTTGGCGGAGCTTGGGTCGTCGGAATAGCGCTGGGCCATCTCGGCGAAGTCGGCTCCCGCCTGGATAGAGTCATAGATAGTCTGGGCTTTGTTATAGCTTATTTCCCAGTCTCGTGGCTCAGGCTTTTTTTCGATGAGGGCAATGTCCAGGGAAGCTCTTTCCTCAATAGGATAGTCCTCTTTATGTTCATTAAAATACTCAAGAAGCTCGTCATCTGTACTCTTGGGCGGGGGATTGGAGAACCTGGCATAGCTGACGTTCACCATCCCAACTTTCACCTTTTCATTAGTATCGAAGTAGAACTCCTTGACTTCGGCTTCTGTTACATGAGCTGCTTGGATGACCAACTCTTGCATCTTCTGTTTAACAATACTTTCACGTGCAAAGGGTTCGATTGATGCCCAGAACGTGGATGCCTGTGGATCGGCCAGTGCATTGACATATTTTTGATAGTCAAAATTACCGTCAGTCTGGAAGTACGGCATTTGCTGAAGCTCAGGGGGAGGACTATAGCGCAAGTACTGGTATACTTCCTCGTCAGTAGCCGTAATGTGGTGCTGGGTCACTTGCTGCATGAGCAAATGGTCGTGGAGAAGCTCTTTCCATGCTTTCTGCTGGATTTCCTGGGTCTTAGCATCTGAAAGTTCCCCGTCAGTATCTTGAGATTCAGTTTGATACAGCGTGTTGTAAAGGCGGTTGTACGTTTGCCATGATACTTTCTCGCCATTGATGACGGCGGCAATATTGGAGTCGACAAAACTCTGCCGTCTCGAAAAGCCCAGACCCCACTGAAACACAATCATAGCGGCGAAAAAGACTAGCACAATAATAATGATGGGCAGTATCATCTTACGCAATGCTTCAAACATCAGTCGTTTCTCCTTTTGCTTTTCTATTGCTTAAGCGTCCTTTGCCCTTTAGGTCCGGCCAAAGGCTGCAAAAAATAAAATATACAGTTGAACCGGCCTTAATGGCAATAGTACAATAGCAATAATAACATGAAAATCATTGTATTTTGAGCTTAAACTGCCGTAAATTTGCGATTGTTTAATTAGGTAGAGATTACCCACGATGAGATTATCGACTAAAGCTTGCGGTATATTAGTAACAACGATCATTGCTGTCACTACTTCCTGCCTGGCCAGGATGGAATGGCCGCTTAAGGAAAATATTGACCTTTCGTCAGGATTTGGAAATTATCGCCAGGGTCATTTCCACTTCGGCCTTGACCTTCGCACCGGCGGGAAAATAGGGGCTAAGGTGTGTTCGCCTGTTGATGGCTTTGTGTCAAGAGTCCGCACCTCGTACTATGGCTATGGTAAAGTGTTGTATATCAAGGGAGATGACGGGTATGAATATGTATTCGGCCACTTGGCCAATTTCGCCGGTAAAGTCGATCAGCCCTTGAAAACCGCCCAGGTGGCTGCCAGGAGATACTACCGAGATATTAGTTTTCCTGAAGACTCCATCCGAATAAAAAAGGGTGAGTTCATTGCTTACTCCGGTCAGACTGGCGCCGGAGCTCCCCACCTCCAGTTTGAGAAACGTAGCGGCAATAATGCCCCTCTTAACCCCTTAGTGTATGGTTTTGAACTGCGTGACGAAACGCAACCGGTATTCATGCGAGTCGGGTTTCAGATGACTGATGACAGCTCACTTTTTGACGATGGCACGCGGAAGATGTTTTTTGAAGTCGCATCAGGCAAAAAGGCGGGACAGTACACGCTTGACACTGTGTTGTACTTCCATCGTCCGTTTGGGATTCTTGCGGACTGTTTTGACCGGATGCGTCCTGATGGTATGAAGCAGGCGGTGTATAAACTGTCGCTGTTCATTGATGACAAACCTTTTTACGAGGTAGTATTTGATTCCCTTGATTTTACTACCATGCGCGCGGTTGGCCTTGAATACGATTATCTGGAGGCGGTAGAGGAGAGAACAAGGGTCAGAACGCTGTTCAAGAAGATCGGCAATGACTATCTAGGCAGCCGAGCTATAAATAGTAACCGGGGGATTATTGGTTTTGGTAATGGCACCCATGGTACGGTGCGGATGGGACGTCATCAGGCAAAGATTATTGCGCAAGACTGTTTTGGGAACAGCTCGCAACTGACTTTTGAGTTTTTGCTGGGACCGGAGGGAAATGTATTCAATCTTGATTCAACAGTGGTTGTGCCTCCTGACACTACCCGGTTTTTCTTCACACCGACACTCGAGTATACAGAGCTGGGAATTGATTCTGTAAGAGTCTTTCTCAACCGTGGGGAGCTTTGGGGGCCGCCACCAACCGTAAGGGTCTTGCCGCTCAAGGGTGGGGAATTGCAGTGTGAGGTCGTCGCTTATAAAGTCCGCACGGCCGTGCTGCGGCTTTTTCTCTTTGCTCACAAAGGTTGTTTGATTCGTGACAATCTTTTTAACGGTCTTCTGAGTAAGGGACCAAGCAAAATCGATCTTGAGCATGAGGTCCTCGAGGACGGTTTATTGGTGTCAATAAATTCCAGAGGAAGGAAGGGGTCAAAGACGCGGCTGGAGCTGTATTACCGAGACAGTTTGCTGGGAATCGAGTATCCACGCTACTTTAACATGAACAAATATATCTGTTTCATTCCACCCCAGAAGAGATATGCCCGAATTGATCGGATAAAGGCGTTGATGACTGAGGATACCAGCCATACTTCCGGGTTATCTGATTCCGTCCATATAGTTGCCGTAGGCTATAAGTCTAGCCAGGATATAGCCATAGATGACTATTTTTCCCTGCATCTTGGCTGCGACAACTTTTACCGCCCACGCTTCCTTGAGTTGAAAAAAACGTCTCTTATCAATCGGTCGATATTAGGATTGAACTCGGCTTACTACCAGATTTTCCCGAAGGCTTTTGTCTGCCGTAAAGATTTTGATATCTCACTCAAGATCCCCGCTTTCAACCAATTCAACAGTCACAGTGGGATCTGTTGGCTTGACGAAAAAGAGGATCGCTGGGTCTGGCTGGACAGCAACGTCTTTAAGGACAATGTGCTCAAAGCTAAGTCAACGGGCGGGGGATTATTTGCGGCAGTTTTCGATTACGATCCGCCTCAAATCAAATACCTGAGCATAGCTGACGGACGGACGTATCAAATTCGCCGGCTGGCAATCAACTTTGTCATAGATGATACACTCTCCGGTATTGGGGATGATGAGGATATTATCATCAAGGTTGATGGCCAATGGTTAATTCCGGAATACGACCCGGAGGCGCACAAATGTATAGCGAAGCCGCTGGAACCATTAAGTGTTGGCAGACATCACCTGGGTATCAGAGTCACTGACCGAGCGGGGAATCTCGGTGAACAATATCTCAACTTCTACATTAAACGAACAAAGAAAAGAATGTAGCCCTGACGGTCGGTAAAAGGCGCGAATTGTTTATTCCAATCAAAGACGACACTCCAACCATTCGGAAACCGTACTTAACGATTGCTTTGATTGTTGTCAACAGCCTGATTTTTCTCTATGCGATTGTATTAGGCTCGCGCGGGTTCCACCTGTTCACAATTCGATTCGGCTACATACCGTTTGAGTTCGTCAGCGGTATTGAATTGACTCCCCAGTTGTCGGCCTCGACATATCTGACTCCCTTCACCTCGATGTTCATGCACGGCGGCTGGCTGCACCTGATCGGAAATATGCTTTTTCTTTGGATCTATGGAAACAACATTGAGGATTATTTCGGGCCGGTTAAGTTTTTACTTTTCTACATCCTGTCGGGTCTGGCTGCCATTGCGTTGTACACTCTCTTTGGTCCTTCCTCGCAGGTGCCGTTAGTTGGGGCGTCGGGTGCGATTGCTGGCGTCATGGGGGCGTATATAGTCTTGCACCCACGGGCGCGGATTACGTTGTTGATTGTCTTTTTCTTTATCCAGTTTGTGGTGCTTCCGGCGAAAGTTGTCCTGGGAATATGGTTTGCTTACCAGTTATTGATGTCGATGATTGGCAGCGCTACCGGCGGCGGGGTCGCCTGGATGGCACACGTGGGGGGATTCGCTTTCGGCTGGGCCCTTTTGAAGCTGCTCACCAGAGGGCGGAGACGGCGCGGCTCCGCCTCAGACGGCCAGCGCACCTACCGCGTCAAGTGGGATTAGGGGCCGGATATATCAGCACGACAAGCGCGTTTTATCTTAGTATGGCCCGTTAGCATGGGTGCTGCATCCGACAACCCGCCTCCGGCGGGTGTGTTGAAAAACATAGAAAGTGTCATAGCGAGGAGCGAAGCGACGTGGCTATCTCGTTAGCATTCAAAGTCCGAGATTGCCACGCTGTCGCTCGCAATAACGATAATGGTACTTTTTCAACACTTCCCGGCGGGTGGGCCACACGTCGAGATACTGGCAGAATGGGAACTGTTCTATGCGAAATATGTTACAACGTTTGTTGAATCGTCTTGTGAGATATGATATTTTACACAAATGATGGTAGCTTAGGTATTCACTACAATAGAAAGTGAAGGTGTATGGCGCTAATAAAGCTCGAGCAGGTATCAAAATTTTATGAAACAGGGGAAACGCGTGTTGAGGCGTTAAAGGATGTAACCTTAGAAATCGAGAAACAGCATTTTGTTTCATTTGTGGGGCCGTCCGGAAGCGGTAAAACCACGCTCCTGAACTTAATCGGCTGTCTGGACAAACCTTCGGCCGGTATCGTTTACGTGAACGCTATCCGAATCAATGATCTCGCCACCCGGGAAGCGGCGCGTTTCAGAGGCGAGCATCTGGGATTTATCTTTCAGAATTTCAATCTTATCCCAGTGCTTACTGTTTATGAAAATGTTGAATATCCGCTGATTATGGTGCAGAACGTTGCCTCAAACCAGCGCCGCGAGAGAATCATGCATTATCTTGAAGCGGTAGGCATGCTTGACCAGAAGGACAAATATCCGGGGCAAATCTCTGGAGGACAAAAACAGCGAGTCGCAATCGCGCGGGCACTTGTGACCAATCCCAAGTTGGTGCTGGCGGATGAACCAACGGCCAACCTTGACCATGCCAGCGCTTTCAAAGTTATTGGTCTAATGCGACAGATGCAGCATGATTTGAAAACAACTTTTGTGTTCTCCACCCACGACCCGAAAATCGTGAAGGAGGCGGAACTCGTGTTTACCCTGGAGGACGGGCAAATGACGAACCAGGAATCTACGAATCCGCCGAATTCCCATTGAGAAAGAAATCAGGATATGATACATATTTTTAAGATCGCATTTCGGAATTTATTCCGTTATAAAAGACGAACCTTGCTCACCGGTCTGCTCATTATCCTCGGTATGGTTATGGTCATTGTATTCTCGGGTATTTCGAACTCATTTAAGGGCATGATGATCGGTACCATCACCGATTCCATGATGGGGCATTTGCAGATTCACAAAAAGGGCTATGTCAGTTCTATCGATAATTTACCGCTACATTTGAACATCGCCGCCAACGGGATTGCTGAGTTGCGCAGGATATTGGACGATAACGATGCGGTCGAAGCCTACTCGTTTCGCATCAAACTTGGCGCCATGCTCAGTAATTTTGAGCAAACAACTAATATTCGGTTAACAGCCGTTTATCCGGACATGGAACGTCAAACCTGTCCATCGCTGACGGATCGCATTGAAGGTGTTACCAGGGAAGCGGAACACTTTGTGCAACCCGGCGAGCTCATTCTCCCTGAGAACCTTGCGCAAGGATTGAAGTTGCAAAACGGCGATGACGTGGTTGTGGTGGCCACAAATAAGGATGGCTCGGTGAACGCCGTCGGGCTGAAAGTGGCTGGTATCATCGAGGGACTGCTCGGGCCTTCAGGCCGGGACGGCTACATGCACATCCATGACGCAAAGGAATTGCTGCGAATCACCGGCGATGAAATTAATGAGATCGCCATCAGGTTGAACAATCTGGACGCTTTAAAAAAGGCGCATAAACAGTTAGACCTGGAATTGCAGCAATTTAAAAACAGTCAGGACAAACCGGCCTTTGAATTACACACGTGGGCTGCACTCTCGCCATTCTCATCCATTGCCACGATTGTAGATCTCTTGATCATCACCGTGAAAATCGTACTGATCGCAATTGTGCTAATCAGTATTTTAAACGTGATGATGATGTCAGTCTACGAACGGGTAAGCGAGATCGGAACCATCTCTGCAATTGGAACTTTACCCTCGAAAATTCTGGCATTATTTCTGGCCGAGGGATTTAGCCTCGGGCTGATCAGCACAATCATTGGCAACGTGCTTGGGGTTACAGTCTTGTATGTACTTAATTTGTTACAGCTCACTGTTTCTTTCGGCAGAATGAAAGATATTCTGCTGGTGACATCGATCGCACCCGTTGAGCTGCTGACGATTACGGTAATCGTTCTCTTGATTACGGTCGTTTCCAGTTTTCAGCCGGCTCTCAAGGCTTCGAAAATGCAACCGGTAGAGGCGCTCCGGCATGTGTGATTTATTTGGGTTTCCAAAAAGAAATTACAGGAGATCAGTATGATCAAAAATATGTGGCTTATTGGCGTATTGAGCCTTGCGTTTTTTATTCCAGTTTTTGGCCAAAACGCTAACGAGATTCTGAAGAAGGCCGATGAGAAGCTCTTGCCGGAATCGTTCGAGGCTTACCGGAAACTAATCAACGAGGAGCCGGATGGCAGCAAAAAGGAGTTCATATTTTACTCTGTGAAAAAGGGTAAAGACAAAGTAGCCATGCTCTATTTGTCACCGGCAAGTGACAAAGGCAGGTCAACCCTGCGTAAAGGCGACAATATGTGGCTGTACATTCCGAATGTCGGCCGGCCGATCCGCATCACCAGTTTGCAGTCTGTGGTTGGAGGCGTGTTCAACAATTCTGATATCATGCGCCTGGATTATTCTGTGGAGTACGACGCCAAGTTTAATGAGATAACGGACACACAATATATCCTCGGTCTGAAAGCAAAAACCGCAACCGTGGCTTACGATCAACTGACAATGTGGGTGGATAAAAAATCGCTGCTTGTAGAAAAGGTTGAATGTTATGCCGCCTCAGGTTCTTTAATCAAGACGTTGAAGTTTTTAGAAATAAAGGACTTTGGTAATGGCCTGGTTCGTCCGGCAGTGATTGAAACAACCAGCCCGCTATACAAGGGCTTCCGTTCCCTGCTGATTTATTCAAAAGTCAAGTTGCGCGAATTTCCGGATGAGGTGTTTACGCTTGATTACATTGCGAGGTTGGGGGAATTACGGGAATGAGTAATCCCCTGCTGATTGCTTCTCTACTCATTCTGGTGCTCATTTATCCGGCTTTTCCCCAGGATTACGATTTTGAGATTCCGGAAGAAGAGGAAGAAGCGGCCATCGCTTTTAACGGTAATCTCGATGCGAAATGGGGCGTGTTGAAAAGCCGGAAAGAGTCTCCTCTGTACAGGATGAATTTCTTCAGTACAGAACAGGATGAGTCATATCTGTCGCAGTACCGTCTAGATTTTTATCTCAACGGCGAGTACCTGCATAAACAGGTCGGTTTCTCAGTGAAGACCTTTTATCAATATACAAAAGAGGGCCCCATTGACCCGACCTTTTTCGAACTGCACGGCAGCCTGAATCTGACGCCGAGGTTGTCAGCCGGATTGGGGAAACGTCGCTATTTCTGGGGCAAGGGATATGCGTTTAATCCGGTCGGTTATGTCAATACAGAGAAGGATCCGGAGAATCTTGATCTAGCGTTGGCGGGCATTGTTTCCGGCTTTATTAGTTACAATAAGAGTTATGAGTCAAACTGGCTGCAGAATCTGTCATTGTCCGGTGTCATTATGCCGCCGGAAGCCGAGATTAATGATAAGTTTGCCCAAGCCGATCATACAGGAATCGCGTTAAAACTATACTTGTTGCTGCGCAATATTGACATCGATGTCATGATGTTTCAACGCCAGGGCGAACCGCAACGGTACGGACTCGATTTTTCCACAAATGTCAGAACGAACTTGGAAATTCACGGAGAAGTCAGTTACGACAAAGATGACACAAAGACGTTTATCGAACAGGATGCCGTTCAGCAGAAACAAACTGACGGCGCATCTTATCTTTTTGGCATTAGGTATTTGACCAATCTGAACACCACCATCATTGCTGAGTATTACCATGACAATCGGGGCCTTAGCGAGAGTGAATTCCGCGACGTCCTCGGTTTTCTTCGGAATAGGGTGAACAGCGGCGATTCCGAAATCGTCACGCAAACCCGGCTCGATTTTACGAGCCGCTTTCAGACGCGAACCTTCATGCGTGATTATCTTTATGCTAAAGTCAGTCAGCCGGAGCCGTTCGGCTGGCTTTATTCATCGATCGGTGCATTTATCATCTACAATTTGAACGACAACAGTTTTACGCTTTCGACGCAACTGGGCTACAAGCCATTTACGAACTTTGAATTCCTTCTCTGGCCGACGGTATTGTCAGGCGACGATAACTCGGAATACGGCAGCAGACAATGGGAAGGAAAAGTAGAGATGTGGTTGCGATGGTTCTTTTAGGAATTGGATCGTCGGTTAAGACCGGGGGTAAGACTCGAACTCGGTCACAACTGGCTATAATTGAAGAATTAGTTGGTCCAGTTACCACTGATTTATGCTGTTGTGGGCCAATAAAATGGAGGTGGGGGGAATCGAACCCCCGTCTGAGAGTAACGTCAAGCCGTCTTCTACGTGGGTAGTCAGCAAGTAGGGCAAAACTTGAAGTGTTTCCATCAACCAATACAATGGCTCCAAGGTCGAGGCAAACGGGGACGTCCACCACGCAAGGAATAGACAAACCTGTTTGCCCAATTCATTAGTATTGGATATATTACATCTATAAGCGTTTATGAAGTGTGAGTATGGCAGTTAAGGTAAATTCTAAGGATATCCAGCCTCGGGCGCCTTTCAAGCTGCGCTCTAACCTTACTCCAAAAGGAGACCAGCCGCAGGCGATCAAAGAGCTACTGGAAGGGCTTGAGACTGGGAGAAAGCATCAGACTCTGCTGGGGGTTACCGGGTCGGGCAAGACGTTTACCGTTGCCAACGTCATTGCTCAGTATGGCCAGCCGGTGCTGGTGATTTCGCACAACAAGACCCTTGCTGCTCAGCTCTATGGTGAGCTGACAGCCTTCTTCCCGGAAAACGCTGTTGAATTCTTCATTAGTTACTACGACTACTACCAGCCGGAGGCGTACCTCCCAACTACTGATACTTACATTGAAAAAGATACGTCTATCAACGAGGATATTGACCGTCTTCGTCTGCGTGCGACAGCGTCCCTGTTGGAGCGGGACGATGTGATAATTATCGCTTCGGTCTCGTGTATCTATGGTCTGGGTTCTCCGGAAGAATACAAAAAGCAGTACTTGTTTGTCGAAAAGGGCGCGGAGTCGGATCGGGATGCGTTTATCAGGCGGTTGATAGACATCCACTACAATCGCAATGATATTGATTTCTCGCGGGGCAAATTTCGTGTGAGAGGGGATACGATTGAGTTGATTCCGGTCTACCATGAAAACGCCTTTCGGATTGAGTTTTTCGGCGACGAGATTGACCGGATTACGGAGATCAATCCTCTCACTGGAGAAATCCTGAAGGAACGTGAGCGGCTGGCCATATACCCGGCTAAGCACTTTATTACATCGCCACCCCAGCTCGAACAAGCTATCGTCGCCATCGAACAGGAGCTTGAAGAGACGCTTGCAGACTTCCGGGGGCAGAACAAGCTTCTTGAGGCCCAGCGACTCGAAAGTCGTACCAAATATGACATCGAAATGCTTAAAGAAATCGGCTACTGCACTGGTATTGAGAACTACTCTCGCCACTTGACCGGACGCAAGCCGGGCGAGCGGCCGTTTACACTGATTGATTTCTTCCCACCCGACTTCATAACGATAATCGACGAATCCCACCAGACGGTTCCCCAGGTTCGCGGTATGTTTGCCGGTGACCGCAGTCGCAAGGAGACTTTAGTAACCCACGGTTTCCGCCTTCCCTCAGCGCTTGACAACCGGCCGCTGTTCTTTGATGAGTTCCAAGCACTAATGAACCAGACGATCTATGTCTCAGCGACCCCCGCTGAATATGAGTTGGAAAAGTCTGAAGGGGTCATTGTTGACCAGGTGATACGTCCCACCGGGCTTCTCGACCCGGTCATAACAGTGAAAACCCTGGCAACTCAGGTTGACGATCTTCTCCAACAGGTCAAAAAGCGCCAGGAGAAAGGCGAGCGCACGCTGGTTACTACTCTGACCAAGAGGATGGCGGAGGATTTGACGGAGTACATGAACAAGATGGGAGTTCGGGTGCGTTATCTCCACAGTGAGATCAATACCATCGACCGCACCGGCATCATTCGTGATCTGCGTTTGGCGGAGTTTGACGTGCTGGTGGGAGTTAATCTTCTACGCGAGGGACTGGATTTGCCGGAAGTGTCGTTAGTGGCGATATTGGATGCCGACAAGGAGGGTTTTTTGCGGTCGGAAAGCTCACTTATCCAAACAGCCGGTCGTGCCGCCCGGAACAAAAACGGCGAAGTCATTCTGTATGCCGACAAAATCACCAACTCGATGCGCAAGGCAATCAACGAAACCAATCGCCGCCGCGCCAAGCAGTTCGCTTACAACAAGAAGCACAACATCAATCCTGAGACTATCTACAAGACACGCGAAGAGATTCTCCGCTCTACCCAGTTCGCCGACAGCAAGACGGTCGAGGAAAAAACGTTCGAGAAGCCCAGCAATTTCGTTAGTATGAGCAGGGAGGATCAACTTGTCTTTATGATGAAAGCAATGAAAAAAGCAGCCGAGAATCTCGACTTTGAGACGGCGATACTCATGCGGGATGAGATAAAAAAGATGAAGCAGGAAATGAAAAAGAACAAGCGGAAGCGAAGATAACAACCACTGGAAAAAGGTGTCATTATGATGCGGAGAAAGCTTCATCTTTCTTTTATAGGTTTGTTCTTGGTAGCGCTGGCGCTGGGACTCTCTTCGTTAGGGTGCGAGAGGGGTGAGGTCTTTCTTATCCACGACGTAGATGAGATAAAGCGTTATATAGAACAAGCCCCGGATGAGCCCGATCTTTTCCGCGTTGACGGCCTGATAGCAAACACTCCATACTACCTCCCGTTTGACAGCACGGAATACCGTGATTTTGTCGATTCGGTAACGAGAACGATTGATGTAAGCGTGGCAGGACCGTTTGATTTCGGGTATCTCGGTTATACCCAGGAGGCTCTGGCCACAGTGCAGGACCGTTTTTATGTCCGAACGCAAAAGGTTTTGGGTTCGGATACCAAAGAGTTGCTCAGTGAGAGAGATGTGACGAGATATGGGTATTTCCTGCAATTAGGAAACGAAAACGATCGCTTTATGGGTTGGAAGTTATGGGGATTCAATAGCCTGGGAGAATCTAACACCCCCGCCCCTGTCCGGCTGTCCGTCAAAACCTCGGATGGCAAAAACAGCCTGGCGGCAAATCTGGGTGACTACCTCCATCAACCACTTGAGTTCAAGGACTTCCCATATATTAAGCTCTACGAAATCGACACGCTGAAAGATAACGATACCTTGATCTTCAATGTCTCCCCACGAAATCCTTTTGGTTACTATCACCTGGTCTCAGCCGTCGGCGATTCAGGTTTTTTGACGGAAGCCATGACTCGAATTGATTCTGTTCATTGGGTGGATACAATCAAAACGCCGGCGAACAACCCGCGGCTTTGGAACATTATTTTTGTTCAGTCGTTTCGGAATCCGCCATCGGGTCAGTATGTTAGAGGTTGGTGTATCCCTTACTACGTTCGCCAGTAGGCGGTGGTGTCAGTGATATTGCCCGTGGTGTGGCTGCGACTATACGAAAAGGTCTTGCGATTTTGTCCCCATTTTGATAGCTTAGCAACGAATAAGCGGGAGTAACTCAGTTGGTAGAGTCACAGCCTTCCAAGCTGTTGGTCGCGAGTTCGAACCTCGTCTCCCGCTTTTTGTGAGCCGCTGACAAATATATTGTAACACAACAGGTTACACACTTACGAGAAAGAGCATCTGCGGTCACCTTGTTCTACACTGTTTAATTATCGAACAAAAAGCCTAATATGAATTTTAATTGAGCCGAAAATAGGTGAAGAGCCGGAAAAGTAGTTGTGGAAATGAAAATTCAGCTTTTTTTTTGATTTAATGTAATTTTGGCTTGACATATTTTGTTATTAGGTTGTATCATTTAGGTTCGCTTAGAGTTAAGCTGGATTCAGCCTATTTTTTTTGGCTGAAAAGTTGACTGAAGTTGACGGCCCAGATAGCTCAGTCGGTAGAGCACATCCTTGGTAAGGATGAGGTCACCAGTTCAATCCTGGTTCTGGGCTCTTTGAGAATGTATAGTAGAGGAGTTCCTCGGATATGGCGAAGGAGAAGTATGAGCGGACGAAGCCGCATGTGAATGTGGGGACGATAGGTCACGTTGATCACGGGAAGACGACGTTGACGG
>CAZYRH010000029.1:0-2366 GCA_964650395.1 uncultured Ignavibacteriales bacterium
ACTTCGTTTTTCTTTTTCCTCGAAAAGAAGACGGCGTGGAAATTCTTCAACTATTTCCCGCCCCTGATCTTCATCTATCTCATTCCGGTGGCGCTTTCCAACAGTGGACTTATTCCGACCAAAGCACCAGTCTACGATTTCATGGGAGCCAACATCCTGCCCATGTTCCTGGTTATCATGCTTTTGGATGTAGACATTCTGGCTACTGTCCGCGTGATGGGCAAAGGGGTGTTTGTAATGCTGGCAGGAACGCTGGGAGTGATCGTGGGGGCTCCGATTGGATTTTTTATCGTCAAGCATGGGCTGGGACCGGAGGCGTGGAAAGGGTTCGGGGCGCTGGCCGGAAGCTGGATTGGCGGGACGGGCAATATGGCCGCGGTAGCGATAGCGCTGGACCTTGATGAAAGCACGCTTGATTTCGGCTATGCTGTGATCGCAGACAACGCTGTCTATCTTATCTGGCTGCCGATTATGTTAGCCTCGAAGAACCTGGCCGGATGGTTCAACCGCTTCACCGGCATAGCCAAAGGCAGGCTCGAAGCTATGGAAAAGGCCGCCGCCGAGCTGACTACAGACAAGGGCAAAGTCGAGATGCGCCACTATCTGTATTTAGCCTTTTTTGGATTTGGCGTTACGGCTTTAGCTACATGGATAGCAGGCATGTTGCCACCGGTGCCGCCGGTGTTCTCCGTGAATACGTACAAGATTCTTATCGTGACGGTGGTCGGCATCATCCTGTCATTTACCAGAGCCAGCAAGATACCCGGCTCGCACGCGCTGGCGATGGCGCTGGTCTATCTGTTTGTGGCGCGGATGGGGGCCAAGGCCGACCTGTCCAACCTGAGCACGTCCGTCTTCTGGTTCTTGCTGGGGGCGTATATCTGGATTTTCATACACGGCGCGTTTCTGGTCACGGCGGCGAAGATATTCAAAGTCGACGTACACACGGCAGCGATTGCTTCGGCGGCGAATATCGGCGGCGCAGCTTCGGCGCCGATTGTGGCGGCATATCACCGCACGACGCTGGTGCCGGTCTCAATTTTGATGGCGCTATTGGGCTACGCCATCGGCAACCCCGCAGCGATATTAGCAGCTACGTTGTGCAAGTGGGTGGGGTGAGGCAATTCTCAATGAAAGAGTTTACCGTTTTCATTAAATGTCTAATGCTAACATTACTGTTTACTATAGTTCTTTCTTGGGTTGATTCAAAAGCTGAATCATACTTGCCCTCAAAGGCTGATCTTCTTGCTATAGGTAACATCATAGCTTATGACAAATCTGCAAGGTATTGCTACGGATTCCGCGTTGGAGACAGCAACTTAGTGGTTACTTGCAGACACTGTGCAGTTAGTGATTCTATGATATTCAGGCCGCTAATGGAAAAACGCTATGATACAATTGTGAAGATCTTTGAAAGTAGCCCTGAATACGATCTTGCTGTATTCAAAAATATCAGCTTAATATCAGGCCCACAACTTAATGTAGGCAATTACAATAAAACCGCCATTGGTGATACAGTTACAGTCATAACTTATCGGAGCCTTGACACAATGCTAATTGAAAGAAGACCTATTAACGGTATTTATGGAACTGAAGAGAATGGTAAGATTGTAGAGTTCATTGAGATTATAGGAGTGGGTGCCGAGGGAACTTCTGGCAGTCCGGTGTTAAATGATCAAGGACAAGTAGTAGCAATTGTATCGAAAGGAACGATAGATTCAACTCTAACACCACCTCAATACGTGGCTGCAGCTTTTCCCCTGAAAAGAATCTGGCATTTCGTTCATTCTAACGGCCGAAAAAAATAACGGGTCGCCCACAGCTCTGCTGTGGGAAGTCTGAACCACCTGTACCAACACTTCGCACAGCCCGGCCGCCGAAGGCGGGGTGCGGCACCCATGCCGGACTCACACTGGGGCAGATGTGGACATCTGCCGCGCACGATAACGGAAGGACAGCGTCAGGTCACACCCGCCTTGGCGGACAAGACCTGTCGCAACTGAGAAAAAACCAAGGTTGGTTACCGTCTACAGACCTACTGCTACTGGGGCAGATGTGGACATCTGCCGCTCACAGGATGATCAGGCTTGTACTCTCTGTTCAACAAAGGTGTCCCAGAAGAAATTGCGTTCGTCGTCGCGGGCTTCGGCAAATCGCAGGACAGCTTCAAGATAATCCCCTTGTGCCGCACCTCTGTTCGATGACCGGCGTACTCTATTCAGATTCCCTAAAGCGGAATATAATCTGTCCAGACGGTTGTGCCACTCACGCTGCAAATCGGGGTCGTGGATTCTATCAAGGATCAGGCTTCCCTTCATCAGCGCCTCCTATGAAGATCTGGTGATCTATTATTTTTCAAGCCGGGC
>CAZYRH010000029.1:2466-20383 GCA_964650395.1 uncultured Ignavibacteriales bacterium
ATAACATCTATCATCTGAACTTTTTTCCAACAGTCGTGGTAAAATTTTCCGCAATGAGCGTGTGACTTCTTTCAGCGGACTTATGACCCACCCATAACTCCCTGCTAATCAACAAAATAAAAGTGCTGCCCCGCCGTTTCATTCTGGCACACGATTTGAAGCTGTAACATCTCGATTAACCGGTATTGTAAGGATTCTGGCGTTGTTTGACTTCATTAATTACGGTGCTGACAAATTACAGGCTCTTTTTCTCATCATCCTGCGCGCCTCAGGCCTATTTCTTATGGCCCCGGTTATCAGTCATCGAACCATCCCAACCCTTGTTAAAGTGGGATTGATGATAACGATCTCTCTTGTGCTCGTTCCAACCGTGGCCATCTCGGCGCTGCCTGAGGTGACATCATTCTGGCAACTGGCTGCATTAGGCGCTAAAGAGATCCTGCTGGGATTGATAATCGGACTTATGTTTCGTCTCATTTTCTCCGGAGCCAAGACGGCCGGTTCTATAATCAGCTACCAGATCGGGTTTGCCCTTGTAAGTACCCCTGATGTCGAAGAAGGGGGGCAGGTGGCAATCATAGGCCAGTTCTGGTTTCTGGTAGGCACCCTGATCTTTCTGTGCATCAACGGGCATCACCTGGTAATTGAAGCCTTTGCCGAAAGCTACAATGTAATCCCGGCGGGTATGGTCGGGTGGGGTTCTTCAGTGGGAGAACTGATGATTAAATACACTGCGTACGTTTTCGTCATCGCTCTCAAGATAGCTGCGCCGGTGATGATAACGCTGTTTTTGACCGACGTGGCGCTTGGTACAATCGCCAAGACGATGCCGACGATGAATGTGTTTTTTGTCGGCTTCCCCATAAAGATTGCCGTTGGCCTGCTGGTGATTGGTTTGTCGCTGCCGGTCTTTGCCTACGTTCTGGAGAAGGCGACCACGTACCTGGACGATGAGTTGAGGTTGGTTTTTGCCGCTATGGGAAGGGCGTAAGACGACATGCCAGAACAAAGCTTCCAAGAAAAAACCGAGAAAGCAACCAGACGGCGGCGCGAGAAGGCGCGCAAAGAGGGACAAGTCGCCCGCTCTCAGGAAATCAATTCGGCCGCTGTCATCTGTTTGGGGTTTGTCACTCTCTATCTGCTGGGGCCTCATCTCGCCAGCCAGGTTAGTAATCTGATGAGCTACACCATGTCAAACGCGCCATTCATTGCTTCCGGCGATCCCACTTTCATCAAGGTCTTGATCAACAACATGCTGAATTTCTTCGCGATTCTATTTCCGATTTTTGCCGTCATGACGGTTGTCGCATTCGGTGTCAATGTCGCTCAGGTTGGTTTGATGGTTACCCCCAAAGCCCTTGAGCCAAAACTTGACAAACTTGACCTGGTTAAGGGGCTTAAAAGGCTATTCTCGGCCCGCTCGGTAGTCATGCTGGTAAGAGACAGCTTGAAACTGCTGGTTGTGGGGTTTGTAGCCTACAAATCAATCAAGAGTGAGTTTGCCTCCTTTTTCCTGTTGCCGGATATGAGCGTAGCGCAACTGGCCGCAGCTATGGGCAAGCTGGCGTTAGTGCTGGCGTTGAAAGTTGGACTCATAATCCTCGTTCTCGCCATTTTGGATTACCTCTACCAGAAGTTCGAATTTGAGAAAAAAATTCGGATGTCCAAACAGGAACTCAAAGACGAATACAAGGAGACTGAAGGTTCACCCCAAGTAAAAGCACGCGTCCGTCAACTGCAGAGAGAAATGGCCCGCCGAAGGATGATGAAAGCAGTGCCGTTGGCCGACGTAGTGCTGACCAACCCGACCGAAATAGCGGTAGCGTTGAAGTATGACCTAGAGGAAATGAATGCACCCTACGTGGTTGCCAAGGGTGAGCGGCTGATTGCTCAGAAGATAAAAAAGATCGCATTGGAGCATGATATTCCGATTGTTGAAGACAAACCTCTGGCCCGGGCGTTGTTCAAGATGTGTGACGTGGGGCAGATGATCCCGATCAATCTCTACCGGGCCGTAGCCGAGGTGCTGGCTTATGTCTATCGACTGAAAGGCAAGGTGCTGAAGTAGTATGGCGATGGCTCAGCAAACAATGCTCGAAAAGATTACTTCTCGTTCCGACATCATTCTGGCAGTGGGTGTCATTGGCATAATCGGGATACTGGTCATTCCTATCCCGACCTCCCTTATGGACTTTGCCTTGGCTTTTAACATCACCTTCTCCCTGGTGGTGCTGTTGACTACGCTGTACGTCACCCGTCCGTTGGACCTTTCGGTCTTTCCGGGCATGCTGCTGATCGTCACCCTGATGCGACTGTCTTTGAATGTTGCCTCCACTCGTCTGATCCTTGGCCAGGCGTACGCCGGTGAAGTGATTAATTCATTCGGCTATTTCGTCGTTCAGGGGAATTATGTCGTGGGGTTTATCGTTTTTGTTATCCTCGTCATTATCCAGTTCGTTGTTATTACAAAAGGGGCGACGCGCATTTCCGAAGTAGCCGCCCGCTTCACTCTTGACGCTATGCCGGGCAAACAAATGGCCATTGACGCCGACCTCAATGCCGGCCTCATCACGGAGGCGGAGGCGCGTTCACGACGCGAAGATATCTCTCGTGAGGCGGATTTCTACGGCGCCATGGACGGGGCGTCGAAATTCGTGCGAGGCGATGCCATCGCCAGTATTCTC
The DNA here is from genome assembly GCA_964650395.1 of uncultured Ignavibacteriales bacterium. Classification (GTDB taxonomy): domain Bacteria; phylum Zixibacteria; class MSB-5A5; order GN15; family FEB-12; genus CAZYRH01. The sequence continues at coordinate 5,151 of CAZYRH010000029.1, forward strand.
ATCACTCTAGTGAACATTATCGGAGGGTTTATTATCGGCGTGGCCATCAACGGAATGACCATTACCCAGGCGATGTGCACCTATTCGCTCCTCTCAATTGGGGACGGGCTGGTAACCCAGATTCCAGCGCTGCTGGTATCAACCTCTTCCGGTATCATTGTTACACGGGCGGCAGCAACTTCCAACCTGGGGACTGATCTGACCAAACAGCTCACCCGCCAGCCGCGGGCCATTATGGTAACGGCAGTGGTGCTGTTCATCTTCGGTCTACTTCCCGGCATGCCGACTATGACTTTCATGGCTTTGGGCCTGGCAGTGGGAGGCTTTGGATTTATGACCCAGGAGGCTAAGAAGAGGCAAAAAAAAGAAACTGAAAACGAACAACAAAGAAAAGCCCAGCAGGCGCAGCAGCCTCAAGAGCGAACGGAAGACCTGTTAAAGGTCGACTCTTTAGGTCTGGAAATCGGATATGGTTTAATTCCCCTGGTTGATCCTAACCAAGGGGGGGACCTATTGAATCGTATTGCTACTATCCGCAAGCAACTGGCAACAGAGCTGGGGATCGTCGTGCCTCCAATTCGTATCCGCGACAATATACAGCTCCGCCCAAATGAATATCAGATCAAGGTCAAAGGGATCAGAGTCGCCGGCTATGAACTGATGCTGGATCACCTTCTGGCTATTAATCCCGGTTTCGTAAAAGAAAAACTTGATGGCTTTGAGGCGACCGAACCAGCCTTTTCGCTTTCGGCAACCTGGATTCTCCCTCACTTGAAAGAGACAGCGGAATCCAAAGACTTTACGGTAGTTGAACCGTCAGCAGTGCTGGCTACGCATCTGACAGAAGTTATTCGGGTTTCTGCGGTAGAGATACTTACCCGCCAGGACGTCCAGCATCTTGTCAATACCCTTAAGGAAGACTACCCGGCGCTGGTGGACTCAATAATTCCCGACGTGGTCCCGCTGAGTACACTCCAAAAAGTTCTTCAGTCACTATTGAAAGAACGGATTCCAATTCGGGATCTAGCCACAGTAGTCGAGACCGTGTCCGACTACATTGGAGCAACCAAGGAGAGTGATGTCCTGGCAGAATACGTCCGGATGGCACTCAAACGTCAGATAACTGAGATGTACAAAGACAAAGAAGGCAAAATCAATGTCTTCACTATTGATCCCGCTATTGAGCAAACCTTATCTGATTCCGTTCAGAACACCAAACAAGGACTGATGTTGACAGTGGACCCTGCTCTGGCCGAAGCCTTGCTGGAAAAAATCGGCCGGCAGGTGGAGCTGATGCAGGCCAGAGGGAATACGGCTGTATGCCTCTGCTCTCCCAACATTCGACTGGCTCTAAGGCGACTCGTGGAGCCAAAATATCCAAGTCTGGCAGTGATTTCATACAATGAGATTCTTCCCGAGGTGGAAGTTGTTTCCACCGGTATGGTGAGGTTGGAGAATGAGAATTAAATCATTTACAGCAGATTCGGTGGCTGCAGCCTTGAAGGAGGTGCGCCAAGAAATGGGCAGTGATGCCACCGTGTTGAGAACCCGTAGGTTAAAAGGTGGCAAAGGTAGAGGGCAAATTGAAATAACCGCCTGTACCGAAAAAAAACCGAGCGCGACTCAAGCGACAGCCGTTCTCCACGAAACGGCGGCTCCGGTGCGAGTTTCGGGTCAAGCTGAGCCGCGCGTTTCAAATCCAGAGATTACGTTAGAATCGACTGTTAGTAACTTCTCTGAAGAAGCCGCTTTTAATCGTGATGACAGGATTGAAAGGATTGAGCGCAAACTCGATCAGCTTTCCCGCCTTGCCTTTCTGCCGCAGTCGGACCTGCATTGGTATGGAATCTTGGAGCATATCTACCGCCAGTTGAAGGAGGCGGACCTCCCATCCACCCATCTGGATCCTTTCATGTCTTCTCTTCTCGATGAATATGATGACCGACGTAACTCCGCGGCTTTCGTCCACAAGAAACTGGCCAACGATCTGTCTTCCATGATGTTGGCTGGTTTGAGCTTCGAACCGGGTGATAAGGTTCTCTTCTTAGGTCCGGCCGGGGCAGGTAAATCCTCGGTAATGGGAAAGCTGGCCACCCAACTTGTGGTGCAGGATAGAAAGAAGGTCAAATTGGCCAGCCTTGATTACCACAAAATAGCGGCCCATGAGGAACTATCAAGCTACGCCGAAATTCTTCAGGTGAAGGTCATCGACCCCTTTGGGAACGCCACTGACAACAATGATGATGACGATACTATCACCCTCATCGACGCCCCTCCTTTGTCACCGGACCAGCAAACCATAAACAACCTGAAGGAAAAGATTGAAAGGATCAATCCCAACTACCGATTGGCAGTCTTTTCCGCTCTCACTCGATCAAGCGATGTCAAAGAGCTGGCTGAACAACTCAAACCACTGCTCCCTACTCACATCGTGGTGACTATGCTCGATTTGACTGCTCGCCATGGTTCCGCAGTGGCAGCCGCAAAAGCGCTGGGAGTCAAGATAGCCCTGGTTACAGATTCCCCAGGCGGGGTCGGTCAAGCAAAAACTCCAGACCCCGATTCTCTTGCCCGCTCTTTGCTCAATATGGATGCAGGTCATGAGTGGGCTGCAACAATTGCTACGCAAAAAGGCAACCACGAGGAGGACGAGACACTTTGAGACCGTCTATAAGTCAGTCCATTTGCACAAGAGTATTCTCTTGGAACAGATGGAGATTAAATCACGAGCTGAAAAGGGATAAAAGTAAACCAGGCTGTGGCCGATATAAGGAAATAGCATTCATATGATTAACACTGTAAAAACCTCGCCCAAAAAACGGGAGATGAAACCCGAGAAGGAAACCACAAACTACTCGACCGCTACCGGGGAAATCAAGCGAACCAAACGCTGGGAGGTGTCTGGACGAGAATGGGCTCAATATAGGAAATACAGAACCGTTGAAATTAGGCAGAGACTATTAAACAAATACATCCCGCTGGTACGAAATGTGGCTTCACGGATGGCTATGGGATTCCCCCGCTCGGTGGAGCTGTCTGATTTGGTCAATACCGGCGTCATTGGCTTGGTTGAAGCTTTTCGAAATTTCGATCCCGGTCGAGGAGTCAAATTTGAAACGTATGCTGTCCCGCGAATACGGGGGGCGATTCTTGATGAGCTACGAGCGCTGGATTGGGTGCCTCGATCTACGCGAGCAAAATCAAGAGAAATTGAACGAGCCCTAATCAACCTGGAGAACAAGTTGGGGCGCCCCCCAGAGAAAAGCGAGCTGGCTAAACACATGAAAATCTCCGAGGATGAGCTCCATATAGCGCTCGACGACGTTTCCGGCACGAGTATAGTTTCACTTGATGAAGTGATCTTCCGTGAGGATGATAACCGCCAGGTGCCGCGCATAGAGACGGTAATCGACAAAGCCACTCACAGCGTTCTGGGCGAAATTGAAAAAGGTGAGCTGCGGTCATTTCTGGTGGTGGCCATCGACCGTCTGACGGAACAAGAAAAACTTGTTATCGCTCTCTATTATTACGAAGAGTTGACTCTCAAGGAAATCGGCGAAGTGATGTCGATCTCGGAGTCCCGAGTGTCCCAGATCCACACGCGGGCGGTTGCAAAGCTTCGGGGAATGGTCCGCGAAAGATTTGCCCTGACTGGTTGAAAGGAGCCAAGCCGTATTCCAAGGAGCGTGAGAGATGACGACAATTATAGAATCCGTGGACAATTTGCCCAAACCGCCGCAGCATGATCGGGTCAACGAGGTGGAGAAATCATCTCCTGAGGATCAGCGGCGGCAATTCAAAAAAGCCTTGAAGAAATCAATGGAAGAAGACGAAGGTACAAAAGACGATGACCGCCAGGCCGACGCCGTCGTGATCAAACAGGACAAGAAAGACCAAAAGCAAGACCAGCCTCCCAGCCAACAGGCCGACCTAGCAACTCCCGCTTCAGACAAAACTGACGAAGAACACAAGGGTAAAGCATCCGATGGGGAACACATTGACTTGAAAGCATAGGAAAGGAAGCATTAGATATGGAAGTTTCACAGCAGATGGTTATTGACATGATCTTGAACACGGTGGGTTTCCTCGCTGCAGGGGGACTATCAGTGATAGTGTATTCTGCTTTTCGAGGGCGCAAGAAGGGTTCTTTGCACAACAATGGTTCAAGTCTGGAGATACCCGGTGATGATCCCGGCAGAAATGGCAACCGGACCGAGGAAGTTCGTCGGGTGGAATTTATCAAATTTGCGAATCCATCACGTGATGCCGATTATTCAAACAACGTATCCTCTGACCACGCGGGCGCAATGACGGCTTCCTCCCGGCGTAATCGCGTGGAGGTTATCCGGCTGGCTCGTAAAATGATTGAGATGGGCGCTTCAGCTGACAAGGTGAAGTCGGTGTTGCCGATATCTGAAGCTGAGCTCGCCTTGTTGACCTACAACACACATTAAGAAAACATCGGAGATAAACATGGCCAGTGACAGCCCATTTTTCCTTACCAAGGTTGAATGCCCGATTTGCAAGACCATCAATGAATATGAAACGGTCCGCATGGGAGCCTATGTCGAAAACAGGCGCGACAGTGATTTCTGCCCGCAAGACATCACCTGGCGCTTCCCCAAGTATCAGGGCTACAACCCGCTTGTGTTTTTCGTTGCTACATGCAGCAACTGCTTTTACGCACGGGAGCTGAACGGCAGCTTCAGAGACTGGAAAAACGATCATAATTTCCGTACTTACCGCCTCAAGACCATTAAAGAAAAGCACCTTGATCACCTTGCCGTTGCAGATTCCTTCGTTAAAAGAATTGGTGAAGCCATCGATATCAACCGCTATCCCAATAAGTCGGCTATCCTGAAACTTCTCTTGGCCATCTTTGACGAACAGCTCTGCGAACATCACAGCAAACTCGACATCGGCCGTTTCTATTTGAGAATTGGTTGGATATTCAGGCACTTGGAAAAAGGAGAGAATCCGCAGATGTCCTTTTTGAAAGGGCTTATGCTTGAAATTGACACCAAGTACCAAATGATGAAAAACGCTCACCGGGTATTTCAGGATCAAGTCGATGCCTTTTCGCGGCATGTCGACAACCATTTTGACACCGATGCCATCGCTGCCAATCTGAAATCGCTCAGGTATCCTTATCGAGATAAATTTGGGGCGGCCCTCGCACCTTTAGGAGAGACACTCAAGCAGCTTGAGGAAAAGCTTGGCGTAATCAACCATTTATTGGGTGAGTATAAGTCAATCACTCTTGGGGCTGATGGATCGGGCGAACAGGCTGCGTTTGGGAATTACCCTTCGTTCAACGAGTTTCTGTTTGAGGTGAAAAAGGGCTGGGACGCCGTCGTTACCAACGAACGCGAAGCGCTGGAAAAGGCGGTGCGCTACTACAAGGAAGCCTTCACCGAAGGCCATGATATATTGCCGGGGAACCAGCAGATCCAGGCCGCCTATCTTATCGCTGAGCTTTCCCGACGCATCGGAGATTACGACGAGGCCAGGCAGTATTTCAACAGCACTATTCGACATGGTCAGGAATTCATTCACAAAAACAGGCATGAACCGACCCAAACTGCCCTGGCGCGCAAGATACTGGAGTTGGCCATTGAGCAAGGTAGGTCGAACATAGCAGCCATGAAAACAGCTTAGAAAACGAGGACCGGCGAACGTGCAGTTCCTGTTACCACAATTGCATGAACCACTAATACTGTGGGAAAGAATCGAGATAGATGTTAACGAAGGAGCAGAGTCAGGACAGTATGTGGCTCGGATCGAAGACTTCGTCGCAGGAGGAATCGTGATTAGTACTCCTGAATTTGTCCGCGGAAGTACTCTTCTCCGGGAGAATAGCGAGGTTACCGTTGTCATAACCAGAGAGGATGCTGTCTACCTGTTCAATTCAAGCATCAGGCAAATCAGGAGGCATCAAAAGAGAAGTTATCAACTAACTCTGCCCAAGAACATCCAACGGATCCAAAGACGACAGTTTGTCAGAATAGGTCTGAACGCACGGGCCTTATATGTCAATCTGACGGCCGACCAAACAGCCACCAACGACTCCGGTCAATTCAAGTGGTGGGGAGCCAAAGTCATCGATATTAGCGGCGGCGGAATGTTGATGAAGGTCCATGAAGGTTTGCACCAACAGGATCTTCTCCTTTTGAAAGTGCCCTTCTTAGCAGAAATAGGATTGCCGGAAACAACGGCGGGTATTTGTCGAAGGGTTTTCTCTAAAAGAAATGAAGTCCTTGCCGGTATCGAATTCATTACCTCAGGCCGCCTCGCGCATTATTTCAATCAGGGGGAACTGATGAACCTCCCGCAGTCCATCAAGGACTTCGATCGGGCGGCTCAAAACAGACTGGCCGCATATGTATTTAACCAGCAAATCGAGTTAAGAAAGAAGGGATTACTGTAACTATGACCTCGTCTGCCCAACAGACCCGTCCTGAAGAAAGTCACCTTGACGCTACTCAATTCGATTTCTCACAATTGGTCGGACATAACCTGATGTTGTTTTCCAAGCAGTTTCCCGGAAGGTCACTGAAAAGCAGGGTTGTCTTGGTCAGTGATCGGGAGATAACAATCGACCGCAGCGGCAGTTCGGGCCTGATAGATAGCTTAGTCAACAACCAGAAGGTTACTATTCAAGTTGACTACAAAGGCCAGCAGGTAGCCGTACCCGCCACGCTAAGACGGAACGCTACAGGCGCCTGCAAGATAATCCTGGGTGAGAAGGTAGTGCCGCTGCGACGCAGAAGGTTTACGCGGGTGACGATGTCATGCCCCGTGAAGCTTGCGGCGGTGCCGGTTGCCACATTCAATCCTCAAAAACTTGCCCACCTTCGCTGGCTGGAGACTGTTACCATCAATGTCTCACCGGGAGGTACCCTCATAGATTTTACAAGTCGTCTTGAAAGCCCGACATATTTGTTTATGAACATCGCTCTCAAGGATTTCTCTTTCCCCTCCCTTGTACTAGGGCAGGTGCTTTATTCACTTCCTGGAGAAACCGGCCATTTCCATGTCGGGGTTGAGTTTATCGTTCGGGAGATAAGGCAGAGGCGTTTCCCCCGGATAACTCTGAAGCGCCTACCTCCTGAGGTTTTCGAATACAATGAAGCACAAAGACGCAAACTCAATAACAATCTGGCTGCATGGATGCAAAAAACTTCCCAAAGCTAAGAACAAGGAGTCAACAATGACTGATACAACTAAAACAAAGTTCATTTCTGAGGTGAACATGGAGGGAAAAGAGATCAAGGTCCACCCGCCGTTCAAGCTGCACAAGGATAATCAGCGCCGGTTCGTGCGGTTGGAGATCTCTTCCCCTATGTCGCTCAAAAAAGTCAAGGACGTCTTCGGCAATTTCCTGCAGCACAAAGAGGAATTCACGATTAGCGGCACCATCTTGAATATCTCGGAAGGCGGCATTCTGGTCGAACTCGATCAGCCGCTTAACGAAGGCGACATTGTCTCGATGCGGTTTACCTTGCAGGGCGTCGAAACCCTGGAAAACGTCCTGGGTACGGTGAAGCGAACCGACCAAGACAACACCTGGTATCTGACCGGAATAGAGTTCGTCGGCCGGGATTACCTGTTGGACAAACTATCACAGGCCGAGATGGAAATGATCTCTGAGAATCTTTCCGACTTCGAGACAACCGTTCAAGATGTCCTGAAGAAGTATATCTACCGTGAACGTGTGATGCGCAATGTCTAATAACCTCTACAAATGGTGCTCTGCATTGCCGGGCCTTCTGCTTCTTGTCATGGGCTGGGGCTACTTGTCGGGCGCCCAGCGGAGCGTCATTGTGCACGTTAGCGTCCCGCCTCTTGCCTGGAGTGGTTCTGCACTTGAGGCAAAACTCAAAAGGCAATTGAGTCGTGACGGCGACATGATCATAGTAACAGTGCCAGACACTTCCCTCGGCCGACTGGAGTTTCCGCACGATGCCTATAACACAGACAACCTTACCAACTGGGGGATGGAAGTTGGTGGCCGTTACCTATTGACAGTAGAAGTTCACAGTGAACGGTTGGAAAAGAGGAAGTTGTTTCACCTCCCACTTGTTTTTCACAAGTATGAAACGGTTGGCGTCATTGAGGGCGAACTTCGCCTTATTGACATTACCAGAGGTAAACTGCTCTCTGCAGAACCATTTAAGGTAGAACAAAAGGGACCGCAAGTCTTTCAAGCAACGATGGACGACAACATCAATGACCCCGATCTGCACTTAACCGCTCCTGCTAAGACGAGGTTTTTTGACCGCTTGGAGGAGAAACTCGCTTCACATGTAGCTGGCTGGGTGCGGAAAGTGATGCGGTTGAGATAATTCGTAGGCTGCCATGGTACAAACAAAAAAAAACGATGACCACGACGTTACCTGGAACAGGATAAGCCAGATAGCTGACTTAGCGGCCTTCTACCGGGCTCACTCCCGGGACAAGGAGGGATTTGAAGAGGTACTGGAGCTTATAAAAAATATTGTCTTCTTTGATGCCGCGACTCTCTATCTGCTGAACGAGGAGAAAGGCAAACTGGAACAGGTCGCCATCCTTGGCGGCAGAGTGGAATTGCTCAGCTTCTTGTCGGTAGGAGCCGGGGACGGGTTATCCGGCTGGACAGCACATAATAGAAGGCCGGTGCTTTTGTCGGAGCGCAATACTATCAGTAGCTTTAACCCGGATAATGAGTACGCCACTTTTCTATCGCTGCCCTTGCTCGTCGAGGAGGAAGTTATAGGGGTTTTGAACATCGGTTGTGTTGAGGCGCGAGCATTAACGGATAACGATATCAAGTTGCTGACAATTATTGCCGACCAGCTTGCGCTTACCATAGAAAGGTTAAATTATCGGGATAAGATAGAATCCTTCAGCACTCAGCTTCAAAAGGTTCAACTACAGCTCCAGCAAGCGCAGAGAAGTATTCCTCTCCCCTCCCGTCTATACCAGGTCGCCCCTGTGTCCACAACAATCAATCATGGTATCAACAATGCGCTGTCGGTGATAGTGGGCAATGTTGAGTGTCTTTTGTCGGAAAAAGCTGCCCGTAACCAAAAATCATTGTCAAGACTGAAGCGCATTGAAAACGCCGCCCTTCAAATAGTCCCTTTTAACCGGAAGGTCCTGGAAATAAGCTCCCTGGTTCAAGACAGTTTGGCTTCCGGTGAGGACGCTAGAGAATCCAACTCCGAGAAGAAAGTGACGTATGAAGACATTTGAGCCACCAACGAAGGAGGTTGTCGAGTTGTGCCAGACCACCGTCTGGAAGGGTCTTGATCTCATGGGTATTGGGTTATTTCGATTGAACGATGAGGGCTGTCTGATACAGATTAATGACGCCGCTAGGGGAATATTAGGTATCGATGATGCCCAGGGCTGCGAGAAATTACACATTTCTAAAGTGGACCATATCCTCGGGTCCGGGTTGGCTGATCAACTCGATTCAATTCTTCACGATTCCACGGCATTTGTCAGGAGGAACTTGCGTTGCACTAACAGCCACGGCAGATTCATGGTCTTGAATCTCTGCTGTATCCCGATTTCTTCAGCCAAACCAGAGGATCGGGAGGTGCTGGGGATAGTTGAGGATTGCATCAACGGCCATCGAGACACTGCCAGTGAGATCAATGTTCGCCGGCAGCTAAGCATACTTTCGGAGGTAGCCGCAGCTCTTTCCTCGTCCTCTGAACTCCAGCAGATTCTAAAGATCATCCTTACCGGTGCCACCGCTTCACAAGGGCTGGGTTTTAACCGAGCCTTCTTGTTCTTATATGACGAACAGACAAACCGACTCAGAGGCCATATGGCAGTTGGCCCTTCCTCCCCTGATGAAGCAGGAAATATCTGGAGACAATTGGATTCGATGCGGATGACATTGGAGGAACTGCTTGATACTCACCAAGGTAAAGCTGACAGCAAGAGTGATGCCGTTACCAGTTTAATTGCCGGATTGAGTATTGATTTGAATGAGGAGTCGGTCATTAGAAGTACTTGTCAAAGGGGGAGCTGGATCAATCTGGGAAACGTCCCACAGATTGATCCCGTCACCACCACCTTCGTCGAGAGATTGAAGACAAGTCGGATAGCTTTGGTACCGATGGTGAGTAAGGGGAGTCTCAGGGGTCTTCTGGCTGCAGATAATTACATAACCGGCCAGCCGATATCCGATGATGCTGTCCGGTTGTTACAGATACTGGCTAACCAGGCGGCTGTGGCGATGGAACGAGCGAAACTGTATGACAACGAGCGCGAACGCTCCCAACAACTCCAACGGACAAATGCCTTGCTGGCCGAGTCACAAGATCAAATAATTAAAATTGAGAAAATGTCCGTCATCGGCGAACTGACTTCTGCGGTGGCCCATGAACTGCGTAATCCACTGACTATTATTGGCGGTTTTGCCAATTTACTGCTTAAATCCCCTCTCAGCGATGAACATCGAGAGTATCTGAATATCATCTCCAGCGAAATCAAGCGAACGGAATCAGTTTTAAATCACGTGCTGGACTTCTCTCGCGCCAGCCAAAACGAGAACCAATTGATTGACTTTTCTCAACTGTCGGAACGAAGTCTCCAGCTCTTACTGGGACGACAACAACAAACTGATATCAGAATCTCCCTCTCTCTGGCCCATGAGAAGCTGATGGTTTACGGCAACTGTGACCAGTTATCGCACGCCATATATCAGTTTTTGAAGCTTATCGTTGAAGATGTGATCCCGCCCGGTACGGCCGAGGTTCGCACGGAACGAGAAGAGGCCCAGGCCTGTCTATGGGTCAGAGTTTCCTGTCCGGATTCTACCCGTGATAAAACCATCAAAACGCTCAGACAAACTTTAACAAGCAATAAGACTTCCCAGCGTCTCACTGTGTTAGTAGCTGCAGAGACCATCAAGTTACATGGTGGTGAATACGGGGTGGCGCTCGGCAATGACGGCCTGCCGTCTTTGTATGTAAAACTTCCCCTTACCAAGGAGGATGAAGGTGAGCCAACGCATCTTGATCGTTGATGACGAGGAGCTGATCAGGCTTCTTTATGAAAAGGAGCTGCGGCAGGACGGCTACGAGGTCGATACAGCCTGTAATGGTGCCGAAGCCGTTGAAAAAGCCTCACAGGGAGACTTTGGAGTCATCGTTCTGGATATTGAAATGCCTGATATATCTGGTCTGGAAGTGCTTCACAAACTCCGCACAGCGGTACCCGAAACTCCTATCATCCTCCATTCAGCCTATACCACCTACAAGTCGGATTTCCAGTCGTGGCTGGCTGATGAATACATCGTCAAGTCCTCGGACATAGCAGCGCTCAAACAGAAGATCGAACAACTACTGGAACCACGATGAGTACTGACATTGACCGTAAAAGGGAGCTCCAGCTCATCGATCAGGTCGATGCTTTGAACGAAGAAGTGAAAGTTCTCGCTTTGAACCTGGCTATCTTCCTAGCTAAAGCAAAAAAGGACTCCAAGCAATTACTTCAACTTGAACCAGCATTTATTCGGTTGGTTAACGGTACGGTAAAAGTAGTCCAGGACTTGGCCTTAATAATAAATGCGGCCCGAAACAAAAAGCCAAGTGTCGATGACGTTCCAGCAGATCAACCGGAGTATGACCTGATTGAAGTCAAACTGCGCTCCATTCTGGAACTGTGCAATAGAATAATGAGCACCTTGTCGAGAGCCGGAAATCTAAGCGGATAACCGGTTTCTCCGGAGTGACGTGTAACTACGTCGTGATCCTCTACTCTCTCATCGACAAGGAAAGAGTCAACTGGAGGAAACGCAACCGTTGACGATAATAATACTGATGTTTTAGTAAAATTGAAAAACGCTTGGAACCACGGTCCATCGGTGGACGAGCAGTTTGCTCAGATGAGGGTTGTGACAAGAATGACCCCCTTTGGTTTGCACCAGTCGCCTTAGCCTGTGACGGTAGTAACGTGAAGTTACCGCCGATGAAGACGTGGGTTTTTGAAATGTAAGAAATCTAAACATTGGAATCCGAGTTTTTTAGTACCATGCAGAAGATTGAGTTAGGAGAGTTGGAGCAGCTTGCGCGCCAGCGGGGAAGGTTGTTGAAAGTTCTTATTGTTGATGATGAAAAATGGGTGCGTGAGGTATTCCAAGATTTCTGCAAGCTGACTAAGGTTTTTGATGTTGAGGTGGCCAAAAGCGGTGCCGAGGCTCTGGAAAAGGTGAAGGTCAGCAAGTACGACCTCATAACGCTGGACATCATTATGCCAGAAATGTCGGGACTGGAGGTGCTGACCGCTATTAAGAAGCAGTCGCCCAACGTGCCGATCATGGTCATCACCGGCAATGCCACAGAAAAACTTGTCAATGAAGCCGGTGTCAACGGGGCGTGTAGAGTGATGTATAAGCCGGTGAGGTTGGAGGACTTCCTCACAGAAATAGCTTCAACATTGGTACACTGAAATTGACCAGACACGATGAGCATGTCAGTGTGGGTCTTTACTTACAGTGAATTCGATAGAGGCTAAGGCCGATGAAGAGTAACATTTCTGTTATGATCGTCGATGACGAAGAAATGATGAGAAATCTGTTGGAAAGGATTCTTTCAAGAGAAGGCTATCAAATCAAGACTGCTGAAGATGGAGTTGCGGCTCTCGAACTGCTGAAAACGGAAAAGATTGACATGATCATTTCCGACATGAAAATGCCCCGCATGAACGGATTCGAGCTGTTGAAAATCGTGAAAAAGGAAAGTCCGCAAATCGGGGTGATTATCATGACCGCCTACGGCGACACCTATACCGTTAAAGACGCCCTTTTGCTCGGAGCCGATGAGTACATTACAAAACCATTTAAAAGCTATGAGATATCCCTAGTGGTAGAAAGGACATACTGGAGAATTCTGTCTGCATCCAGCCAGTCTTCCCATCCGATTCCATAGGTACTTAGATGACGTACAAAAAGGGGGCATTATCGCGTACTCTTGCGCGTAAGAGGGTACGTATTACTATTACCAAGGACCGTCTATCTGCCCTAATGACTATCAAACGACCGGAATCCGGAGAGCCTGCTATTACTGTGGATGAGGTGATGACTGCCGTCGAAGCTGCTGGTGTTGTGCACGGTATTGAGTATGACATCATAATTCAAAGTATCTGCGATGAAGTCTATAACACCCCAATCAAGATTGCCTCTGGCACTCCCCCTCAACAAGGAACCCCAGCTGCATTTGAGTATTATTTCAACACAAATATCCCCTACGCCCCGCGGAAGGGCAAAAATGGCAGGATAGATTATCGCAACATTAACTTAATACAAAACGTTCAAAAAGACTCCATTTTAGCCCTGAAATTTCCTCCTAAGCCGGGAATAAACGGCACAGGCGTAGATGGGAGCGAAATTATAGCAGCCGGGGAGAAGGATCTTCCCTTTAAGGCTGGCGCCAACACCAGAGTATCTGTCGACGGCTTGCAATTGATTGCTACTACCACCGGAGCAGTCATTTATAGAAAGGGAATCATTGAAGTCAAGGATGTTTTAGTCATTAGAGGTGATGTCGATTATGGCGTGGGGAATATCGATTGTGCCGGCTCAGTGAGAGTGACCGGCAATATCCGCGCCGGGTTTCAATTGAACATCGGAGGAAACCTTCAAGTAGATGGAAATGTTGAAGACTGCCATATTACTTGTGCGGGAGATATTCTGGTGAGAGGTGGCTGTTTCGGCAAATCAGAAGGGGTTATTCAAGCTGAGGGGAATGTAGTAGTCAAGTACGCTGACGGATATAAGATCTTGTCGGGCTGTCAGGTTATCGTTGGTCATGAACTGCTGAACTGTAAAATAACCGCAAAAGAGCGCGTATGGGTCAGAGGGGAAAATGGAAAAATAATTGGTGGAGAAATCAATGCCGGCAAAGAAATCAGGGCACCGGTTATCGGCTCGGCTGCCGGCACCCCAACAGTTTTAAACGTTGCCTTTTCTGCTGATCTGATGAGGGAGTACCAAAAAACAATCCATGAAATAGAGCGTCTCCAAGCCAATAAGATAAGGGTCAAAGAAGCCTTGTACGGATTGTACAGGCATCAGTTAGATAGAAAGCTGGCACCAAACCAACTGGTCGCACTCAAGAAACTTGAAGAGTTTCAAAAAAATCTTCCCGAGGTTTTAGAAATGCTGAACAACACCAAAGTTGAAATTGAAGAGAGAATGAGGTGGTTCAAAGATGCGGTAATTATCGCCGAGGATACAATATATCCTGGAGTAGAAGTGCATTTCGGGCCTGTGTACCGACAGATAACTTTGGCGAGAAATCAGTGCAAACTGACCCGGGAAGGCAACCAAGTCATCTTTTCTGAACACAAGCATCGAAAAAGTCATACCTTTACGAGTGTAGAATCCCCTTGAAAACTTACTATCTTTCCAATATACTTATAACTTTAAGGATTGTTGGAGAGGTGGCCGAGAGGCTGAAGGCGGCGGATTGCTAATCCGTTATGCGGCGAAAGTCGTATCCAGGGTTCGAATCCCTGCCTCTCCGCCATAATTTTTTCTAACAAATTCTCCTCTTTTATATCACGCGTTGCTTCATTGCAAGATGTTACCAAAGGTTTTGATGTGGTCAGATACGTTTCCTCACCTTAGAGGTTACCGAGATCAGTTTGAAGATAACCTTCAGTTGTCTGTCAATTTGGTGTTTGAGATGGAAGGGGTCAAGAGATTGATGCCGGATTCTGAGGGCTGGTTTGTTTTCTTTTGAGACCTGCTTTGATTCCATGATTCTCTGGTGTGGAGTTTGGGGGGTTTCGTACTTCTTGTAGTATTTGCTGTTGATTCGTTTCTTCTCCAGGAGCTTGAGGGTGGGGCAGAAGTGGTTTTGGTATAGGCTCCATTGGTTGGCGTAGAGGTTGTTGATAAGTTCGACCAGTTGGGGGTTGTCCAGGCGGTCATATCCGAGTAATTGTCGTACGTAGCTCCAGTTTTTCTGCTCGACATGGGCGTTGTCGTTTTTCTTGTACGGTCGCGATCTGGTGAACTTCACTTTTGGTTTACGATTGGAGAAGTATCGCACCAGGATGGAGATCTGATGACGCAGCAGGCGGCCTGGTTTGGTGACGCCGAGGCCTCTGGGGCGAGTCTTGGCGCGGGTTGGGGCCAGCCGTCGGTCAACAGTGGCGGCGCTGATTGACAAGAGTTTGTTCTTAGTCTCGTTCGACAGTTTCTCATAGGTTCGTTCGTAGAATGGCAGCCA
>CAZYRH010000030.1:0-19783 GCA_964650395.1 uncultured Ignavibacteriales bacterium
GAAATATTACCATTTGTTTTCCGGACTTGACGAAATAGTAAATGTTTCATATATTATAAAAGTACTGACAATGAGAATACACTTGGACAGGTTACTTCTTTAATGGAACGTTTAAATAATCTGAGAAATACACTAACAACATCGGAGGAAGTATGAAAAAGGCCGGATTGTTTATTCTGGTATCTGTGTTCGCTATGGCCTACGGGACATCCCTTGCGGATCCACCAAGCAGCTTTGACTTGCGCAATGTGGGCGGCGAAAACTACGTAACTTCAGTTAAGAATCAGCAAGGTGGCACCTGCTGGACTCACGGAACTATGGGTTCTATGGAAGGTAATCTCCTGATGACCGGCAACTGGGCAACGGCTGGGGAGAGCGGCGAGCCAAATCTAGCGGAATACCACCTCGACTGGTGGAATGGGTTCAATGAAAACAATAATGACGACACTGATCCACCCACTGGGGGCGGGCTGGTAGTACATGAAGGGGGAGATTACCTGGTGTCTTCAGCATATATTGTACGGGGAGAGGGCGCAGTACGGGATATCGATGGGCAGTCATTCGAGGAACCTCCAGCCAGGTCCGATCCCAGTTACCATTACTATTATCCACGGGACGTCGAGTGGTTCGTTGCCGGGTCTAACCTGAGCAACATTAACACGATCAAGAATATAATCATGACGGAAGGTGCCATCGGCACATGTATGTGCTACAGCGGCTCTTTTATGTCTAATTACAGACACTATCAACCCCCTTCCAGTTCCTATGATCCTAACCACGCAATTACCATCATAGGTTGGGATAACGCCGTTACTACTCCTGCTCCACAGCCTGGCGCGTGGCTTTGCAAGAACAGTTGGGGTAGCGGCTGGGGCTACAGCGGTTATTTTTGGATTTCCTACTACGACAAGCATTGTTGCCAGCACCCCGAGATGGGCGCTGTTTCCTTCCAGGACGTTGAACCCCTGGCCTACGACCACATCTACTATCACGATTACCACGGTTGGCGCGATTCGAAGGAAGACTGCACCGAAGCCTTCAATGCCTTTACAGCCGGGGGCGGCGAGCTGCTACAAGCTGTGAGCTTCTACACTGCCGCTGACAATGTGAGCTACACGGTAAAAATATACGACCGTTTCGAAGGCGGGGAACTGTTGGATGAACTGGCAACGGAGTCCGGTATTATCGATTATACGGGGTTCCACACCGTGGACTTCGACCCACCCCTTCACCTTACACAAGGTGACGAATTCTATGTCTATGTGCAACTCTCGGGGGGTGGTCATGCGTACGACCGAACCTCTGAGGTCTCGGTCTTGCTGGGTGCGCGATATCGCGCCACTGTGGAGTCAGCCTCCAACCCCGGCGAAAGCTATTACCGGAGCGGCTCAGAGTGGTTGGACCTTTACGACTTTAACAACACGGCCAATTTCTGTATTAAAGCCCTGAGTCAGGTGGGAGTCAATTTTCAAGCAGACACAACTTGGGGATGGGTCCCGCTGGAAGTCCACTTCGAAGGTTCATCTATTCTGGATGTTAATACGTGGACATGGGCTTTTGGCGATGGTGATTCGGCCTTTATCCAATCTCCAACCCATGTTTATCAGAATAGAGGCTGGCACGATGTTACGCTTCAGATTGACGCCAATGGAGACATCCGTTCTCTGACCAAACATGGCTATATATCTGCTGTGGCAGACACTATGATGGCCGACTCTAACTCCGGAGCACCGGGTGAGACAGTGGTAATCGTTATATCGGCCTACAACAGTGTTCCGGTTCAGATTATAGACATTCCGGTTGAGTACGCGGGTGATTTGAATTTAACCTGCGATTCCGTTTCAAGGGTTGGTTGTCGCACTGATTACTTCGAAATACAACAGTATACTCACTACGATCCATCTAACAAGCGGTTCACCGTCAGGCTCATATCTTCTTACACGGACACTCCACCAGAACTTGCCCCTGGCCAGGGAGACATTGCTAAGCTTTATATGAAAGTTGACCCCGGGGCTTCTCCAGGCCAAACTGCCCCGATTATTCTTGACGGTTACGGTGGGTATCTGCCTACCTACTATGGTTCGGTATTGGATTACTCTATTGCATCCGTTGCCGGGCAGGTAAAGGTAAGAACCGGCTGCTGTATTGGCATCAGGGGTAACGTTGATGGCGATCCCAATGATCAAGTAAATATCGCCGACCTAACTTATTTGGTCGATTACCTTTACAGGATTGGCTTTCCACCTCCGTGTTTACAAGAAGGAAATGTCGACGGCAATCTGTTAGAGGAGATTAACGTAGCTGATCTAACCTACTTGGTTGACTACCTGTTCAGAGGTGGTTGGCCGCCTCCGATCTGTCCATAACGTGGCAAGCATGGCCAGGCTTCTATTTATGGGGCCTGGCCAGATGCCTTACAACCATGCTCACAATACTTTTCCGCTTATTCAAATGGATAGTTCCGTCAACCAGGTCAATTTTTTATGACGATACGCTTGAGTTTCATAGGATCATCAGTTATTATATATTAATGTAGACTATAACAGTTAACCCGCTATTGAGAAGGATATATCATGTCAAATATGAACACTGTCAACAAGGTGAACATTGGGTTTTCACAACTACCCGATGAAATTATTTTTAATTATAATAAAGCTTTTGGAGCACATCACTACAGCCGCCAGAATCTGGTAGTTCGCAAGGCGGAAGGAATTTGGCTTTACAGCCTCGGTGATAAGAAATATCTGGACTGCCTGGCGGCATACTCAGCCGCCAATCAGGGGCACTGCCATCCGAAAATCGTTCAGGCGCTGGTCGAGGCGGTGCAAGGCGGCTACGCTTCAGTTGTTTCCAACGTGGTCTACACTGACAGCAGCGGGCTGTTTTTAAAGAAGCTGGCCGAACTGGTGCCCCAGCTTGGGCCGCGTTTCGGCGACAACGGCAACAAGGTTCTATGCAAAAATGGCGGTGTTGAATCGGTTGAGACCGCCATCAAGGCAGCTCGGTATTATGGCTATCATACCAAAGGAATTCCTGACGGCAAGCAGGAGATTATTGTCTTCCACAACAATTTTCACGGACGCATGATTACAATCGTTTCATTCTCCTCGTCAGAAAACTACCGAAAGGGATTTGGACCGCTTACGCCCGGGTATGTCTCAGTAGCGTACGGCGATCTTGACGCCGTCCAAAAGGCAGTCAATCCCAACACGTGCGGCATCCTTGTGGAACCGATGCAAGGAGAAGGCGGTATGAACATTCCACCGGATGGGTTCTTGAAAGGCTTACGCGAAATCGCCGATCGACACGACCTGCTGCTGATCTTCGATGAAATTCAGGTGGCGCTTGGCAGAACGGGTAAGATGTTTTGCTTCGAACATGAGAACGTTATCCCGGACGGTATCATTTTAGGCAAAGCCATCTCCGGCGGGCTTGTCCCACTATCGGCTTTCGTTACAAATGCCAATATAATGGACATGGTTTTTCAACCGGGACGGGAAGGTTCTACCTATGGTGGCTATCCTCTGGCAATGGTGGCCGGCAACGCCGCTATTGATGTCATTATCGATGAAGAACTGCCTGAAAATTCCGTTCGTGTCGGTGCCTATCTCAAAAAGAAGATTGAAGCAATAGCTGCCCGCTCACCTCATGTTAAAGAGGTCAGGGGACGCGGCCTGTTTATCGGCATCGAGGTAAAAAGCGGCGACGCTATGTCATTCTGCCGCAAGATGCTCGACTTAGGTCTTTTAGCCAACGATAGCCACGGCCACACCATTCGAATTTCCCCTCCACTGATACTCACCGAAAACGACGCCGACTACATCGTTGAGCGACTTGAGAAGGTGCTGGTAGAGTGAAGTAGTGCAGAAGCCGCAGTGAGGTCGTGACAAAAGATAGAAACCGCACCTCGCGTAGGGAGGGGGCTTGTCTCCCGCCGATTGGCGGCGGACGTAAGGCTCATCGCTAAGCGAAGAGGGTGTGTCGCAATACAGCGTCATCGCGAGCGACCGAAGGGAGCGTGGCGATCTCAGTGGTGCAATTGCTTTTGTAACAAGAGATTGCCACGTCGCTACGCTCCTCGCAAAGACAGTTTATGGAACTTACATGGTTAACATTCATAATTATGACATAGCCTCGAAGTTGGAAAGAGCCCACTGAAATTAACACGCCCCCTTCACAAAAGTAGTGCCTCCTGTTTCAACCTCCTATATCACTTGAATATACTGAAGGCGGCGCTGAGCCAGACAGACACCATTGACACACCCGGCCAGGCGCCGTTGCATTAGTAAACCATTCCCAAGAAGGTTCACCTGGCTTCACTGATAATTATGGTGGAATTGTTCCCTGAAACCGTAAATGAGTTCTTCCCTTCACCAAAGGAGAACTTAGCCGTCTTCGTCGCTCCCTCCTCTTCGATAGCCATCGGGAAATGGCTTTGAATATCTCCACCGACGGTAGTAGCTATGAACAGGACATCTGAATCCGGCGATACAACCAGCTTAACAGCGCCAAAAGATGAGCTTATTGAGGACGGCCCTTTCAAACCGCTCCTCACCGTCAGGTTAATAATGCCGTTTTGGCAAGCAAAGTGGATTGGACCTGTTAACAAACTGGCATATATCGGGCCAAAGGAGTTGTTTGCTGAAAATTCTCCGTGGATGTTTTTTGCTTCAATGGCGCCATTGGCGTTTTCCACTTTGGCCGAACCGAAGATGTCTTGCAACGACAGCAACTGATAAGAGTTCTGAGCAGTCAGATCACCATCCAACTCCGTCACCACAACCTCGCCGTTAGTATTTCCTATCAGTATTGAGCCCGAATGACGGAGAATCTCGACGTGTCCGCTACTGCGAATAACAGCATTCCCCTCGCAACGGGTCAGACTGATCGATGAGAAGGAGTTCTCAATCTCCATATCCCCGCTGCAACGCGATACTTTTACCGGACCAAAGGAGTTGGTCACCCTGATAAAACCCGTGACGTTTGATAGATCTACCTTCCCCATAGAATTGACAACTTCCGTATGGCCATTGATGTCTTTCATAGTCACACGTGAGTTGCTGGCGTTTAGATTCACATCGTTGTGTATCTCACGTATCATTACATCACCAAAGGAATTATGGACTACGAGGGGATTGTTTTTAGGGGCGCTGATTTGAAACGTGCAGTTTAGAATTTTAATTTGGGGATCGGTGATATTTGGCAGGACAAGCTCAGCGCAGATGCCATCATCTTTTGGACAAAGCTGCAGTTCAATTTGTTGAGAAAGTTCTTTGACTCTCTCACGAGAGCCAGCCGAAAGCTCGATTTCTGAGTGAACCAGAACTTTACCTTGATCCCAGCCGGAAATCTCCATGTCACCGATAGGATTGGTGATATGAATCGGCTCCAAGTTCGAGGTAACGCTGATACTGTCAACAAGCTCCCGGACGACGCCTATTCCTCCTCGCTTGTGAACAAACCGCAGGTCACGGTTAATAGTGATCATAGGCGGATGAGGAACTGAGGGAGGAGAGAAGTTCTCATTAATACTCACAAAAGCTTTCTTATCAGTCGGATGCCGATATTGTATGGTTGTATCTGGATAGTTAACAATCACGGTTATTACATTGCCATGTTGTTCTGTGCTTACTTCTGCCGAATTCGCCCCCTCTCTCTCCCGCAGGTAAGCCCGGATAGACTGGGACATTTTTCTATTCTGCTGGAGCCGAATCACCACATCCTCTTGAAGAAAGCCCCTCAGAGCTTCAAGTTCCTGGCGAAGGCTTCGCGACAGTCTGTAGACTCTTTCGTCATTATCTTTGAGTTCATTTTCCCTTGCTGCCAAAGCTTGCAATAGACCTGTGACATCTGCCTGCAGGCCATCTAAGTTTTCAACGTAACTACCCTCCTCCAGCTTGACGGAAATGAGATTCAAACTCTGTTGCTCGTCCGCGCTTAGCTTGCTTTGTAACGTTTGGAAAAAGCCCGTATAAGAGTGAGTCAACGTTTCGAGCTGTTGCAAGACATCGAGATAGTCATCAGCAAGACGCAAAGCATCCTGACTGAGTGTGATTGTTACTTTCTTGTGTCCTCCTTCGATGAGCTCTTCTGGCGGTAGTGTTGATTGCGCCCAGGAGTGAACAGGCAAACTATAGGCCAGCAGTGCAGACAAAGCTGCCACTACAAGAATTTTTATGGCACGAGCCGCGCTGATCATACTCCGTCGGGAGTTCGTAGACGTAGCACCGTCCCACGGATTTTCACAGTCAATTAAAAAACTACAAAACATAAGCCTTGATACCCGAAGCTGTTTCATATATAAAAGTATTCGTTCTTCATGTTTTCTACAAGCAAAGGGTATAGCATGTCCTTAACAACTTTTATTCTAAGACAGCCTACCCGGTGTCTTGAGCATTTCCCTTTTACTGAATACGGCATTTTTCTTCTTAAGTTTCAGCCGAGACAGCTCGAAAGCAGGTCGTACTATCTTGGCCTCACCTATCTCTGCGAAATACCGTCAAAAACCTCTCTCTAAGCTGTCGTTACAGCGTATTTGCATTGACTTATCTGTAAGAGAATCTTATACTTAAGTTAGTGTGGGCGCTCTGCAGGCTAAAGAAACAGTAGGGCATAACCGATAATTTGTTAAGTATGGATCAAGATTTCCTCATCCAGGATATACAGCGCGCCGAACGCAAAAAAGAAGTCAGCAAGGTCCTGCACCGGCGCAAGCAGAAGCCGCTTTGGCGGGAATATCTTGAAACCGCCATTATTGCCTTGGTGGCGGCAGCGTTTCTGCGCATATTCGTGGTGTCTGCCTACAGGGTCAGTTCGGGATCAATGGATGATACTCTGTTAGAAGGAGATTACATCTTTGTCAACAAGCTGGCCTATCAATATGGCGGATCTCCCAAGCAGGGCGACATCATTGTCTTCAAGTATCCCAACAACCCTGAGAAAGAGTTTATCAAGCGAATTGTTGCTCTCCCCAACCAGACGGTTCAGATTGCTGACAAGGTGCTCTATGTCGATGAGCAAGTGGCCCAGATTCCTGTGTACTCGAAGCACGTTGACAAGAGAATCATTCCTGGCGATCTATCATTCAGGGATAATTTCGGTCCTTACAAAGTGCCGCCAGGGAAGTATTTTGTGATAGGCGACAACCGCGACGACAGCCGCGACAGCCGCTTCTGGGGTCCTGTTCCACGGGAAAACATTAAAGGCAAAGCGGTTCTCATCTACTGGTCCTGGAGACCGGATCCTGAGGCTCCCAAGTGGGAGTTTCCATACGTCATCAATGCGGTTCAATGGCTGGGATACGGGCTGTTTAATTTCCCATCCCGCGTCTGTTGGGACCGCCTTGGCACTCCTCTGTAATCCATGCCATTAGGCCTGTACGTTCATTTCCCGTTTTGTAGTTGCCAGTGCTCTTATTGCGATTTCTATAAGGAGCTCTACGAAAGTGGGCTGGAAGAGCAGTTCTATGAGGCTCTGACGATAGAAACGGAGTTGGCCGCCGCACAGTATGCTCAGTGCCACACGGAAGTTTCATCTATTTATATCGGTGGTGGCACACCATCACTTACTACTCTATGCCATTATGCCGGTTGGATGGAACATCTAAAGCGTTACTTCAAGGTTCCAGAAGGCGTCGAGTTGACGGTGGAATTCAATCCAGAGTCTACCACGCTTGAGAATCTCACCGCCTTTAAAGAGCTGGGCGTGAATCGCCCTGTTTTCGGCATTCAAACTTTCAATAACTACTTATTGAAGATTCTCAATCGCGCCCATAATCCCCACTACTGCTTTCGAGCCATATACTACACCAATGCCCTCGGCTATACTAACTTCGGAGCTGATCTGATTTTTGGATTACCCAAACAGACCAGTAAAATTCTTGCAGCTGATGTAGACCAGCTTCTCGATTTAGACCCGCCTCATATCTCCTTCTACCAACTCGCTCTCAAGCCCGGGACAAAGCTGGCGGCAAAAGTCGCTTCCGGGTCACTGAAAATGCCCAACCCTGAGCTGACAATGGCGATGTATAGAGGCGGCTGTGAGCGAATAGTTGAGGCCGGATACGTGCGCTATGAAGTGTCATCATTTGCAAAGCCGGGGTACGAGTGCAAACACAACCTCAGCTACTGGGAAGGGAACGATTTTCTTGGTCTGGGGCCATCAGCCCATTCACTGATAAACGGAAAGTACCATGCCAATATCTCTAATCTGCATACCTACATCGATAAATTGAAAGCCGGAAAGCTACCTCGCGTCCTTGATGAAACCGGTGTTGAACATCGAATGAGCGAGGCGATCATGCTGGGCCTGCGCACCTCACGCGGAATTAGTCGCTCTCAGTTCTCCCAGCGGTTTGGAGTTCCGATTGAAACGCGGTTTAACCGGGGACAGTATCGCATGCTGGTCGAATCCGGCCATTTACTTCCTGACAAGGACATGCTCCGCCTCTCTGACGAAGGCATCATGCTGGCAGAAGAAATCACCCGCAGGCTGATAGAGTGAAACGTCAGTTTGTCTCCATGGACTCTTCATAGGAGTCAAGGGCTCTTTGATCTTATATAATATGTCTCTCTCTCAGATACAAGTGTTCTCACCGTCCCTCCTTGTCCAACACCTCCAACACCTGTTTGAAATCCTGTGGCACATCGGCCTTGAAAAGCACCGTTTGCCTATTGACAGGGTGGACAAACTCAAGGCGCATTGCGTGCAGAGCTTGGCTGTCAATGATGTCAAGCAGGCGCTTGCCAAGCTGTCGTTCGGGAGCGAACATACCCCCCATCCATTTGTGGCGGCCACCGTAGTCCGGATCGCCAAAAACGGGATGGCCGAGATGCGAAAAGTGGACACGTATCTGGTGAGTCCGCCCGGTGTGTAGCAATACCTCTAAAAGGTCGTAGGAGCGAAAGCGGTCGATTAGCTTATAGCTGGTCTTGGCCTCTCGGCTGGCGACATTGGTAACAACCATTTTCTTGCGGTCTTTCAATGATCTGCCAATCGGCAATTCAATCACACCCTTTTCTTCACGCATGTGCCCACAGACAAGGGTAAGATAAGTACGCTTGATTTCGCGTTTTTGCATCTGCTGCTGGAGCTTGAGGTAGACGTCATCAGTCTTGGCAACCAGAATCAGCCCGGAGGTATTTTTGTCAAGGCGGTGGACAATGCCGGGACGTTCATAACCCGATCCCTGGGCCAGCTTTTCAAAATGGTGAACCAACGCATTGACTAACGTACCACTGTAGTTTCCAACGGCCGGATGTGTCACCATCCCTCTCGGTTTATTGACAACGGTCAGATGTTCGTCTTCAAAGACTATATCAAGCGGAATATCTTCGCCAATTATATCTACTTTGGGCAAGGGTGGTATAGTGATGAATATGGTCTCGCCGCCTCTTAACACGTGATTCTTGGGTACAGCATCACCTTCAACCAATATCAACTTTTTATCGATTAGCTTCTGAATTCGAGTACGTGTGATGTCTATTTCTGGGTGAGATGCCAGATAGCGATCCAGCCGCTCAGGTTTCATAGTGACCGGAGCCTTTATCTGAAGCGTTACACTTTCCTTATTGTCATTTGCGAACATCAAGCCTACTACACGTTGCGCTGCGAGGCTCGAATAAGCGAGAGCATCTCCCGCACGGCGCGTTCAAATCCGACCAGCATTGCTCTGGAGCAAACGGCATTGCCGACCACAAACTCATCGATATATCCGAGTTCCACAAGCGGGGAGATATTCTTGTAGTTTATGCCGCACCCACAATGAACGGCAAGGTTCATTTTGGAAGCCGATTGTGCCGCTCGGTCGATACGGTCCAGTCCAGCCTGCGCTTCTTCCACAGTCATTGCTTCAGTATAACCAGCGCAGTTGATAAACACGGCCATCGCACCAGCCTTAGAGGCGGCTTTGATTTCATCAATTTCCGGCTCGATAAAAAAACAGACATTCACCCCTACTCCCTTGAAACGTTCGGTGATGTCGCCATAATCCACCGGGGCGGAAAAGAAGTCTATGGGTGAGGTGGGTTTGTTGCTGTCAACATGGTCTGCTACGAAGATCACCATCCAAGGTTTTACCTGTAGAACTCGTTCGATAATTTCGTCTGTTGGCGGCATCTCCAGTGTCAGTTTGGTCTTGACAATACCTTTCAAAAGATACAGGTCGCGTTCGTGGACATATTTGCGGTCGCGCCGAAGCCGGATCGATATTCCGTCAGCACCGGCCAGCTCCGCTAAGACGGCTGCTTGAGCCGGGTCCGGATCGTTAAACCGGTTGACTTCCCGCATGGCCGCAACCATATCAAGATTTACAGATAAAAGAGGCACGATACCCTCCTTGTATAGATTCTCTAATATAAATTTCCCATTGTAACAAAACAAATACCAGCAGGGCAGGTGTCTCCGACATCCGCCAAAGGCAGATAGGAGTCCCCGATTCCTGCTCTACTGTATGTGGTGATGCGCATTTATATTATCTTAAGCACTGTTAAACGGTCCGTCAATGTCAAAAACTGCTTCGCTGATAACTGTTCAGCGCGACAATTCTCTGGCAGACCCAACTTTCGAAGTATCTCCCGCGCCATCTGCGACTGGGGAATAATGTCCGGCACAATATTATTAAGCAAGAGCTTTCTGCGGCTGTGGAAAGACACCCGCACAACCTTTTCAAACTGCGCATAGTGCTCTAAAGAATCTTTCTCTTTGGGCGTAAGTTTAATGACCGCTGAGGTAACTCGCGGTTTCGGGTTAAAGTGCCGAGGGGTAACCTCAAAACAATGATCCACCTGAAAATAAAGTTGAGTAAAAATCGACAGCGGCGACCAGCTTTTACTTTTAGGAGAGGCCGCCAGCCTCAACGCCATTTCCTTCTGCACCATTAGGCAAGCGCCGTCAATCCTCTGATGGTTCCTGATCATCCACTCTATTACCGGCGAGGTAATATTGAACGGCAGGTTTCCCACGAGCGTGAACCGTGTCAATCCGACGCTGTCAGGTTCAAACGTCAGAAAGTCCCTGTTGATAACCGTCACGTTGTCAAAACCTCTTACCAACTTATTCAGATAGCGGGTGACGTCACGGTCAAACTCGACCGCTATCACCTTGGCACCCGACCGAGCCAAAGGAAGAGTAAGCGCACCTCGCCCGGGACCTATTTCTACTATCGCTTCTCCTCTTCTGGGGTGTATTACTTCAAGTATCTTATGGACAATTTCAGGCGATTTAAGAAAGTGCTGCCCCAGTCTTTTCTTGGCGTGATAGGTGGACATGGATCAGCTTCCGAAAAAGTCAACCAGTCCAAAGAGCTTTTGCACCGTACGGTCGACAACTTTCTCCACGTCTTCCACACGAAGGCCTCTGAGTTCCGCCAGTTTCTGATAGACATATTTCACATAAGCGGGACGATTCTGCTTCCCGCGATAGGGCACAGGGGTCAAGTAAGGAGCGTCCGTTTCCAAAATAACCTTATCCAACGGCACCTCGGCTGCCACACGAGCCATCCTGGAATTTTTGAACGTAATGATACCACCGAAGGAAATCACGAAACCTAAAGCAATGACCTCAAGAGCATCGTCGATACTCCCCGGAAAACAGTGAAAAACCCCCCCGGTCAGATCAGCAGCATAATCTTTAACGATGCCAACTGTTTCCTGAAACGACTCACGGGTGTGAATCACAATCGGCATCTTGAGCTCGATGGCAAGCTCTATCTGGCGACAAAAGGCTCTTCGCTGAATGTCATGGGGCGACAAGTTGCGATAAAAGTCGAGCCCGATTTCACCAATCGCCACCGTCTTTCCCTGACCGGCCAAATCTCTGATCGTCCGCTCAACCTCATCATCGAGTGTTTTAGCATCATGAGGATGCACCCCAACCGCTGCGTAGATAGAATCATAGGTATGAGCCAGCTCGACCGACCGGACTGAGGAGGTTTGGTCAACCCCGATGTTGACAATCGTATTCACACCGGCTGATCGGGCTTCGTTAATAGCCTCATCCCGGCAATCGTTGAAGGCATCGAAATCGAGATGGCAGTGGGAATCTATCATCAATTGACTTTGGCGCCTGCGGGCAGGTCGCCATCGGTTGTGAGCAGAACCAGTTTTTTGCCGGAAGTTGCTGCCAGCAGCATACCGTTGGACTGGATGCCGCGAATGACAACCGGTTTCAGATTGGTCACCACGATGATTTTCATGCCGGTGATCTTCTCAGGAGAATAATGCTCAGCCACACCGGCAACAATCTGGCGCTTTTCAGGGCCAAGGTCTATCTGAAGTTTGAGCAGCTTATTGGCTCCTTCAACCCGCTCGGCTTTGAGTACCTCGGCCACCCGCAGATCGGCTCTGGCAAACTCGGAAATATCCAAGAGAGTCCCCGCAACACGCCCTTCGTTGTCTTGTATGGACGCAGCCGCGGCCTGCAGCTGGCGGGCCTTCAGCCTGGGAAAAATGATGTCTTTGAGCACGATTTTGGCACCGGGCTTGAGGTCGAAGAAGGTGCGGGCATCGTCCAGAGTCAACGTGCTGTTATCCAAACCCAAGGCAGAGCGGATTTCGCACATCTTGTTAGGCATGACCGGGTAGAGAATGATCGACACGATGCGAATGACCTCGCAACAGGTATACAACACCCCGCCCAGTTCGGTCTTTTTTCCTTCCTTGGCCAGAACCCAGGGTTCCCGATCATTGAAGAACTTGTTGGTTGCTTTTACGAGATTCATTGCCTCAGAAATCGCCCGTCTCAGCTCGAAATGCGTCACATAGCCGTACGCAACCGAAGGCAAAGCTTCAACCTGTTCCATCAGTTGCTGCAGCCCCTCGATTTCACGACTTGGTTCAGGCAAGACACCATCGAAATTCACCGCAATCATCTTGGCCACCCGAGAGACTAGATTCCCCAGGTCATTGGCCAGGTCAGAGTTGTACTGCGTCACGAACCGCTTGGCTTTGACGTCGCCGTCTACGCCAAAAGGATATTGCGTCATTAATAAGTATCGCGCTCCGTCTGGACCGAATTCGGCCACCATATCGTTAGGGTCAATAAAGTTCTCCAAAGTCGTTGACATCTTTTTACCGTCAACGGTAAAAAAACCATGCAGGTAAATAGTGTCCGGCAGCTTTACTCCTGCGGCCATCAGCATGGCCGGCCAATAGAGACAGTGGAACTTGAGAATGTCCTTTGCCATGAGGTGAACGACCTCTCCACCGTTCCACCACTTGTCGAATATGGCTTGATCGTCAGCATATCCGATAGCGGAAATGTAGTTGCTGAGAGCATCCACCCAGACATAGGCCGATTGCAATGTATCAAACGATAAAGGAATCCCCCACTTGACCGTTTCGCGAGAAAGCGAGAAGTCGGGCAAATCCTGGTTTATCAGACCCAAAACTTCGCGGCGGCGCTCATCGGGCAGGATCATTAATTCGTTGGATTCAATCTTTTCCTTGATTTGTGGCAGAAACGCCGTGAGGCGGAAAAAGTAGTTTTTTTCCTTTAGCTTTTCCGGAGGGCGTTCGTGAAGGGGGCATAGTCCGTCAACAAGTTCTTTTTCGGTGAGAAACTTCTCACAGCCGGTGCAATACAGACCCTCATAGTAACCGCTGTAAATGACGTCCCGGCCTTCATCCGTTTTGGCTTTACGCATGGCGTCAAGAATCTTCCGCACAGCCTGCTCATGTCGTTTGGAGGTGGTGCGAATGAAGTAGTCGTTCTCAATTGAAAGGTTCTTCCAGGCCGTTTTGAAAGTCTCGACAGTCCGGTTACAGAATTCGATTTCCGAAAGATCGGCTTTAGCTGCAGCTTCGGCAACTTTGGAACCGTGTTCATCTGTACCTGTCAGGAAAAAGCACTCTCGTCCAGCCAGGCGATGAAATCGCGTTATCATGTCGGCTGCAATGGTCGTATAGGCGTGTCCTATATGGGGTCGATCATTTACATAGTAAATGGGTGTTGTGACGTACAAAGGTCTAGGCATAGGTCATATCCCCTCAGGTCAATAATTAGTCTGCGTTTCCCGAATCTTCTAACTTTTTCAATTCCTCTTTGGTTTCATCCTCAAGGTCCCCTTCGTCAAACTCGGTCACAACGCTGCCAATAACCTCTGGCGTCGATGGAGAAAAACTACTCAGAATATCTGCTGCGCTGGTTCTGAAGAAGATATTTTCAGGCTGCCGGACAATAGCTTCTTCATTGAAGACATCTATTCGCTCAATTATTCCTTCACCCTGTTTTGTTTTCACCCCCGTACCGGGTGGGGGGAACTTCTTCTTGCACTTGGCGTAGATTTCAGCCTCATAGCGCAAGCAGCACAAAAGCCGACCACAATTGCCAGATATTTTGGACGGATTCAAAGGTAGGTCCTGTTCGCGAGCTTGCTGGGTGGAAATCGGAGCGAATTCTACCATGAAACTGCTGCAGCACTGCTCTCTGCCGCATATGCCGAAGCCACCGATGCGTCGGGCTTCATCCCGCACTCCTATCTGGCGCAGTTCGATTCTAGTTTTGTAGTGAGCGGCAATATCTTTTACTAGTTCTCTAAAGTCAACCCGATGGTCAGCCGTGAAGTACACTGTCATCTTGCTGCCATCAAACTGGCATTCCGCATCGATAACCCTCATTGGTAAGCCATGCTTATGGATAAAGTCTATGATCTCATTCTTGTGCTCGTTTTCTTTTTCCCTAATCTTTTCAAGTTCGATTACGTCCTCCTTACTGGCTGGACGCAGGATTGAGCGCGGCCTTGTCGTGTGGGAAAAATCCATTTCAATGCCAATCTTTTTCTTCAGCATCCCAATGTCTTCGCCTCGCTCGGCCTGGATAATGACGTAATCGGAAACATTAAGGGAATGATAGTATGTATTATAGAAATACTCCTTGCGGAAACCTTTGAACTCAACTAAATACAACTCAGCCATCACATCGCTCCCGACCAGCTTACTACCAACCCATTGTCAATGACTTTTGCGTCCTGATACATTGGACTTAAGTCTCAGGGCAAGTGCTATTAACGCTCCTTGAATATGCACATTACGCCGCAAATCGGCAAGCGTCATTCTAATATTCTCGACCATTTGAGAGGCAAGTTGAGGGTCGGCAAAATAGTCGGCCAATTTCTGAAGCTCCAAGATAAAGTCCACATTGATTACCTCATCTTCGCTGCCGGTAATAGCATAATAAGTACAATCGCGAATCAATGACTGCCACAAATCCAAAAGGTCGTCCGCCTCTCCCCTGTCTCGAGAACTCAACAAGTCGGTCATACGAGAGACAATGTTTGGAGATGGTTCAATCAGCAAAGATTTGAATAAGAGAAATCCAACTGCTCTTCGGGAAGAATCTTCCTGTTCGGAAGTGTTTATCATGTCAATAGCTCTCCCGAGTGAACCCTGAGAAATCCGGGACAATAGCTTAGCCTTCTTTTCCGGCAACTCGTACCTCTCTGTGAGGTAATCCGTAAGGGCTCTTTCGGGAACACGACCCAGTCGCACCTTCTGGGCCCGAGATTGGATTGTCGGCAGCAGCGATTCCGGCCTCTCCGCAATCAGGATTATCACCGTATCCCTTGGCGGCTCTTCGATGAGCTTCAGTAAGGCGTCCGCAGAAGCGGCCAGCATCTTTTCCATTTGATAAAACAGTACTATGCGAGTTGATCCCTCTGCTGCTTTGAGAGACAGGTTTTTCTTGATTTCACGCGCCACGGAAATTGGTATATGCGTATTTGCGGTTGACGAGAGAGTCTTGAAAGGCTCAGCTCTTTTGATTTGGAGAACCTTATTGGTCAGTTCAATAGCTTCGTCATAATTCTTATGAGGAGGAATCGGCAGGGCATAGTAAAGCCCTTCAAAATTCAACGAGAATACTTTCCGACAGTTTCGACACCGACCGCATGGGACTCTGAATTCTTGTTGGGAGCCTCCCCTTTCGGGATGCTCGCAGTTCAGCAGCGCTGCCAGGGAAATGGCCAACGCCCAGCGGCCAACACCTTCGCGGCCATGGAAAAGATAAGTGCCCGAAATCCGATCGCCTTCAAAAGACCGCGACAGTATGCTCCAGGCCTTGCCCTGGAACTGCGATATATCAAAAGGAGTCAATTCTAATCCATTTCACCGGGTCAAGCGGCTTACTCCCACGCCTTAGCTCGAATTTTACCAACCCATCCTGCCCTGCCAGACCCAGCTTGGTCCCTCCCAAGACATATTCGTTAGCCTCGACTAACGTTTCCTCCAGTCCGCCGTAAGTTGAGTAATATTGGTCATCATGATTAATAATAATGAATTTGCCGTAACCACGCAAATTGCCGCCATAGGCAATCGTCCCGTCCGCCACTGCAACGACTTCCTGACCCGTTTTACCCTTGATCGTAATGCCCGGCGAATAAGATTTGAGCTTAGTAATGGGATCCATTGAGGTTCCGAATCCAACGACAATTTTCCCCTTAAACGGTAAGGCAAGCTGACCCTTTAGCGCAGCAAATGCTGAAGGCCCGAGCGGTTGGCCCTGATCTGCGGAGATACTTTCCTGACGTTCTCTTTCAAGCCGTGTGATTATACGTTCAATTTCTCTGGCTGCCTGTTGAAGAGTTAGCATGCGATCGGCCTCTTCGGACTTTGTCCTCCGCAGGTGTTCCAACTCCTTTTGCTGTTGGCTCTTTTGGCTCTTCTCAAGGGCTGTAGCTGTTTCCTTTTTCTTTTTCAGGCGTGACACTTTCTTTTTCTCACCGGTCAGACGAGACAATTGCTCAAGCGACTGCGTCAGGTAGGTTGAAGACTGAACCACGTTGCCGGATTCGAAATCAGCCAGGGCGGTTAAATAGACAATCTGACGATTGAGCTCTGACTCCTTGTTAGGGCTTTCCGTGAAAACCTCGGGCGACTTTCGGGCAGCGAGGTAAAACTGCCTGATGTTTCCCAGAAAGCGACGGCGAGTACGATCGAGATGCAGGCGACTTCTCTCAAGCTGGTTATCAGCATCAGCTATGCCTTTTTTTAGCTGATTCAACTGTTTATTCAAACGACTGACTATCTTCTTGTTGCTGAGGATTTTCTGGTCATACTCGGAGATTCTTTTTTGCACGAGTAGTTCCCCCTGTTTCAAGGAGTCGAGATTGGTGCGGGATTCTTTCACTTCTTTTTGGATCCGATCAAGATCGTTTTTTTGATAGATGATGTTATCCTCTTTGTCCGCTTGTGCCACACCAACCGGTACGAGGCACCATGCCAGTAAGAAACAGGTTGTTGGGTAACTTAGCACCGCCTTACCTCAGAAGCCTACGGATACCCAAATAGCCGCTGATAATTCCCAGCAAAGCGGCAGCACCGCAAAATATCGAAATTTCTTGAAGGATTGGAGCCACTATATCAAACTGAGTGAAGGCAATCCTTTGCTTTCCATAAAAGATCAGAAGCCATCCAACCCCCGCTGAGAGGCCGCCGATAAGAAACCCCTCCATGAGAAACGGAAGAGCCAGAAACAACTTGCCGGCGCCCAGCAGTCGCATCTGGCTAAACCCTACCGCCCGTGCTCGCGTCATCAACCTGATACTGTTCACCAGGCTCGTCCAGGCTGCTAACAGAATCACTGCACCCAATATCATCCCGATCTTCAAAATTAGCGCCCGCACCGATTCCGCCTTTTCAAGCCAGTGCTTACTGTAAGAAACATGAGAAACAACAGGCATTCTTTCAATCTCACTTTCGATATCGGCCATTGTGGTAGCGGTCAAATACTCCGGTGAGAAAGTGAGAATAAACGAGCGCGGCAAAGGGTTCAGAGAATCGTACCCGACCAATAGGTCAACGCCCACCAGTCGGCTCAATTCGGCTCTGGCCCGTTGTTTTGAGATAAAGTCGATTGACTCAACGCCATCTATGGAAGCTATCGTGGTTTGCAATGAGGTCAGAGTCGAATCGGCAGTTTCCTCGGTCAGAAAGACTTCCATTGTCAAATCGGACAGCAAATGAGAATAAAACTGTGCTGACGTAATGGCCGTTACCCAGTAGAGCTCAAACAGCATAAACAACAGCGTCAACGAAAGCAGCGAACCAAGCGCCGTACCGGGGTTGCGGGAAAGATTTCGGCTGAGTTCCCTAAAAATATGAGCCATCCTGCTCACGACAGAGCCCCGTTCATAAGTTGATAATAGTCCGTATTAGGGAGTTGCTGAGAGAGGATTTCCGAACTCAAGATAATCATCGAGCGGCCGGATAGAGATACCGTAACCAAGTAATCAGTAATCCGTTGGTAGGTTTCTCGATCGAGGCCTGCCAGGGGTTCGTCTATTATCATCAAGGGTTGGTGTGCGATTGAAGCCCGGGCGAACTGAACCAAGGTGATCTCCACTCTGGTCAGAGAGCTTGGGTACTCTCCAGCACATTTCAGCAAAGAAAACTCAGACAACATCTTCAACAGCCGCTCTTGACGCACCTTACGACGTTCTCCGGCCAGTACGAGCGGCATCATGATGTTCTCAGCTACAGAAATGGAAGGTATTAGTGCGAATATCCCACCCACCCCGCCGATCCTTCTCCTGACGTGCCTAATCGATCGAGCACTCCCGGCTTTGAGATACTCTCCAAACAACTCAACGGAGCCGGACTGCGCAAACCTCAACCCGACCAGCAACTCAACCAGAGTTGTTTTGCCTGAGCCGGCCGGTCCTGTGATAACAGCCGAATGTCCGGCGTGAAGTTTGAAATTTAGGTCCTGTAACACCTGTGTTCCGCGATCAGACTCCAGATATACGTTGTTTAGTTCTGCAACAACCTTTTCAGTCATCACCACAACTCCCGCCGTCGATGAGCTCAACCATTGACCCGGGTCACTTCCTGACCTATCTTGGCACAAGTTGACTCCACCGGACTTGTACCGGTGGTAAGAGTACAAAGTTAAAACTTTAAGGACAACGAAAAAGCACTATGAGAAATTACTTCATAATCAGTGGGCTGTGTTTGGTTCTATTATCGTCAGCTAACGCCCAGGGCTGGAAAGTAGTTAGTTCTCCTCTTGAGGAAAACATAACCGGTATCTGCTTTGTGCACCCTGATACCTGTTTTGTAGTGACTGAGAAAGGCAAGTGCGTCCGAAGCTATGACGCCGGCAAAACATGGAAGGTACTTCCGGTTGCACCCGACGTACACCTTGAAGACGTTAGTTTTATCAATTCAAAACTCGGCCTTGTCTGTGGGCGTGGCGGCGCCCTTTACCGCACTGTTGACGGAGATTCGACCTGGGAAAACAAGTCGTTAAAAGACACTATTCCCTGGTTTCTCGATGTTGAGATGTTCAACACCAAAATCGGGCTTGTGATCGGAATGACGAGAGACTCCGCAGCCCCCTTTGGAAGTCTGGCCTACCGTACCATTGATGGCGGAGCAACCTGGGCAAAGCAGAAGTCTTTGGGCATGGGTTACACAGAAATCACGTACCCTGCCGGTGGGCCAGTGTATTTGCTTTCATTTGGTCAACTCCACATATCTCACAACCTTGGCAAAAGCTGGCAGACCGTGAAGACAGGTGAAGGAATGACAGCGCGGACTTTGTCCATCTTGGGAAGAACAGGCATCTTGGCTGGTCCCCGGGGAATGTGTGCGTATTCGTCCGACAGCGGCAAAACCTGGACCAAGCTTGATCAACCGTCTGACAAGATTTACATCGCCGCGAAGCTGGTCAATGAACAGGTAGGTTACATCGGAGGGATAGAGTCCACTATCATGCGTACGGACGATGGCGGGCAAACGTGGAGCAGAGAGTTGATGGTCCGGTCGTTCAATGTACTGGACATGTGCCT